>CAIPFY010000126.1 GCA_903864435.1 uncultured Chloroflexota bacterium | reverse complement strand
GCGCAGTTGGCGGCGGCAACGGTTCGCCGTTCCGCAGTTCATGCGCGATCTGACGGAACAACGAAGGGTTGCCCAGCGCCCCCCGCCCGATCATCACGCCATCACAACCGGTCTGCTCCAGCATCCGCGCCGCGTCCGCCGCGTTCAACACATCGCCGTTGCCGATCACCGGAATCCGCACCACTTCTTTCACCTGCCGGATCATATCCCAATCCGCCTTGCCGGTGAACGCCTGCGCCGCCGTCCGCGCATGAACCGCAATCGCCTTCACCCCCGCCTGTTCAGCAGCGCGGGCGAACTCGACGGCGGTCAGATGTTCGGCATCCCACCCGCTGCGCACCTTCACCGTCACCGGAACGTTCACGGCTTTCACCACCGCTTCCACCACCCATGTCGCGGCGCACACATCCTTCAACAGCGCCGCGCCCCCGCCTCTTTTGGCGATTTTGGGAACCCAGCACCCCATGTTAATGTCCACAATATCCGCGCCCTGATCCACCACTACCCGCGCCGCCTCTGCCATCGCAACCGGTTCCGCGCCGTACAACTGCACCGCGAACGGGCTTTCATCCGGTCGCCAGTCGAACATGCGCCATGTTTTCTGATTCTTGTAGTGAATCGCCATGCTGCTAATCAACTCGGTGCAAACCAGCCCGCAATCGCCCTGTTCGCGGCACAGAGTCCGAAACGCATAATTCGTCTGTCCGGCCATCGGAGCCAACGTCAGCGGCGTTTCAATGCAAATATTGCCAATGTACATCGGTTTCAACAACAATGAAGGCGGCACAACATGGTCAATCATCAACTCAAATCTCCCCAACCCAATAACCCCAACTCACCTGTTAGAGCTTTCCATGATCGAGCGTCTCTGTCAACTGCTGTGCTTCCTGTGTAGAATAAGACCGCCATCGTGAATGAAGGACACACAATGCCTGAAGATTCGAGAACGCCACTTCTCTCCGTTCAAAATATTGGTTACGTCTACGGTTCGTTTCATGCGCTCACCGATGTGACGTTTGACCTTAACGAAGGCCAGCTCGTCGCGCTGGTCGGGCGCAACGGCGCGGGCAAATCCACGCTGCTCAAATGTATTGCCGGATGGACACGCGCCACCGATGGCAATGTCTCCATCCTCGGTCAGTCGGTCAACACCGACGAACGACAAATCCGTGAACATGTCGTTCTCGTACCGGATACCCCGCCCTTTTACGACGAGCTAACCGCGTGGGAACATCTGCAACTCAACGCGCAACTGCATGGTTGGCAAAACTGGGAAGATGATGCGGTAGACCTGCTGCGGCGCTACGGTCTGTACCCCAACCGTTCGGCCTTCCCGTTCAGCTTCTCACGCGGGATGCGCTACAAACTGGCGCTGTGCATGGCACTCCTCATCGAACCCAAAATCCTGCTGCTGGACGAACCGCTTGGCCCCCTCGATCCGGTTTCGGCGGATGACCTGTGGGAAGAACTCAACCGTCACCGTACCGAGGGCATGACCATTCTACTCAGCAGCCATCAACTCCCGCAGGAAGCCCATCCCGACCAGTACCTCATCATGGAAGGCGGAGAATTAATCGGGCGCGGCACACCGGACGAATTACGCGCTGAATTTAGTCTGGAAGGCAGCCTGACACTCGAAGCCCTTCTGCGCGCCGCCATCCGTGCGCGGAAAGCGACAACCGATGACGAATGATCTGCGCGTGCTGGGCTGGCTGCGCTGGAAGCAGTTTCAGGACGAAGCCGTGTACTGGCTGCGCGTGTTGGGCTACCAACCGGACAACGGATCCCTGTCCAGCCGTGCCTATATCCTCTATTTGTTCGGAATATGCGGCATCTGGGTCGGCGCAATGTGGACGTGGGCGCACGATCAAGCCCACGCCCTCGGCGGACTGCTGAACGGTGCGTCGCTATCAGACGCGCTAATGGTGCTGCCGTTTATCATGCTCGGCCTGCAAGTGTTCGTGATGATGGTGGCGCTCAACAGCACGCCGCTGAAGCTCACATTTGAGGACATTTCGTACATCGCCGGATCGCCGATTAGTCCGGCGGCTCCCGTGTTCATCGGCTTTGTCCGGCAGGTACTCACGCGGGTGGTGCTCATCAGCCTGCTCGCCGCGCTCATCACCATCTTTCTAAGCCGTCCACTCGGAAGCACGGTAGGCGGCGGCAACGCCCTGCGCGCCATCCTGATCTTCATCCCATTCGTCATCGCCACATGGGCGATTGGCTGGGTGCTGGGTGTGCTGCGCCTGATTGACGTGCGCATTCGCCGCGTGCGCATTCTGTGGGTGCTGCCGCTACTGCTCATTCCGGCGGCGGTGGCGTGGCCGGATGGCTTGCTCTGGCCGGGCAGATCGCTCATTCTGTACATCCTCGGTCACGAACCGGCATGGCTGCCGCTGGCATGGCTCGCCTTAGCAGTCGTTCTGGTGTGGGGAATGACCCGTCTGGCCGCCCGCATTGACATGGTGCAGGCCACCGACGAAAGCATCCTGTACGCCCGCATTCAATCGCTTGGGCTGATGGCGTGGAAGCAAATTGATGTGCAACTGCGCATCCGTATGCAAAGCGCACGCGGATCGCGCAAAGCCCTGCTGCGCCTGCCGGACAACGTGACCGGGTTCCGGGCGCTGGCCGCCAAAGCTGCCATCTCCTACATCCGCCACCCGTTCATGCTGCTGTTCAGCGGCCTGTGGGGGGCGGTACTCACGCAAATCGCGGTGCTTATCCTCGCTGGCAATCCCCCCGTGCAGGTGTGGATTCTGTGGTTGCTGGTGGTTGGCGCAGCGCCCCCGCTAGGGATGCTGTATGTGTTCAGCGTGGATGTGGAAGAACGTTTCCTGCGACAATTCCTACCCGTCAACGGCTTTGAACTGCTGATAGCGGACATTCTGCTGCCGCTGATCGCCACAGTGGTCGGGGGTGCGGTGGTCATCTTCGCTAACGGGATACAGATCGAAGCCGCCTTCTTCGCCCTGCTGCTGATCGGCGTGTTGAGCGTGATGCTGGCACTTTGCGGTGCGGTGGCGCTCACTTCCCGCCGCGTCTTGCAAATGCGTCTGCTGGCAACCACCCTCAGCTTTGGCGCGTTGATTGTCGGTTGGACAACCACGCATTCCCCGCTGGCGGTATTCGGCATCGCGCTCGTCGCCATTCTCATCCTCAGCGGTATGGTCACAACCAACGCCTGAGATTGTCTTTCCGCCTGCCTGCCCTTCTATTTTGAGAGGGGCAGGCAGACTCGCCCACATCTCCCCTCAAGCACGCTCCCCCTGTTGCGAACTGATCGCGCAGACTATAATCACGGGTAAATTGGACACAAATTCAGGATTGGTTGTGGTCATGAAACCGATGACAAGCGCGGATGCGCGGCGCGCATTCTTGGAATTCTTTGAAGAAGTGCAACATCAACAGGTGGCTTCCTCGGCACTGGTTCCCGCCAACGACCCCACCCTGCTATTCACCAATGCCGGCATGGTGCAGTTCAAAGATGTGTTCCTCGGCTTGGACAAGCGGGATTACCGGCGTGCCACCACCTCGCAGAAGTGTATGCGCGTCTCCGGCAAGCACAACGACCTCGAAAACGTTGGCCCTTCGCCACGCCACCACACCTTCTTTGAAATGCTCGGCAACTTCAGCTTTGGCGACTACTTCAAGCGCGACGCGATCAAGTTCGCCTACACCTTGCTAACCGAAGTCTACGGACTGCCCAAAGAGCGCCTCGCCTTCACCGTCTACCAGAGCGACGACGAAGCCTACAATATCTGGGTGAACGAGTTGGGCGTAGACCCCAAGCGCGTTGCCCGTTTGGGGCCGAAAACCAACTTCTGGCAGATGGCGGACACAGGCCCCTGCGGCCCCACCAGCGAACTCCACTGGGACAAATACCCCGAACGCGGCGAGGACAACATCATCCCCTCGCTCGTCGAAGAAGATGACCGTTTCCTCGAACTGTGGAATCTCGTGTTCATGCAGTTCAACCGCACACAGGCCGACCCGACACACACCGGTCAGTACGACGTTCCCCTGCCCGCCCCCGGCGTGGATACCGGCATGGGGCTGGAACGCATCCTGAGCGTGGTCAACGGCGTGCGCTCCAACTACGAAACCGACCTGTTCATGCCGATTATCCGCAAAACCCAATCCCTGACCGGCCACACCGACGCCGAACGGGATGCCAACATTGTCCCCTACCGCGTCATCGCGGATCACATTCGCGCCGCCGTGTTCCTGATCGCCGACGGCGTGCTGCCCGGTGCGAAAGGCCGCGACTCGGTCTGCCGTCTGGTCATCCGCCGCGCCGCCCGCTTCGGCGAAAAGCTAGGCTTCCATCAGCCCTTCCTCGGTGAAGTCGCAACCGCCGTGATCGAAATCATGGGCGGCCACTACACCGAACTGACCGAACGCGCCGCCGCCATCAAGAAGGTCATCACACAGGAAGAAATTCGCTTCCGCCGCACGCTGGATCGCGGCCTGACAGAATTAAACGCGGAACTGGACATGCTGGCGAAAGAGGGTCGCAAGGAACTGCCGGGACGGGTGGCCTTCTACCTCAAGGCCACGCTTGGCCTGCCGATTCAGGTCATCAAAGATATTGCTGAAGAACGCAGTTTCGGGCTGGATATGGCCGGCTTCAATGAAGAGGAAGCCCGTCATACCGAAGTCAGCGGCGGCGGTCAGGCGATGGGTGAAATCGCCAGCGGCGAAACCCACAACGCAGTGCTGGCACAACTCAAAGAAGCCAAACTGGTTGGCGAAAAAGGCGTGACCTATCTGCCCTACGGCGAAACCGAACTCGATGACCGCATCATCGCCTTGTTCCGCGATGGACAGCGCGTAGAAAGCGCCATCACGGGCGATAAGGTCGAAGTCGTGCTAGGCCAAACGCCCTTCTACGTCGAAGCCGGCGGTCAGGTCAGCGATACCGGCCTCATCAGCGGCGAAGGCTGGCTGATCGAAGTCGAGGACACCCGCCGTCCGGTGGGCGGCTTGATCGTTCACATTGGCGAAGTGGTGGAAGGCACGCCCCGCGAAGGCGACTCCGCCCACGCCGCTGTAGATAACGAACGGCGCGGCGACATCACCCGCAACCACACCGGCACGCACCTACTGCACGCGGCGCTGCGCGGTCGTCTGGGGACTCATGTCCAGCAGCGCGGTTCGCTGGTCGCGCCGGATCGCCTGCGCTTTGACTTTGCCCACGATCAAAAAGTGGTGGATGCCGAACTATCGGACATCGAGCAGGCCGTGAACGAAGTCATCTTCAAGAATTATCCGGTCATCTCGCAAGAAAAGGCGCTGGCACAAGCGCGTTCCGAAGGCGCGATGGCGCTCTTTGGCGAGAAATACGGCGAACGGGTACGCACCGTCGTGATCGCGCAGAACGACCACCGCTACAGCTACGAGTTGTGCGGCGGCGTACATGTGAAGGAAACCGGGCAAATCGGCCCGTTTGTGATCGTCAGCGAAGGCAGCGTCAGCGCGGGCATTCGCCGCATCGAGGCGCTCACCGGACACAGTGCGGTGAAATACATCCAGTCGCAGCGCGAACAGATTGACCAGATTGCCTCTCATCTGGGAACGACACCCGATAATGCCGTCACCCGCCTTACGGGTTTGCAGGACGAACTCAGCGCCGCCAAAAAGCAGATCGCGGCTTTGCAGCGCGAAATTGCCCGCAGTCGTTTCAACGCTTTGCAGCCCGAAACGATCAACGGCGTGCAAACCCTGATCGCGCAGTTGGACGGCCTGACGATGGACAGTATGCGCGAAGTCTCCGACTGGTTCCGCGACAAGTACAAAAGCGGCGTGCTGCTGCTAGGCAGCGTGAACGATGGCAAGCCGCAACTTCTGGCGATGGTTTCCGATGACCTGACCAAGAAGGGGCTGCACGCCGGCAACCTGATTAAAGCGGCGGCGGCACTGGTTGGCGGCGGGGGCGGCGGACGCCCCAATCTGGCGCAGGCGGGCGGCAAGGATGCCAGCAAGCTGCCCGAAGCCCTCGACATGGCGCGGGGCTGGATACGCGACCAGTACAAAAGTTAAGCAGCTGATCGTCAATAGCTGCGGAACGCGGAGTTCGGATGGCGGAACGTAGTCGCGCACAATATGTACAGCTTGAAACCGGCGATGATGTATCCTCGGTGCGTGATCGGCTGTCGTTTGTGCGCGGCCAAAAAGTGCTGCTGATCTGGCCTGAAAACGGCACCATCCTCACCCGCAAGCTCGATCTGGTACTCATCCAGCGCGAGGCCATGCGGCGGGCTATCCGGCTGGCACTGGTCACGCACGATGCAGAAGTCGTCAAACACGCTACCGAATTGAACATCAGCACCTTTGAAACCATCGGCTCAAGCGAACGCGGGCGCTGGCGGCGCGGACGTTCCAAAGTGTTCACCGGACGGTTTCAGCGCCCACAGGATGAGCCGATACCGGACGACCTGAAAGATGTCGCCAGCCGCATCTACAGCGAAGAAACCGCGCAGGAACGCCGCTGGAAGCTCATCCGGCGGGCAGTTGCGGCAGTGGTTTTCGTCGGGGTCGCGGCGGCGATTGGCTATGTGGTGCTGCCCAGTGCCACCGTCCAACTCGTTCCAGCCCAAACCACAGTGGATATTGCCACAACGATCACCGCTTCACCCCAGAGCCTCGGCATAGATATTGAAAACCGCATCATCCCGTCTACGCAGTTGAGCGTCCAGATCGAAGACAACGGAACGCTGGAAACCAGCGGCGTTCAGGCAATGGGCGAGGCCGCCGCGACCGGATCGGTGGTATTCATCAACCAGACGGAGCAGGCCGTCACCATTCCGGCAAGCACCACCGTCACCACCAGCGGCGGCAATATCATCCAATTCCGAACGATGAGCGAAGCCAGTTTGCCCGGTGGAATCGGTTTGCAGATCGAAGTCCCCATCGAAGCCCTGACCGATTCGGCGGGTGCGGTCGGCAACGTGGACGCTGGCACGATCAACACAGTGGTCGGCCCTTTAGCCAGCGCCGTCACAGTGCGTAACATCGCCCCCACCGGCGGCGGCAGCAGTCGCACCCAGCGCACCGTCACACAGGGCGATCAGGATCGCCTGCTTGCCACCGTCCGCCAGCAGTTGCAAAACCGCGCTTATGTCGAGATGCAATCCCGCATCAGCGCCAGCCAGTGCATCATCCTCGAAACCGTGCGCATTGTCGAAGAACGCTCCGACTGGCAGACCTTCAGCGCCCAACCTGACGAAGTGGCGGACACACTCTCGCTCGATATGCGGGCAGTCGTCGAAGCCGTTGTGGTTGATGAGCAGTTCGGGCAGCAGGTGGTTTACGCGCAGTTATCCCATCAGGTTCAACAGGGGCAATCCATCATCCCGCAGAGTGTGCGTTACGACTTGGGCTGCGAATCGGTGGAAAGCGTCAATCCCGCCACTGGCGAAGTGGTATTTGAGATGACGGGCAGCGGCACGGTCATCGCGCAAATTGATGCCGATCAAGTCCGTTCGGCGCTGGTCGGACGCCCCCTGAACGATGCGATAGCCTATCTGGTGACTGACCTCCCCTTGCAAGCGGGAATGCCGCCGCAAATCACCGTATGGCCTGAAGGCTGGACAACCCTGCCCCTCCTCTCGCCGCGCATTTCCATTCAGATACAGGAAACCCCGCTGTCATGAAAGGGCGCTTGCTAGGCATAGATCACGGCCTAAAACGCATCGGATTAGCTGTATGCGACAGCAGCGGCTTGGTTGCCCGTGAGCTTTCGATCCTTCAGCGCACCTCCAATGCCGACGATTTCCGCCGCATCCTGCATATCGTGGGGGAACAGCGCGTGGTGGGGTTGGTGGTCGGTGTACCTGTGAACCCCGAAGCCGTCCCCGGCGAATACACGCAAGGCGATACCGTCCGCAAATGGATTGCCCGTTTAGCGGTAGTTACGCCCCTACCCATCATCGAATGGGACGAGCAGTTGACCAGCGCCGATGCCCGCGAACTCTCCATCCAGAAAGGCCGCAAAATGCGCGACCGGATTGACGATCTGGCGGCAAGGTTGATCTTACAAAGTTATCTGGATGCCCTGCGTGATGGATTAGCCGAACTACCGGAAGTGCTGCGCTAAGGACATAGAAGCAGATGGAACGACTTCTCAAAACAGCCGTCATCGGCGCTGCCCTTTTGCTCGTCGCGGCGGTCATCGCAGGCGGGGCGCTGTTCGTCATTTCGGGCGGTCAGCCGGTAGACTATGTGCAGAAGGCGCTGATTCGCCTGTCGCTCAGTGGTCGGCAGGCCGAACTGAACCGCCCTTACAGCGCCGACACCGCCCCGCAGCGGTTCACCGTGAGCATGGGCGACACCCCGCGCCTCATCGCGCAAAATCTGGTGAGCGCCAGTCTGATTACCGATGCCGATCTTTTTGTGGATTACGTGCGCCTGAACGACCTCGACACACAGTTGGAAGCAGGCGTGTTCTTCCTGAATCGCGCCCAGACCCCCGCACAAATCGCGGTGGCTCTCACCGATTCGGCCAGCAGTCAGTTCCCCTTCCGCATTCTGGAAGGCTGGCGCATCGAAGAAGTCGCTGAAGCGGTCGAACAAGCCCGCGCTTACTTCGGGTTCGGCGCGGCGGAATTCCTCGGTGTAGTGGGTTCGGGTGCGCCAATAGACTCCACCTTCGCAGCGCAAATGGGTATCCCGCCCGGAGTCTCGCTAGAAGGCTTCCTGTATCCAGACACCTACCAGATTCCGGCACAGGTCACGCCCGAAATGCTCCGCGACATCCTGTTACAAACCTTTACCACCACTGTAGGCGGTCAAGTTCTCACCGACGCCGCCGCGCAGGGGTTCACACCCTACCAGATCGTCACGCTGGCCGCCATCGTGCAGCGCGAAGCCGTGCATCCCGACGAACATCCGATGATCGCCAGCGTCTACCGCAACCGTCTGGCGATGCCCATGCGCCTTGAGGCCGACCCGACTGTGCAGTATCCGTTGGGCGCACCCGGCAACTGGTGGCCACGCATCACCGCCGCCAACTATCAAAATGTGGTGTCGCCTTACAACACCTACCTGAACGACGGCCTCCCCCCCGGCCCGATTGCCAACCCCTCGGTGAGCGCCATTCGTGCCGCCGTCTATCCAGCGCAGTCGGATTTCTACTACTTTCGCGCCGACTGCCGCAGTGACGGCTACCACGACTTCGCCCGCACCTTTGATGAGCATCTCGCCAATGGTTGCTAGAACCGCTGCCCTGCTCATGCTGCTGCTGCTGGCAGGCTGCGGAACGCCCGCCTCCATGTACCGCATCGCGCTGCTGGGGCCGTTCGAGGGGCGCTACCGCGAAATTGGCTACGATGCCTACTACGCGGCAAAACTGGCACTCAGTGATGAAGGGGATCAGGCGCTAGAACTGCTGGCGCTGGATGACGGCGGCACACCAGACTCCGCCCGTGCCCGTGCTGTGGCGCTGGCAGCAGACCCGCGTGTGAAGGCCGTGCTGTTGACGGGCTATGCCGCCGCCACTACCGACACACAGCAGGCGCTCGGAGCAGCACTTCCCGCCATCATCATCGGTCAGTGGGGATCAACACCCGTTGGCGACAACCGCTTTATGCTGGCTTCTGCCGATTTGCCGCCCGAATCCCGCGAGATCACCGAGATGGCGCGGTTGAACGGGGACATCGTGGGCGGGGAAATTTTCGGGCTAAAACAGTTCGCGCTGCTGGGCGGAGATACCCCCCACGCGGTCATCGTCACCAACGCGGCGCTGGCAGACTCGGCCTTCCGCGAACGCCTGTTAAACAGCGGACTCTACATCCCCGAACCGGGGCTGCTCTCGACCCTGAGCTACGACGCGGCGCGAATGGCGGCGGCGGCCTCGCGCACCAGCAGCCCTGCCGACACCCTCCGCAACATGCGCTACGAAGGGCTGAACGGCACAATCCACTTTGAGAACGGCTACTGGTCAGGTGCGCCCCTGCACGCCTATCGCTACGATAGCGATTGTCTGCAATCCAGCAAACAACTTTGCCTGATCGAAGCCGCCCCGCCCGCCTGAAGCGGCTACCGCTTCCCGTACAGCGTATCGTAAAACAGCGGCAGACGCGGCACAGGTTGGTCGCTAAAAGTGAATGCCCGTCCCAACCGCGCACGGCAAGCCGCCAGTTTCGCTTCATCATTCGCGTAAATCGTGGCGAGAACAGCACCGGCTTCCACCCGATCACCCACCTTCACCGGAACATTCAGCCCCACCGCCAGATCAACCGAGTCGCTTTTCTTCTCGCGGCCAGCGCCCAGCTCTGATGAAGCAATCCCGATTTCCTCAGCGGCCACCTGCGCCACATACCCCGACTGTGCCGCCGTATAAGTTTCGACCAACCGCGCCTGTGGCAGCAGCGACGGATCATCCACCATTCGCACATCCCCGCCCTGCGCCGCCACCAGTTGCCGGAACTTTGCCAGCGCCGCGCCACTGTCCAGTTTTTCGGTCAATTCGCGGCGGGCATCTTCCATGTCCACCCATTTCTCACCGCGCCCCGCCAGTTGCAGCATATAGGCCGACACCTGCAAACAGTGTTCGCGGAAATCTGCCGGGCCGCCGCCGTTCATGCAAGCCAATGCCTCCGCCATTTCGAGCGCATTACCCACCGCTTCGCCCAATGGCTGATTCATGTCCGAAAGTACCGCGATCATGTCGCGTCCGGCATCCACGCCAATATCCACCATAATCTGCGCCAGTGTGCGGGCGTCCTCCAGTGTGGTCATGAACGCGCCGCGTCCCAGTTTGACATCCAGCACAATCCCGTTGGCTCCAGCGGCGATCTTCTTGCTCATGATGCTGCTGGCGATCAACGGCATACACGGCACCGTCGCCGTCACATCGCGCAGCGCGTACAGCTTGCCGTCCGCAGGCGCCAGTTCGCCCGACTGACCGGACAGCACCAACCCGTTTTCACGCGCCAACCGCCGGAATTCCGAGTCCGTCAGATGCACGTTATAGCCCGCGATGGCCTCCAGCTTATCCAGCGTCCCGCCCGAAAACCCCAACCCGCGCCCACTCATCTTCGCCACCGGAACGCCACAGGCCGCCACCAACGGCAGAACGACCAGCGAAGTCTTATCGCCCACGCCCCCCGACGAGTGCTTATCCACCGAGTAGCCAATTTCCGCCGACAAGTCCAGCACATCGCCGGATTGCGCCATCGCCACCGTCAGGTTCACCGTTTCCTCGCGGGACATCCCACGCAGAAAAATCGCCATTAACAGAGCAGATGCTTGGTAATCAGGTAAGTCTCCGCGTGTATATGCGTCTATAAACCAAACGATCTCATCGCGGGTAAGGGCATGACCATCGCGTTTGCGGGCAATTACGTCTACAGCACGCATAATTCTATCTCTCCTGAGTAAAGGCAGTCCTCATGATCTTGATTTTTCTCGCGCTACTCGCCTTCGGTTTCGTCCATAGCTGGCTGGCTGGAGCAGGCATCAAACAAACAATCCGCCAGCGGGTCGGTGATCGCGCCTACGAAGGCTTCTACCGCATGGGCTACAACCTGCTTGCTATTGTAACACTCGCCCCCGTATTCGCCCTTGTGGTTCTACAGTCCGGCGGGGTGGTCTGGCATGTCGAAGGCGTACCGGCGCTCCTTCTGCTGGCGATTCAAGGGATCGGGGCGTTAGGCATGATCGCGTCCGTCCTTCAGATTGACGGGATGCGCTTCATCGGCCTGTCGCAAATTCGCGCTTACCTGAACGGTTCTCCGCTGCCGTTGCCCGAAGAACCCTTGCAACTGAAAGGCGTGTATGCACTCGTGCGCCATCCACTCTATCTTTTTTCGCTCATGATGATGTGGCCTTTCGCCACCATGACCGAATCCTTGTTGGCCTTTAATCTGGCTTCCACGCTCTATTTTATCTTCGGGTCTATGCTCGAAGAACGCCGCCTTCTCGAAGCCTACGGGGACACCTATCGCACATACCAGCAGCGCGTCAGTTGGTTGATTCCAATCCCTCGCATTCGCCTGTGATTTTCATTACAATCCTCATCTAGCAAGGTCGTTCAACGGCCTCTCAGTCTCAATTCACATTCGTTTAGGAATAGAGCGAACAACATGGATCCAAATGTCAGACAACGTAACATGCTCATCATCGGCGTGCTTGTGGTAGTGGTGGTGGTAGCAGCCGCCGTTGTCATCCTGCTCTCCGGCAATACAACCGGAAGCGGCTTGAATTTTGATAACATCCCGCAATCTCGTACCGAGGACGGCGCGTTTGTGCTAGGCAACCCGGATGCTCCCATTACGGTTGTTGAATTTGCCGATTTCACCTGCCCCCACTGTCAGGACTATGTAGGCGATGTCACCCGTTTCATAACCGAATATGTCGCCACTGGCAAAGCGAAATTTGAATACCGGATGCTGCGTACCACTGGCAGTCAGTATGGCGACTTCGCCGCACAGCTGGCGGAATGCTCCGAAACCGTGAAGCCCGGTTCTTTCTGGAAGGCGCACGAACGCATCTTTACACTCGCCGCCGCCGGCCTGTACAGCGACATCGGGCGTGATGTTGCCAAGACCATCGGTGCCGAATATGGCACACTGCTGGAATGTACAAGCAACGCGAAACAGTTCCAAGCCGATTCGCTTGTCGGGCAGCAAGCAGGCGTCACCGGAACGCCCGCCGTCATGATTCGCTTCGAGAACGGCCCCCTTCAGTGGATCACCATTGGCGGGCAAACCTATAACCGGGGTGGCGTTCCCTTTAGCACATTGGCGCAGGTGGTGTTAGCAGTTGAGGCCAGTTCCTAAACCCGAAGAACCCATTTTTGCCGGACGCGAACAACCCGCCACATGGCGGGTTTTGCGTTCGCTACCGATCAGCGACCCCGCAGACTGAACATACAAACGAGGTTATATGCGTACAGTTGAATGGCACGATGGCAACGTGAGGATGATTGACCAGAAAGCGATCCCCTGGAAGCTGGAAGTGGTTGATCTCAAAGATTATGCAGCCGTAGCCGCCGCAATCACCGACATGACCGTGCGCGGCGCACCGGCCATTGGCGCGGCAGCCGCTTTTGGCATGGCGCTGGCGGCGAAAAACAGCCCCGCCACCAGTCTCGCCTCCTTGCTGACCGACCTCGATCAGGCGGGTGCGGTACTCAAAGCGGCACGCCCGACGGCGGTCAATCTCGCATGGGCGGTTGACCGGATGTTCAAACACGCTCTCAGCGGCTTCGCTGATGCGCAGGCGCTCCGTGACGGCCTACTCACCGAAGCGCAGCGCGTGGCAGATGAAGATGTCGCAATCAATCAGCGCATGGGCGCGTATGGTGCGGCGCTCATTCAGGACGGGTTCACCATCCTTCACCACTGCAACACGGGCGCACTGGCAACCGTAGACTATGGCACCGCGCTGGGCGTGGTGCGGGCAGCCTTTGAACAGGGCAAACGCATCCATGTGCTGCTTGACGAAACGCGCCCCCGCTTGCAAGGCGCACGGTTGAGTGCGTGGGAAATGGAGCAGCTCGGCGTGAGCTACGACATTTTGCCCGATACCGCCGCTGGCTATTACATGCAAAAGGGTGAAATCAACATCGTGCTAGTGGGCGCAGACCGTGTGGCCGCCAACGGTGATTTCGCCAACAAGATCGGCACGTATCAGGTCGCCGTCCTCGCCAAAGAAAACGGCATCCCCTTCTACACGGTCGCGCCGACCTCCACTGTAGACCTCACGCTGGCCTCCGGTGCCGAAATCCCGATTGAGGAACGCGACAAATCCGAGGTACTCACGCCCTACGGTCATGCCATCACACCGCCGCATTTCCATGCCCGCAACCCGGCCTTTGATGTCACCCCTCACCGCTACCTGAGTGGAATCATCACCGAGAACGGCATCGCCCGCCCGCCCTTCACCGACAGCCTCAAACGCGCAGTCGCAGGCGAAAAGGTCTAACCCGCGCTCGAACAATCGCAGTCGAAAGAGGCTTGCGGCATGCAAGCCTCTTTCGGTCAGGGCGCAGGCCAAAAATCTGACGGCAGATTGAGCGAACGCAGGGGGCTTTCGCCGGTAAAGCGCAGTTGTCCATCTTCGGTGTGCATCAGCAGCGTATAAGTCGGGTAATCGGCGCTGTGCTTAAACTGCCATTCCGCAATGCTCGACAGTCGCAACCGTTCCCCGCTGCGGCTTAACGTCAGCACGAACGGCAGGCGTTCATACAACGCCTTCACCAGCCGTTCCCCACCTGAAGGATCGGCGCGGCGTGCCAGCATACCCAGAGAGCTTTGCAGCCGCTTGGCGAAAATCGCACCCCGGAAAGACCAGATTTGGCGCGGCGCATCCGCCTGCATCAATAGGGGCGCGATTGTCTCCGGCTCATCAGTGCGGACTTCATCCAGCAGCAGCGTTTGCGGCTTCAGGCGAATCGCTGACAAGATTTGCTCTCCGAAGGTGATACCGGGCGCTGTCCCCTGCGGCCACTGCACCGCCAAACGGCTCATACCTGCGGGTAAACGCATTTCGCCCGCACGCTCCACCGCGCTAACCTGTTCAGGGGCGGGCAGCAGGTGCGCCACCACATTCAACAGCGTGGTCTTACCGGACTCCGATTCTCCGACCACAATGACCCCGTGTGCCGACTGTGCCAGCGCCTGTACAACCGCTGCGGCTGTCTCGGTCAGGAACTCTTGCGCCACAAGATCAGCCAGCGTGGGCAATTTCTTGGGGTGCATCCTTATATCCGCAGTGAGTTGAAACGAAACCGGCGGCGCGATCATATTCACGCAAATCGGGCGTTCCCCGATGGTCAGTCCGGCCTCGATATACGGCTGATCTTCCCGTAGTTCCGCGTTCGCATCCATCAGCAGGCGGCGCAGCACGCGCCGGAACTGCTCCTCGGTCTGGAAAAGTGGCCCCAATGGCTGCAACTGCCCGTGTTCATAGCGCACAGAAACCGCATCCGCCCCTTCCAGTGATAGCGTGGTGATGCGTTCGTCCATAAACAGCGCGTCCAGCGGCCCATAGCCAAAAAGCGCACTGTACACCCGGCTGACCAGATCAGCCCTCTCGGACGCGGACAACTGCACCGATTCGGAAGCGACCACATAATCCAGTGTGGAGATGACCAGTTGCAAGCGTTTGGTACGGGTATCGGCTTCACGCAGCGCCGCCGTCTCATTGGCGTGTTCTTCAATAAAAGCCGCCTCGATGCGTTCCGCCAATGCGTTCAGCGAAATCCAACGCGCCCCCATCTGTGCCGCCACAAACTGTGGTTCACGTCCCGTATCCGCATCCCGTCGGGGTCGCCCCGCCTCGTTCGCCAGTTGATCGGGTTGATCGCTCATCACACGCGCCTTTCTCTACCGCTACAGCGGCAAGTCACTCAACCGAACCGGTTTCAGTTCCGGGTTGTCATTGGGTTTACGACCTTTTTTAGCCATATCTACCCACTGGTCATGCACTTTCACGCGCACCACATCCATTGTGAAATCGGTACCCACATCTTCTGCATTCCGCAGCAAGGTTGAACCCACTCCATACAGATCAGAGGGGACGCCTTCTCGCTCAAACAGAGCGATTTTACCGGCATGAAAGCCGCCACTCACCACAATCTTGATCTGACGGCAGTAATCACGCGCCTCCGACAGCCAACCGTCGGGGATGTCCCACTGTTCCCAAGCGCGATCAATCGCGGCTCGCACGGTCAGAACCAGCGCCGGAGTCACGCCACCAGCGTCCCCATCGCCCAACGACACATCGCGCATGTTGGAACTGGTATCCAACCGCACGCCAAACAAGCGCCAGCGCATCTGTCCTTCCACATCGCCGGCACGCTTCGCATCCAGATAGCGCGGCCAATACACTGCCAGCGTAGCCAGCGCCGCGCCTACCGCATCATTCTCAAAATCCAGCAGCGCCACGCGCAGAATATCCACCGGACTATACAAGGCAAAAGCACGCATCGCCTCGGCAGTATCCGCCAGAAAACAGGCAATCAACGCATGAGGAACCGTTCCGCTGCCGCGCCCATCCCACCATCGCGCCTGCGCATCGGTACTCACCAGCGGCGCGAGGCGTGTGCCGGACTCGTGGTTGTAAGACTGAACCGCCAGCCAGTAGGCATACCCGTCCGCAGGTTGTACATCAGGCACATCAAACCGCGCCGGAAAAAACAGCAACCCCTTACCCGCAGCGGCTTGCAACGCCAGCAGCGAATTGGTCGCCATGCGCGTGATTCGGGTGAGTACGCCAAGTATCGGAGTTTCCAGCAGGGCGAAATCCCGGTAACGCCCCCTGATCTTCATGACGGGCTGTACATTCTCGGTATCGCCCTCATAGCGAACTCTGGAGCCATCTTCTACTGCTTCCGCTTCAAGATTCGCGCCACCTGCCACCCGCAGCATCGCCAGCGCCACATCCACCCCGCCCACCAGCGCAAAGGGCGAACGGCGAGTGAAAATCTGCGCTTCCACTTCAATATCGCCAACCGGCAGTCCGGCGGATTCGTCAGGCCGTAATCGAGGGGATTGTCCTTCAAAACGATAACCGGCTGCCGCAGCGCCTTCCAGTACATGCACTACATTTTCAAAATACTTGTCGCTGTAGTCGCCGCGCTGCAATCCGTTCACATCCAGTTTCAAGCGGCTGACTGGCAAACGCGCATGATCCCAAACCGTCATCAGGAGATACCTTTTTCAAAATTTTTCAATATGTATTTCTATTCTACAACGCAGGAAATGGGTATGATATACTGCTGGCTTATGTCCGCCCATACAAGCAGGTTTGATTACACGCGCCTATGGAAATCCTGATTTCTGGTTCAATCGCCTACGACTACCTGATGCGCTTTCCGGGGCGCTTCACCGATCATCTCATTGGAGATCAACTCCACCAAATTAGCCTCAGTTTCCTTGTGGAAGATATGACCAAGCACTGGGGCGGTGTGGCCGCCAACATATCCTACACAATGGCGCTGCTCGGCACCCGCCCTAAACTCATGGGAACAGTTGGCCGCGACTTCGGTGATTATCGAGATTGGCTGGAACGCGCCGGCGTGGATACCAGCACCGTGCGGCAAATTGACGAGGTGTTTACCGCCTCCTTTTTCGTGAACACCGATCTCGACAACAACCAGATCGCGTCGTTCTACAGCGGCGCGATGGCACACGCGAAGGATTTGCGCGTCGCGGATGTCATGGCCTCCAAGCCCGATCTCGTGATTATCTCCCCCAATGATCCGCAGGCCATGAGTAACCTCACTGCGGAATGCCGCTAGCGAAGCATCCGCTTCATCTATGACCCCAGCCAGCAGGTCGCCCGTTTGGACGGCGCGGCGCTGCGGCAGGACATGGAAGGCGCTTACGCCATGATCGTAAACGCCTATGAAGCCGAAGTTATCTGCAAAAAGACCGGGCAAACGCTGGAGGATTTACGCCGCCAGATCGAAGTGCTGGTCATTACGCAGGGCAAGCGGGGTAGCCATATCTATCTGAACGGCGAACTGACCGAAGTCCCCGCCTTCCCAGCCGAAACAATCAAAGACCCCACCGGCGGCGGGGATGCCTTCCGTGCGGGTTTCATTCGCGGCATCGCAGTCAATTGGCCGCTAACGTTAGCCGCACAGGTCGGATCGCTCTGCGCCACCTATGCGCTGGAACACGTCGGCACGCAGAGCCATCACTTCACTGTTCCACAATTCATCGAGCGTTTCCGTAGTGAATACCCCGATGGGGGTCTTTTAGATCGTCTGTCGCTTTCTGCAAAAGCATAGAGCGTAGAGCAAACGCCGGATTTTCCGCGTTCATCTGTATCAATCCTGTGATAAAATTCGCCCGTTTTCACAGCCCTAAGTGGCCTTTCAGGAGTAGACATGACCGTTGAACATGACGTAAAGCAGCTAGACCTCTCTACTGGTGGTCGTTTTCGCATCGAATGGGCAGAGCAGGAAATGCCCGTGCTCCGTGCAATTCGTGAACGTTTTGCCAAAGAGAAACCGCTGCAAGGCATGCGCGTTTCCGCCTGCTTGCACGTAACCACCGAAACCGCCAACCTCATGCACACCCTGCAAGTGGGCGGCGCCGATGTGGTCTTGTGCGCTTCCAACCCGCTGTCCACACAGGACGATGTGGCCGCTTCACTCGTCGCAAACTACGAAATCCCGGTCTATGCCATCAAGGGCGAAGACAACGCCACTTACTACGAACACATCAAGGCCGCGCTGGATCACAAGCCGCACATCACAATGGATGACGGCGCCGATCTGGTGAGTGTGATCCACAGAACCCGCCGCGAACTGCTCACCGAGATTGTGGGTGGCACCGAAGAAACCACAACGGGCGTTATCCGCCTGCGGGCGATGGCAAAAGAAGGTGCGCTGGAATTCCCGATTATTGCGGTGAACGACAGCAACACCAAGCACCTGTTCGACAACCGCTATGGCACCGGACAAAGCACGATGGACGGTATCATTCGCGCCACCAATATCCTGTTGGCCGGACGTACTATCGTCGTCGCTGGTTATGGTTGGTGCAGTCGTGGCATCGCCAGCCGCGCTTCCGGTCTGGGAGCGAATGTGGTGGTGACGGAAGTGGATCCGTTGCGCGCACTGGAAGCCGTTATGGATGGCTTCCGCGTCATGACCATGAACGAGGCCGCCGCCATTGGCGACATTTTCATCACCGCCACCGGCGACAAGAATGTGATTGACGAACATCACATCGCACGCATGAAGCATGGTGCCATCCTTGCCAATTCGGGCCACTTCAATGTCGAAATCAACATCCCCGCGCTAGAAAAACTGGGCGGCAAGCCCCGTCTGGTGCGCCCCTTCGTGGAAGAATACAAGGTCAATGGCAGGTCAGTCTACCTTCTTGGAGAAGGCCGCCTGATTAACCTCGCCGCCGCCGAAGGACACCCTGCCAGCGTCATGGACATGAGCTTCGCCAATCAAGCACTGGGTGCCGAATACATGGTGAAAAACGCGAAGAACCTGTCGCCCAATGTGTACACCATTCCTGAAGACATTGATCGTGAAATTGCCCGCCTGAAGCTAGAGGCGTTGGGCGTCAAGATTGACGTACTCACCCCCGAACAGGCCGATTACTTGAGCCAGTGGCAAGAAGGTACCTAAGCGGTATCGCGTTTTCGGAATCAAGCGAAAATAGGGATGTGCGGGTGGCTGAAAAACCGCCCGCCCCCGTCTGATGCGCCCAGGAAGAATCGAGGAGGAGCTATGAAGCAACATTTGAGACACAGTATCGCTATTCTCGCTGTGCTGGCGCTCTTGCTTGCCATCGGCAGCAGCACCGTTATGGCGCAGGGCGGAACGGCTATGATCCGTTTTGTGCATGTCATTCCCGGCGCTTCAGCAGTTGATATTTATACAGACGGGCAGCTTACCGCCCGTAATCTCAACTTTGGCGTCGCCACCACCTACGCCAGCCTACCCGCGGGCGACCACAACATTACCGTGACCCCGGCAGATACCACCAACGTGCTGTGGCAGCAGGCGATCAGTGCGGGCGATGGCGCGGCATTGACCCTGATTGCGGCCTCCGCCAATCCGCCTAGCTTTCTGGTGTACAACGATGATTTGAATCCGTTGGAACTGGGCAAGGCACGCCTGACTGCGATCCACGCCATTAATGGTGCGCCCAATGTGGACTTGCTGCTCACGGATGGTCGTCCGGTCATTCCCGGACTGCAATACGGGGTGCAGGCTGGAACGCTAGACGTTCCTTCCTACGCTTACGATTTTGCCTTAACCGCCAGTGGTGGAAGCGCCTCAACACCGCTCATCACCGCCAACGGCCTCAGCCTCAACGGCGGCACCTCGTACATTTTGCTGGTGTATGGTGCGCCGGATAGCCCGGCCATCATGACCCTCAGCCAGCCAACGCGCTCGAACGGTTCAGCCGGTTTCCTGCGCGTGATGCACGGCATTGACGGTGCCCCTGCGGTGGATGTGTATGTCAACGGCACGCTCATCGCCCCCAATCTGGGGTTGGGCAGCTACACCGCACACATTGCTATCGCCCCCGGTACGTATGACACCAGTATCCGCGCTGCTGGCAGCGATCAGAACCTGCTCAACACCAGCGTGACCATCGAAGCCAGCAAAGCCGCTACAGTGGTCGCCATCGGCGCACCCACTGCCCCGGCCTTAACCGTCTTCGCGGATAACATGGATGGCATGAATCCGACACAGGCGCGTGCCAGCGTCATCAACGGCCTTGTGAATCAGGCCGCCAGTGTATCGTTGGCAAACGGAACGGTTCTCGTCAGCGATCTCGCCAGTAGTACCGCTTCCGCATCGGTGGATTTTGCCCCCGTGCTTGGCACAATCGCCGTGAATGGAGCGCCCACCGCCGAACAAACCCTGTACGGCGGCGTGTACTATGACCTGCTTGCGATTACCATCGCCGGAACACCTAGCCTGATTGTGGCACCGACCAGCCTTGTGCAAGGGCTGACCAGTGCGCCGGGTGCGGTATCGGCTGTAGTAGCCGTTCAGCCCACCATCGCCCCGGTTGTAGAACCGACCGCTGTTCCGCAGCCTACGGTTGCGCCGCTTGAATCGGCTCCGGTTCAACCGACTGTCGCGCCAAACGCACCAGTTGCATCATCTGCGCCGGTAAGTTCAACGGGCTTTACCGCCCGTGTCTACAACATGAACGCCGATCGCAATTTGCAGCTTCGCCAGTATGCCAGTTCCGATGCGCTTTCGCTGGCAACCGTGCCGCCAAACACCATTCTGGCGGTGAATGGGCGTCAGGGGCAGATTGAACCGAATCCCAACAGCGCCACCCCGAATCCGCCCGAAGACTACGAATATGTAGACCCCGCCAGCCTGTTGACCGATCCTCAACAGGATTTGCCGCCGGATCAAACATGGATCAACGTCAGCTATATAACGCCAGAGGGCACCACCGTCAGCGCATGGGCCAACGCGCTCTTCCTCGATGTCCGCAATGCACGCGGGGAACGTGTCCGCCTTGCCAGCCTACCCACCGTAGCAGGCAACCTGCCGGGCGGTGCTGAACAGACTCTTGCGGCGGTGCAACCGCTGCCTGTAGATGGTGTGGGGGCGATTGTGTACGATCTGAACCCCGGCACCAATCTGAATATCCGCCGCATTCCCGATACCAGCGGCGAAGTACTGGCACGAGTTCCCAATGACACCGTGATGCTGCTCCTCGGCCTGAACGAAGCCCGCAACTGGGTGTATGTCCAGTACAGCGCCCCGGAAGGGTTCGTGGTTACGGGATGGGTGAACGCGGCCTATATCAAGTTCAGCTACCGCGATCGCCCGATCAAGATGGATGAAATCGAATCACGCGGGCTGCTCAATATCGAAGACGACACCACACGCGGCGAAGTCCTAAGCGGTTCGGTTTCAGTCGCAATACCGACGGTAAACCCGACAAAGAACGCCTACGTCGCTCAGGTCAACCTCAATCCGGGTTCCAATCTGAATCTGCGGCGCTATGCAGATGCAACATCGGAAGTGCTGGCGCAAATCCCCACAGGCACGCAACTCATCGTGAGTGGTCGTTCTGCGGATTCACAGTGGTTGAAGGTGAATTTTGAGAATATCGAAGGCTGGATTGTCGCCCAAAACGATCAATTCATATTCGTACTTCTCACCTTCAATGGTCAAAATGTAACCGTTTCCGAAGTCACGCCCATTCTCTCAGGGGGCATCGGTGAAACGGAACAAACGCTACCGGCCACCACGATGACGAGTACAGTCCCGGCGCCCACCAGCACGCCCGCCGCCACCGAACAGCGGCTTCCCGTGCGCGTGAGCGATTCGATTGTCCAGATGACCGGCTCACCGGGCGGTAATGCGGATGGTCTGCCCCTCATTTCGCAGGGACAGGAAGCCCTCTTGCTGTTCTCGGATGGCACCTTCAGCTACATCGAACTGCCGGATTTCACACGGGGTTGGGTGCCTGCCGGATCGGTGAAGCCCAAATAGTCTGACTAGCGTTTCTCTCGCATTCCGAAAAGTCCTGCGGCACTCGCAGGACTTTTTGTTTATGTACGCACCGATGACCCGCTGTACAATACAGAAGCATGATTCACACGAGGGGATGCGATATGGCGTGCACGAAAGCTCTATACTGGATTGTTCTGCTGCTCATCATGAGCGCCTGTTCGGGAACGCCGAATGCCGTGCCGACACTGCCGCCAACAGCTCCCCCCGTACCCACCAGCACACCTGCTCCCACCCGCGAAATCGTCCCTACGGCAGTCCCCACAGATGTACCACCGCCTGCCCACCTGCGCATTATTCATGCCGCACAGGGCGCACCGACATTAACGATCTACGCTGGCTTTAACGCCATTGCCACCAATCTCGACGCAGGTCAGGCGACCGACCCGACCACACTGGCCGCCGGAGACTATGTTCTAAAAGCCCTCCCTAGCGGCAGCAACCCCAACGACCCGCCCTTGACCACCACCGCATTGACTCTGACAGGGGGCGAATCGCTGCTGCTGCTAATCACCGGAAAAGCCGCAAGTCTACAGATACAAGCCATTCCCGAAACGCAAATCGCGCTGAACACCGGCGAGAGCGCGGTTACGCTGGTGAACGCGCTCAATCAGCCCATCCGCTTAACGGCAGGGGACGATAACACCCTGTTGATTCCTGAAATTCAGCCGGGGACGAGTGGGGACAGCAATCCGGTAGCCCCCGGCGAACAACACCTGACCATCCGCAGCGGAGACACCGCCCTCGCTGATTTCGCGGTTACACTGGAAGATCGGCAGCAGCATATCGAGATCATCAGCGGTACGCCAGAGCAGGTCACAATCACCAGCCTCGCCAAGTCCGCGCCGGGGCGCAGTTCCCTGCGCGTCATCAATACCGCCCTAGCCTTGCAACCGCTTGACCTGTACATGGATGGCACAGTCCTAGAATCAGCCGTGAGCTATGGTCGGCCAACCGCACGCCAAAACACCATCAGCGGAAGCCATTTCATCGCCATCTATGCCGCTGGAACCGACCCGCAAACCACAGCCCCCCTGCTCCAACAGGAACTTCCGCTGGAAGCAGGCAACATTGCGCTGGTGGTCATGGGCCAAACGGACAGCCTGCGCTTGGTCACGTTCGCCGAAGACCTGACACCCACTGGCGCGGGGCAAGCGCGTATCGCCTTGCTAAACACGCTCCCGCAATTCAACAATATCCTTGTCGTATCCGGCAACAGCAGCCTGCCGGGAATCAACGAACTCTACTATGGAGACGCACCTCGCACCACCATTTTGAACGCCACCCTGTATTCCCTCACCTTCATCGGCGGCAGTCAAACGGTGGAACTTGCGGAAAATATCAGCTTGGATGCAGGGCGCAGTTATCTCTATCTCGTCACAGGCCGTTTGGACAGCCCACCCCTCGTTATTAGCGACAACGTGGGTCAAAATACCGCTGTCAGCACGGGCGATGGGAATCAGCGTAACACGGCGCTCATCCGCTACATCAACGCGATTAACGGCACGCCCGTACAATTCAGCCTGAACGACAACAGCCAACCAACCACCCTAGACAGCAACACAGGCAGTCCCTTCGTGGAAGTCGTGCAGCACAGCATCACCCTTCAAGCCGAACAGGATGGCGTGGTTCTCGCCACCACCGATGCGACCTTTGAGGCCGGTGAACGCTATACCATTGTTCTGCATCCTTCCACCAACCAGACCGAATTTCTCATCACCCGCGATGACGAGGCGCTCTACACGGGCAACACGCCCCATGTGCGGTTTATCAATCTCAGCGGCGGTGCCGATCAATCGCTAGGATTGGCCTTTGTCACCGGAAAAGCAGGAACGTCGGAAGCATCTGTCACCGGCACACCGGATGGCGTGGAGGGTTCCACCTTACCCTTCGGCATACAGCAAATCCTCGATCAGCAGCGCGGCAGCAGCGTTTCCAATACCATCCTGATGCCCGAAGGGGTGTTTAACTTCTTTGTCACCTTCAGCGATGGCGCCCACTATCAGAGCCGAATCGATTCAATTACGTTGAAAAATGGTGCGGCGGGGGATGTGGTCGCCACCAAAACGGGTGCATTCTACGTCCCCTACCCTGCTGTCTCAGGCTAGAGGAAACACGCGCCCATTCGTTATAATGCGTTCCACAACAATCGGCAGCGAGAGGATCGGAAACGTGCGAATTTTGATCACGGGCGTGGGTGGCTTTGTTGGCAAACATCTGAGTGAACATCTGCGATCCACTGACCCCGCCGCCGAACTGCATGGAACGATTCTCGACCACACGCAGCGCACGCCGGAAGGCGTAACCGGTCACGCGCTGGATTTGAAAGATGAAACCGCCGTCCGTGCGCTGCTCGAAACGGTACAACCAGATCATATCTACCATCTGGCGGCACAGGCTTCCCCGCGCCGATCGTTCGTGATTCCTTGGGACACGCTGGAAAACAACATCCGCGCACAGCTTAACCTGATTCTGGGCTGCCTCGCCCTCAATATCCGCCCGCGTTTACTGGTCATCAGCTCTGCCGAAATTTACGGGCCGGTGGCACAGGAATTCCTGCCGATCCGCGAAGAACAGCCGCTGCGCCCGACCAACCCCTACGGGGTGAGCAAAGTCACGCAGGACTTGCTGGGGCTGCAATACTTCCTCAGTCACAAACTGCCCATCTTGCGCACCCGTCCGTTCAATCACTTCGGCCCCGGTCAGAGCGAAGGTTTCGTCGCCGTAGACTTCGCCATACAGGTCGCCCGCATCGAAGCCGGTCAAAAACCGCCCACCGTTGAAGTAGGCAACCTCACCGCACAGCGCGACTTCACCGATGTGCGTGATGTCGTTCGCGCCTATCGCCTCATCATGGAAAAAGGCATCCCCGGCGATGTGTACAACATCGCCTCCGGTCAGGTCTATACGATTCAGCATGTGCTGGATACGCTACTAGCCTACAGCAAAGTGCCGATTAAAGTGCATACCGACCCGCAGCGCATGATGCCCGCCGACATTCCGATCATTCAGGGGGATGCCAGCAAACTCAAAGCGCATACCGGTTGGCACTGCGAAATCCCATTTGACCGAACCCTTCTCGATGTTCTCAATGACTGTCGAACAAGAGTTTAGCCTAACGTTCAACTGTTTTCTGTGATACCCTTTCAAATCTTACTACACACCATTCAATACAGCGGAGACAGGCATCCGATGAATAAACGCGCATTGATAACAGGAATCACCGGGCAAGACGGTTCCTACCTAGCGGAATTACTGCTGCAAAAAGACTACGAAGTCTTTGGGATGGTGCGCCGCACCAGCACAATCAATTTCGAGCGCATCCGTCACATTCAGGATCAAATCAATCTGGTGTCTGGTGATATGAGCGACCAGACCAGCATGACGACTGCCATCAATGAGATTCGCCCGCAAGAAGTCTATAATCTGGCCGCACAGAGTTTTGTGCAAACCTCGTGGACGCAGGCCGTATTCACAGGCGATGTAACAGCTTTAGGCGTCACCCGTCTGTTAGATGCCATCCGCACCATTGATCCCACCATTCGTTTCTACCAAGCCTCAAGCAGCGAAATGTTCGGCAAGGTGCAGGAAGTTCCTCAGCGCGAAACCACGCCCTTCTACCCGCGCAGCCCTTACGGGGTAGCGAAGGTTTACGGGCACTGGATCACCGTCAACTACCGCGAAAGCTATAACCTGCACGCGACCAGCGGCATCCTGTTCAACCACGAAAGCCCCCGCCGGGGACTGGAATTTGTCACGCGCAAGGTGACGAATCAGGCAGCGCGAATCAAGCTAGGACTCGCCAATGAACTGCGAATCGGCAACCTCGATGCGCAGCGCGATTGGGGCTTCGCCGGAGACTATGTGGAAGCCATGTGGTTGATGCTCCAGCAGGACACGCCGGATGACTATGTGGTTGCCACCGGTGAAACCCACTCCGTCGAAAAACTGCTGGACACCGCCTTTAGCACACTCGATCTCGACTGGAAGAAATACACCGTACAGGACGAGCGTTTCATGCGTCCTGCCGAAGTGGATCTGCTGGTGGGCGATCCGAGCAAAGCCGATCAAAAACTGGGCTGGAAGCCAAAGGTGTCGTTTGAAAAACTCATTCAAATGATGGTCGAATCCGACCTGCAAACCTTGAAAGCGCAAGCCCGTTGAAACTGGTAGACACGCACTGTCACATTAATTTTGACAGCTACGATTCTGACCGCGCAGCGGTGCTGCACCGTGCCGCCGAAGCGGGTGTAGATACGGTCATCATTCCGGCGATTGACCTTGAAACCAGTCGCCAGATACCCGTTTTATGTGAGGCACATTCAGGGTTATATGCCGCCGTTGGCATTCACCCCAACAGCACCGCCGACTTTGACGAGCCGCACCTAGACCAGATCACGGCGCTGGTCGCCCACAAGCGGGTGGTGAGCATCGGTGAAATCGGGCTGGACTACCACTGGGACAAAAGCCCGAAAGCGCAGCAGTTTCGCGCCTTTGAAGCACAGTTGGCGCTGGCAGCACGCTTAGAACTGCCGGTTATCATTCACAACCGTGAAGCCAGCGCCGACACGCTGGCGATTCTGACCACATGGGCGCAGTCCCTTCCCGAAAGCCTGAAAGAACGCGCTGGCGTTCTGCATTCGTACTCCGGTGATCTGGCGATGGCCGAAAAAGCACTCACGCTAGGCTTCTACTTCGGCTTCACCGGCCCTATCACCTACAAAAACGCCGATGAAACCCGCCGGATCGCGGCGGCCCTGCCGCTGGATCGCCTACTCGTCGAAACCGACGGCCCGTTCCTCACGCCCATTCCCTATCGTGGGCAGCGCAACGAGCCGTCCTATATCCCACTCATCATCGAACGCATGGCAGGGGTGCGACAGATCGCGCCGGATGCGCTGGCTGCCGCGACCACTGCCAATGCCGCCCGCTTATTCCAACTTCACTAGACGCCCACTGGCGGCACAACCGTCAGGCGCTCGGTCAAACGTTCGCGGAACTGGCTCAGGCGCTCATCGGCTTGTTCCTGTGTCAAGCGCCCCATGCTCACAGCGCGGTCAAGGCGCTCCTGCAACTGGGCAGCCACCGTATCCACGAACGCGGCACTATCCACGCCATGCTCGGTCAGCACCGTGCCGAGGCTCTTGCCCGACCGGATTTCAGCGATCAAATCACGAACCGGAACGCCCGTTTCTTCTGATGCTAACCACATCACCTGTCGGCGAAGTATCTGCGCCATCGGCCCACCCTTTTCATTTCCACCTGTTTGTGGTGCGGTCTGTTCCTGAGCGCCGACTGCGCTCACTGCTGCCAGCAGCATCACCATCATCAATCCCACGATCCAAAGTGTGCGCTTCATCACAAACCTCCTCGATAACGATCAACACCTTCAAGATAGGGCGCAAATGTTACCGAAGTGTGATGCGGGCGTAGCCCGCCTGTAAATTCTGCTATAATCGCGGTCGCCGGGCATAACACAAGGACTTTCCGTTGGTGGATTTGTCAGTCATCATCGTCAATTGGAATGTAGCGGAACTGCTCAAAGCCTGTCTCAACAGTGTGCTGGCTGCGCCGTCCCATCCATACACGCTGGAAATAATCGTGGTGGATTCTGCCAGCACGGATAACAGCCCGGAAATGCTCCGGTCAACTTTTCCACAGGTCAACCTGCTGGCGATGAGCGAAAATGTCGGCTTCACACGCGGGAATAATCTCGGCCTCGCGCAAGCGCAGGGGCGCTATGTGATGCTCTTGAACCCGGATACGGAAGTCGTCGGCACAGCCTTAGCCCGCATGATCGCCTATCTTGATGAAAACCCGGCTGTCGGCATCGTCGGCCCGCACACACTCAACACCGATGGCAGCCACCAATCCACCCGCCGCCGCTTCCCCACGCTGGCTGTCGGCCTGTTTGAAAGCACATGGGCGCAGGCTTTCGCCCCGCGATCTATCATGAACCATTACACCGCAAGCGATATGGCGGACAACGCCATCGCTGATGTGGATTGGGTGCAGGGGTCGGCACTTATGGCGCGGCGCGAGGTGGTTGCACAAATCGGCGGCCTCGACGAAGCCTACGTGATGTACTCCGAAGAATTGGACTGGTGCAAACGGGCAAAAATGGCGGGCTGGCGCGTGGTCTATCACGGCGGCGTGCAGATCGTTCATCACGGCGGCAAAAGCAGCGAACAGGTCACAGCACGCAAACATATCCACTTCCAACAGAGCAAGCTCCACTACTTCCGCAAATATCACGGCAGCGCCATCGCGCAGTTATTGCGCGTCTGGTTGCTCTTAAATTATGCCGCGCAAATGCTGATCGAAGGCTCGAAGGCGCTGTTAGGGCATAAGCGCCCGCTGCGCATGGAGCGATTGCGCGCCTATTGGCAGGTTCTTCGTTCCGGCCTGAAAGTGACCTAAATGCGTATCGGGATTGTCAGCGGCGAATACCCGCCGATGCAGGGCGGTGTGGGAGCCTACACCAGCATTCTCGCAGAAACCTTCCACCAGCAAGGACATACGGTGGCGGTTTTGAGCAGCGCCGGAGCGCACAGCCCCGACCCGGTGATTTCCATCACCACCACCCCGAACTGGCACCCCGCGTCCCTTCTTGCGCTGCGCCGATGGGTACAGCGGGAACGCCTCGACATGGTGAATTTGCAGTATCAAACAGCGGCTTTCGGCATGTCACCTGTGATTCACTTCCTTCCAGAAGCCATCCCTGTACCCACCATCACCACCTTCCACGACCTGCGCTTCCCCTATCTATTCCCGAAAGCGGGAGCGTTCCGCCAGTGGATTGTTCGCCGTTTGGCACGGATGTCGGCGGGCGCGATTGCCACCAACCACGAAGATGAACTACCCCTTCGGGCGCTAACCACCACCGCGCTCATTCCCATCGGCAGCAACATTCGTGCGCCGCTGCCCACCCCCGCCTCCCGTCAGCAGCAGCGGGGCGCTTGGGGAGTACGTGACGATCAATTCATCATCGGCTACTTCGGCTTGATGAACCACAGCAAAGGGCTGGACATCCTATTAACCAGCCTGCGCAGCCTGCTCGATTCGGGCATTCCGGCGCGGCTCATGCTCGTCGGCGGCGGCTTGGGCAGCAGCGACCCGACCAATGCCGATTTCATGCGAGGTTTCACAGCACAAATCGCGGCGCTAGGGCTGGAAGATGCGATACAGGCCACTGGATACCTCGAAGCGGACTCGGCGGTTGCCGCCGGACTAAACGCCTGTGATGTGATCGCGCTACCGTTCGCGGATGGCGCATCCTACCGGCGGGGTAGCCTGATGGCGGCGCTACAATACGGCTGCCCCATCATCACCACCCGGCCTACCGTATCGGTTCCGGCTTTTGAAAACGATCAAAACGTCCGCCTCATTCCGCGTAGTGATGCCGATGCTCTGACAAAAGCCCTGCGCGACCTGTGGGAACAACCTGAAGAACGCGCCCGATTGAGCGCAGGCGCACGCAACTTATCCAGCCTATTCGACTGGAACCAGATTGCTAGAGCGCAGTTGGCCTTCTTCGAGCGCGTTCTTCAAAAGGCAGTCCGAAAATGACCACCACCCCCACTCACCGCCGCTGGTTGGGCTTCATCCTCGGCGCGTATCTCATCCTCGGCATTCTGTACAGCGTGTTCACGCCGCCCTTTGAAGCCTCCGATGAACTCTGGCATTACCCGATGGTCAAGTATCTGGCGGAGCATGGCATGGCGCTCCCCCCACAAGACCCGGCTAACCCCGGCGCATGGCGGCAGGAAGGCAGCCAACCGCCCCTTTACTACATGCTGGCCGCCGTTTTGGCTGGCGGCATAGACACGGGCGATATGGACGCGGTACGGCAGCAAAACCCCCATGCCGACATCGGCGTTATCCGCCCCGATGGCAACGCCAACATGATGATTCACACCGACGAAACGTCCGGGTGGCGCGGGACGCTCCTCGCCCTGCAAATCATCCGGCTGTTCTCGTTGGCACTTGGGTTGGCAACCGTAGTCGTCACCTACCTCCTAGCGCGTGAAATCTTCCCCGAATGGCCGATCATCTGGCTGGGTGCGGCGGCGCTCAACGCCTTTCTGCCCATGTTTCTGTTCATCAGCGGCTCGGTCAACAACGACAACCTTTCCAACCTGCTCGGCAACCTGCTCACGCTGCTGATCGTTCGCCTGCTGAAAGCACGAACCCTCCCCAATTGGCGCACCTATATCTGGATTGGCCTCGTCACCGGCGCGGGACTGCTCGCCAAGCTGAACATTGGCTTCCTAATTCCGCTGGTTGCGCTGGCACTGCTCGTACTCAGCCTGCGCTTACGCAACGTGCGGCCTGTGCTAATGGGCGGCGCGATCACTGGCGGACTCACGATTCTGATTGCGGGCTGGTGGTACTGGCACAACTACCAGCTTTATAACGACCCGTCCGGGCTGGCGATGTTCTTACAAATGGTCGGGCGGCGGGCGATCCCTGCCAACGCTGCCCAGCTTTGGAGCGAACGTCACAGTTTCACACAGGCTTACTGGGGTTTCTTCGGCGGGATGAACGTCCCCCTTCCAGATCAGGTCTACCTGATCTTCAATATCATCGGCGGATTGGCGCTGCTAGGCGCAATCGCCTTTCTGTGCAAGACGCTGGTACGGCGCACAGGGTCGCTGGAACGCTGGCTACCCGCCGCCATCACGGTAATCTGGCCGGTTGTCACGTTCGTTTCCTTCCTGCGCTGGACGGCTGAAACGCCTGCCTCGCAGGGACGACTGGTATTCGGGGCGCTCTCCGCGCTGTCGCTGTGGATGGCGGTCGGGCTGTTGTGGCTGCTGCCCAAACGCGCTCAACCGCTGCTGATGATCGGCATCGGCGCTTATTTCTTGCTGGTAGCGGCACTCACCCCGTTCCTCGTGATCGCCCCGGCTTACGCAGCGCCCGCCGAACTCACCGCTGCCACGCCACAGTCGCTTTTCCGCGAAAGTGGCGGCGGTGTTGTCGGCCTGCTGGATCAGCGCATTCTCACCGGAGAAGTGCAACCGGAAAGCTATGTGCAGATCGAACTGGACTGGCAGGTGATGACGCCGCTAACCCGTGACTGGAGTCTGTTCGTGCATCTGGTCACGCCAGATGGAGTCATCCTCGGTCAGCGCGATGTGTACCCCGGCGGCGGCAAACTGGCGACCAGCACACTCCCCGAAAAACGCGCATGGCGCAATCCGGTTGCGATATGGGTTCCCGCCGCTGCTTACGCCCCGATGGATTTAACGGTTGTCGTCGGCTGGTATGATCTCCGCAGCGGGGAACGCCTCACGCTGGACAACGGCGACGAAACGCTGACAATCGGCACAATCCGGTTGCAGCCCCGTCCTGACGATCTCGGCGTGCCGAATCCCATTCGCATCAATTTCGACGGGCAAATTGAACTCGCCGGTTACTCGCTCAGTGATCTCAGCCCCAAACCGGGTGATACCGTCCAACTCACCCTATACTGGCGCGGACTCAAACCGATTCCGCAGGACTACAAGGTGTTCGCCAACATTCTGAACCCGATCACGCTCACCAAATACGCCTCGTCGGACACCATGCCCGCCAACTGGACAGCCCCGACCAGCACATGGAAACCGGGCGACATCATCACAGATGAACACGATCTGCCGATTGACCCGAACGCGCCGCCCGGCATCTATGAACTGGAACTAGGCTTCTACTTACCCCTACCCGAAGGCGGCTATACCCGTCTGCGGATCATCACACCGGATGGGGGCATGGCGAACGATTTCACCTACCTCAGCCGCGTCCGCGTGGTACTGGAGGATGCGCCATGAGCCGTTGGTCACGCTGGATTACCGCCGATGTCGCCGCGATTCTGGTGCTTATGCTGCTGTGGGCGCTGTTTTTCTGGCGCTTGCTCACCCCTGTCATTGCCGATCAAGCCTCGATTGAAAAAGGGGATTTCTCCGGTCAATTCGTGGCGTTTGCAGCCTATCAGTACCAGCGGTTCAGCGTGGGCGAAGTTCCGCTGTGGAATCCGTACAACAACGGCGGCCTGCCCTTCATCGGCGATACACAGGCCGCCGTGTTCTACCCGCCGCGACTGCTCACCATCGCCCTGAGCAAAATGGCAGGCGGCTTCAGTTACCACGCGCTAGAACTGGAAATGATCGCTCACGTACTGCTCGGATCGCTGCTGATGTACGCCTTTGCGCGCCGATTGACGCGAACCAGCGCGGGCAGCGTGCCAGCCGCCTTCATCGCGGCGCTCATCTTCAGCTACGGCGGCTTTATGGGCAGTTACCCGCCGCTGCAAGTCGCCCTGCTCGAAGCCGCCATCTGGCTACCGCTGGCGCTGCTAGGGCTGCACGAGGCCACGCAAGAAGGGCGCTTCCGTCCGGCATGGCTGGCGCTGACCGCGTTCGCGTTCGGCCTGTCGTGGCTGGCTGGGCATCCGCAAACCAGCTTCTTCCAGACCTACCTGCTGGTGGCCTATCTGGGCTACCGCGCTTATGAACAGCGGTTGGGCTGGCGGCCATTCCTGATGGGAACGCTCGCATTCGGCATCCTCGGTGGGGGGCTGGCGGCAGTACAACTTTTGCCGGGGTTCGAGTATCTATCCCACACCGCCCGTACCGCAATGGGCTTCGACGCTAAAGGCAACGGCTTCCCGCTGCAAGATGCGGTGCAGTTCGTCTTTCCGGGCGTGGTCAGCTTGTGGTCGCCGTTGTATGTCGGGCTGATCGGGTTGGCGCTGGCAGGCATCGCCCTCTGGCGACAGGTTCCTCACAGCCGCTTCTGGGGTGGGGTGGCGTTGTTCGCCTTCGGCCTCAGTATGGGCGCCCATACCCCGTTGTTCGCGGCGCTGTATAACGCCCTGCCGGGACTGCGCTTCTTCCGGGGACAGGAACGGGCTGCGTATCTCGTTTCCTTCGGGCTGGCGCTGCTGGCTGGCTTGGGCGCGGCGCATCTCGCCTCTTGGGACAAGCTGAAAGACTATCAAGCCACGCTAAAAATCCGGCGCGTTTTGCGCGTTTTCGCCATCGTGTGCGCTGCCGCCTTCGGCTTGCTGCTGGTGGCGTGGATGGGCAATCAGGAAGCCTACGGTACCATACTAGGAACAGGGGCGTTCGTCGTGCTATCGGCACTGGGAGCCGTTCTCGCCATTCCCTACCTGCTGGACGCGCCGGACAAACCGCTGCGCTGGATTCTGCTAGGGAGCATGCTGGCACTGGAACTATTCACCGTGAGCATGGATCGTCCCAGTAACTACGACTCCATCCCGCCCGATCAGCAGTTGTCCTTCCAACCGCCCCCTCTGATTCAAACTGCCTTAGCGGATACCGATCAACCCTTCCGGGTGGATGGCTATCGCGCCCTGCATGACAATTACGGCAGTTTGTACGGGTTGGCAGATATGCGCGGAATCAGTCCGTTGTTCCTCGAAAGAACCTTCGCGCTCATCGAACCGAATTTGATTAACCCGCTGGCATGGGAATTGTTCGCCGTGCGCTACGTCTACACCGACTGGCAGGAGATGCCCATCCCCAGCGAGATTATCGCCAGCGGTGACGATCGCTACGGCACAGTCAATCTGCATCGCCTCACCAACCCGCGCCCCTTCGCGCTGCTGGTCTACAACACCGAAGTCATCGCAGATGCACAGGCAGCACGGCAGCGATTAGCGGATGCAGCCTTCAACGCCCGCCAAACGGTGTTGCTGGAACAACCGCCCACCACGCCACCGGGCAGTCCGTCTGCCGATGACCACGCCGAAGTCACACAGTTTGCGCCCGAAACGTTCACAATCGCGGTCAATGCGGCAGGAAACGCGATTCTGTCCATCGCAACACCGTACTATCCGGGCTGGACAGCCGAACTAGACGGCAAGCCCGCGCCCATTCTACGCGCCTATAGCGCCTTAAGCGCCGTCGAAGTCCCTGCGGGTCAGCACACGTTGATCTTCCGCTACGATCCACTTAGCTACCGTGCAGGGGCGCTCATCAGCCTCGCCTGCTGGATCGGGCTAGGCGCGTTCGGCATCGTGCAGTTCATTCGGAGTCGAAACCGCCATGCAAGACGTTAGTCGCCTGCAAGAATGGATCGCCAGCCTGAACCAGCGTAGTTATGGCGTCTGGGTCGGGATTACAATCGGACTGGTCGCAGGGCTGCTCGGCCTGTTGATCGCGCTGGCCGGGCCGCTGATCGCCAGTGCTGCCGTGATCGGGCTGCTGGTCGGGCTGTACATCCTCTCCAACGTTCAAGCCGCGCTGGTCGGCGTCATCGCCATCGTGGCGCTGCTGCCGTTCGGCACGCTGCCCTTCAGCATTGGCGTCACGCCTACGTTTCTGGATGTCGCACTCGGCGCATTCCTGCTGGTCTATCTGTTCCAGTGGATGACCGGACAGCGGCAGGGATTCAACATCACGCCCGCACACGGGTTGATTATCCTGTACGTCATGTGGCTACTCACGGCTTTCGCGCTCGGTCTGCGCTTCGCCATGCCCACGTCGCAAATATTGCGCCAATTCGTCGAAACACTGCTCAGCATCGGCCTGACGTTCGTGCTGGTAGACCTCCTACGTGACCCGAAGGCGCTGCGGCGGTTGGTGCTGGCGGTCATGCTGGCAGCCGGGGCGCAGGCGCTGGTAGCGATCATTCTGTATGTCCTGCCGGACGCCACCACTGAAAGCCTGCTGGTGCGGTTGGCACGCATCGGCTACCCGAACGGCGGCGTGATTCGCTATATCGAGGACAACCCCGAACTGGCAGAACGCGCTATCGGCACATGGGTAGACCCCAACGCGCTCGGCGGTTTCCTCGCCGTGTCAGCAGCGATGATCGCGCCGCAGTTGTTCGCGCAACGTCCGGTGCTGCGCTTCCGCTGGTTGACGTTCGGCATGCTAGGGCTGGTTGCGCTGGCCTTAGTGCTAACCTTCTCCCGCGCCTCCATGCTGGCCTTTGCCATCGGCGTCGTGTTTATCGCCAGCTTCAAAGGCTACCGCCGTTACCTCGTCCTGCTGGCGTTGGGGGCGGCGCTGCTGCTGATCCTGCCACAAACACGCGCCTACATCGAACGCTTTACGCAGGCGTTCACCGCGTCCGACCTCGCCACACAAATGCGCTTAGGCGAGTATAACGACTCGCTAGACCTCATCAGCCAGTATCCCATCAGCGGCGTGGGCTTCACCGGAACGCCCGAAATTGACCTGTATACCAATGTCGCCAGTATGTACCTGATTATGGCGAATCAAATCGGGCTGGTCGGCGTGGGACTCTATGCCGTCACCATCGCGGGCGTGTTCATCTACGGATGGCGAGCGCGGCAACTGGCGCAGCACATGCCGGAACTGGAAGCCATCCATTTGGGCTATCACGCGGCGCTGCTGACGGCATTGTTGAATGCCACCGCCGATCTGTACTTCTTCCGGTTGGATTTTCATGCCTCCATCACATCCTTCTGGATGGTGGTGGCGCTGGCGTTAGCCAGTTCCAGCCTCGTCCACCGCGAAGGCCGCCCGAAAGCGACCGTTGCAAAAAGAGTGTCAATCGGATAGCATTCCGCCAGTCGAATAAAGTGTCCCACAACGGGACGTACTTTCCGCTTGGCAGAGCGCACACGCGCCATCTGCAAGGCAAACCCGGGGAAAGGAGCAGTTGAATTCCCTATGCGTAATCCATACGAACTGACTTTTATCGTGCGGCTCGATCCGAATGAAGAAGTCATCAACAACACCGTCACTCAGGTGCAAACGTGGGTGGAAGCCGAACAGCTCGGTCAGGTTACAAAGATTGATCGTTGGGGCAAGCGCAAGCTGGCTTACGAGATCGACAAGCAGCGCGACGGTTTCTACGTGCTGATGTACGCAGAAATTGACCCCCAGAACCTGCCGGAGTTGGAGCGTAACCTCCGCCTCTCCCCCAATGTGCTGCGTTATCTGCTGGTACGCCCTGACGTGAAGCCGCCAAAGGCCGCGCAATAGCGGACTGCTGAACACGGAGTAAGATGGGGATGGGACGCGGGCTAAATAAAGTCATGATTATTGGCTATCTGGGGCGTGATCCTGAAATGCGATTCACCCCCAGTGGTCGGCCAGTGACCAGTTTTAGCGTTGCCACCAGCCGAACATGGACATCTGCCGAAGGCGAGCGCCGCGAAGAAACCGAATGGTTCAACGTGGTCGCTTGGGGCACACTGGCAGAAATCTGCAAAACGCATCTCAGCAAGAATCAACAGGTTTACGTCGAAGGCCGCTTGCAAACACGCGGTTGGGAAGACGAAACCGGCAAAAAGCATTTTCGAACCGAGCTGGTCGCCAACGAGATGATCTTGCTCGGTGACCGCCGCCGCGACTCGCACCATGACGATGTGGACTTTGTCGACTCGGATGGCGAAAACGGCGACTACGCATTTTAACGAGGAGCAATCATGAGCGATAACGAATACCGTGACCGCGGCCCGCGTGACGACAATGATGATGGCGAAGGCCGCGATCGTTTTCGGCGCGGTGGCCGCCCCGGTCGTGGGCGTGGCACCACCTACTGCCCCGATGGCAAGTGTTTTGACTACAAAGATGTAGACATGCTGCGCCGCTTCATCGGCGAAACGGGCAAAATTAAGCCGCGCCGCCAGACCGGCAACTGCGCCCGCTGCCAGCGCGAACTGGCACGCGAAATCAAGCGTGCGCGTCATCTGGCTCTGCTGCCTTACGTTCTTTCCACGGACTAGCGCGTGGTTGCGATCCCGTCCAACCGCGTCAAAACGGTTCCGGTCGAAGGTCGCATTCGTCTCAATGTATGGACAGGGCATGGTCGGCAAACGACGATGCCCTTTTCTCTGTTTAGTAGACGGGAGTAAAGAGTAGTTATGAGCAAAAAAAGACAGACGACCGGGCTGCCCAAAGAAACCCCGCGCAAGCCCGTCGCTGAGGGTATGCCAGCGGACGCCGCCAAATCGGGTAAACAGGACAGCAAGCGCGAATACCATTCTCGCGCTGAGCGTGAGCATGAAATTCAACGCTGGGTGCTGATCGGAACGGGCATCGCCATCGCCGCCACCGTCATCATTCTGGCGGTGGCCTTTGTGCTGGATGGTGTCATTCGCCCGAATCAGGTCGTGGCTTCAGTGGATGGGAATAATATCACCGTCACCGATTTCGCCAAGCGCGTCCGGTTGCAGCGTGTGCTGTACAACCAACAGTTGACCAATGTGATCCAGACTTACCAGAGCTTCGGCTTCGAGGATCAACAAATCTTCGAGCAGATGCAGAGTCAGGAACCGTTTGCTACCTACATGCGCGAAATTCAGGTTCCCGATCAAATGGGTCTGACGGTCATCAACACGATGGTGGATGAGCGTTTGATCCGCATGGGTGCGCAGGAAAACGACGTGACGGTCTCGCAGGCCGATATTGACAAGCAGATCAGCCAGTTCTTTGGCTATGATCCAGTAGCACTGGCGGATGCGGCTGCGGTTGCCGAATCCACAGCCGAAGCAACCGCGACGGTTGAACCCTCCGCCACACCGACGCCGTTTGTCTCGCCCACGCCGTCGCCCACGCCCACCATCACCCCTACCCCGGAACTCACGCCCACCGCGAGTCCCTCGCCGTTCCCGACGCTGCCGCCCGCGCCTACACTCACCACAACGCAGGAAGCCGAAAACTTCCAGACGCGCCGGAACGATTTCTTCACCCAGATACGGCAGGAAACCGGTATGAGCGATGCCGACCTGAACGCCTATTTTGAAACGCAGGCGCTCCGCAATGCCCTGCGCGACAAACTCGGCAGCGACATCAGCAAAACGGCTACCTTCGTGGATGCGCGTCACATTCTGGTTGCCACCGAAGAAGAAGCACAGGATACGCTGGCGGCACTGAAGGCCGGCGACTCCTTCTCCGATCTGGCAAAGGCCATCTCCACCGACACCGGTTCTGGTGCGAACGGCGGCGAACTCGGTTGGGCGCCCATTTCGCAGTATGTGACCGAATTTGCAGACGCGGCTAAAGCTGCGCCCATCGGTGAACTGGTCGGGCCGGTCAAGAGCCAGTTCGGCTACCATATCATTCAAGTACGCGCCAGTGAAGAACGCGAGATGGATGATTCGCAACTCGAAACAGCCCGCAACAACTTCTTCCAGAAATGGCTAGAAGACTACCGCAAGTCCAAGCTGGAAGTCACACAGACTTTCCCGGTCTGGGCAGATAACGTCCCCACCGATCCGCAAACCATCATTGGTTAATGCGGAATCCCGCAGCCTGATTGCAAAAGCAAGCCGGATGTCCTATCCGGCTTGTTCTTTTGCAAGGCAAGGTCAAGCCGTTGCGAGAGCGCGGGGCAGTCGTCAGAAACTCGAATTGCCAGCCCCAAAAGCAGTTCGCTATAATTCAACCTATGAATGAGCAGCCGATCGCCCATCTGGAATCCCAACTTGAACGCCTCGTGGAAGGTGCTTTTGCTCACCTCTTTGGGCGGCATACCCGCGCACAGGACTTGGCGGTTGAACTGGCACGCGCCATGCAAGAAGCAGCCACCTCCGGCACCCCCAGCGACCCGCGACCCATCGCGCCCGATCATTACTGCATTTCCCTGAACACCCAGACCCGCGACCGCCTTCTGCACAAGCAACCGACTCTGCTGGATCGCTTGAGCAATCACCTGCTGGAACTTGCCACCAATCTCGGTTATCGGATGATTTGCTCCCCCACGATTGAACTGGTCACGGACGACAGCGTAAACACGCCGTCTTTCCGGGTACAGGCGAACCATTCCCTGAAAAAGCACAGCACAACCGCTGTCATGAAGCGAGTGGAAATACCCGCCTTTGCCAAACCGGGCAATCCGCAAATCCTCATCGCAGGCCGCGCCGCCATTAACCTTGTGGATGATGTGGTGAATATTGGTCGTGGTCACGATAATCAGATCGTGATTGAAGACCCTTCCGTGTCCCGTCATCATCTCCAACTGCGGCTACGTTTCGGGCGCTATACCCTGTTCGACACCGAAAGCCGGGGGGGAACATGGGTGAACAATGTGCGTATCCACGAACACAACCTTCAGAATGGGGATGTGGTGCAAATGGGTTCCACACAGTTTGTCTATATGGAAGATCACCCGATGGGCGAAACGCAGACCGGAATCACGCCCCCGGTAGAACCGGATTAATTCCATGACAGGCGAACTGGTTCTGCTCATCCTCCGGCTGATTTCGGCGCTACTGTTGTTAGCCATGCTCGGCGCGCTGCTCTCGATCCTGTGGTACGACATGCGCCGCGCTGCCGTGCGCGTGGACAGCAGCAGGCGGCAGTATGGCAGCCTACACATTTTGCAGGAAATCGAAGGTCGCCTACTAGATACGGGTGAGGAATTTCCCCTGTTAAGCATTACCAGCCTCGGACGTGCGCCGACCAACACCATTCTGATTGAAGACACCTTCGCCAGCAGCGAACACGCGCTAATTACCCTTCGCGGCGGCCAATGGTGGCTGGAAGACCGGCACAGCCGCAACGGAACAACGTTAAACGATGTCCCCGTCGTACAACCGACAGTCATCACCAAAGGCGACATTATCGGTATCGGATCGGTACGTTTGCGCTTGAATATGGAGTAAACCCATTATGGAACTGGGATTGAATGGAGCGCGGGTTCTCGTCACAGCCGCCAGTCGGGGGTTGGGAGCCGCCACCGCCCGCCAGTTTAGCCGCGAAGGGGCGCGGGTGGTCATCAGCAGCCGCCATCTCGAACCGCTGCAAGAGACTGCCGCCGCCATCGTCGCCGAAACCGGAAACCCGGTCTTTACCTTCCCCGCGGATGTGACCAACCCCGAAGCCATTCAGCGCATGGTTCGCAACGCGGTGGATACAATGGGCGGGCTGGACGTGCTGGTGACAAATGCCGGTGGCCCGCCAGCCGGTGTGTTTGACGACTTCGACCTTGCGGCATGGCAGGCGGCCTTCCAGCTAAACGTACTGAGTACCATCAGCCTCATACGCGAATGCCTGCCTTCCCTGCGGCAGTCCAAACGCGCTGCGGTGCTAACCATCACCTCGGTAGCCGCCAAGCAACCCGTTCAAAACCTGACCCTCTCGAATGCGCTGCGTCCGGCAGTCGTCGGGCTAACCAAAACCCTCTCGCTGGAAGTGGGCAGTGAAGGTATTCGCGTAAACAGCATCCTACCGGGCTACACCAGCACCGAACGGATAACCGAACTCATGCAAGCCCGTGCCGCCAAAAACGGAACGGATATAGAAGATGAAATCGAACATATTGCAGCCGCCTCCGCGCTCAAACGTTTAGCCACGCCGGAGGAATTCGCAAATGCAGCCGTATTCCTGTGTTCGCCAGCCGCCGGCTTCATTACAGGCGTCGCCCTCCCCGTAGACGGCGGCGCGATCCTGAGTTGGTGAACGTTCGGAGTTATTGCAGAGCCATCGAAGGAGCAAGAGAAACATGGAAAGCGTGAGCATCGCCGTCATTGGCGGTTCTGGCCTGTATCACATGGAAGAAATCACGGATAAAACCGCTGTCGCCCTGACCACCCCTTTCGGGAGTCCCAGCGCCGATATTGTCATCGGAACCCTGCGCGGCAAGCGGGTCGCCTTCCTGCCGCGTCATGGGGTCGGTCACTACTTCACACCCACCACCGTCCCCTACCGCGCCAATATTTATGCGCTCAAAACGCTGGGGGTGCGCTTCATCATCGGGGTGAACGCCTGCGGTTCGCTGCGTGATGACTATGCACCCGGTCATATCGTCATGCCAGACCAGATATTTGACTACACGAACAGCCGTGATCGTTCGTTCTTCGACTCAGGCATGGTCGGTCATGTATCCGTCGCCGATCCGTATACCCCCGAACTGATTGATCTCGCCTACAATGCGGTCATCGAAGTGGGCGGCACCGCGCACAAGGGCGGTACGTTCCTGATCGAAGAAGGCCCGCGCTTTGCCACCCGCGCCGAAAGCAACATTTTTCGCCAGTGGGGATGCAGTCTCATCGGGATGACCACCTGCCCCGAAATCTTTCTGGCGCGGGAGGCCGAAATCGCTTACGTCACGATGGCGCATGTCACCGATTACGACTCATGGCATGTGTCCGAAAAGCCCGTCACCGTCGAGCAGGTCATTCAAACGCTGCACCATAACGTGCATATTGCCCAGCAGGCCATCGCTAAGGTCATCGAAAACCTTGACCCCCATGCGGACTATGCCGCGCATCACGCGCTTGAAAACGCAATCATGACCGACAGGCGCGTCATGCCTGCCGAAATACAGCAGCGCCTGCAACCCCTCATCCAAAAGTACATTCCTGAAGGCTAAATGGTCGTTGATACGTTCGATCTAAAACGCGCCGCCATACCGGGCAGTCAGCGCCGTGAACGCGGGTTGCTGCTGCTGGCTGGCGCGTTTATCCTCATCAACTTCCTCGCCCTCTTTATTCAGCGTCCGGCGGCAAGCTGGCTGGATGGGCTGCATGGGCTGGTGTGGTTGCTCTGCGCCATCAGCGGGCATGTGTTCCTCAATCGCACACTGCCGGGTCGCGATCCCCTGTTGTTCCCCGTAACCATGTTCCTGTCGGGTTGGGGATTGGTCGCCATTGACCGCCTCGCGCCCGTTTTCGCGGAACGCCAGACCGCGTGGCTCGTGGTAGCCACTACCGCACTCGGCGCGGTGGCCGGGCTGCCTCACCTCCTGCGATGGTTGCGCTCGTATCGGTATTTACTGTTAGCCTGCGGGCTGCTGTTGCTCGTCAGCACCATCGTGCTAGGCGTCAACCCGTCTGGATTAAGCAGCGCCCCGCAGTTGTGGTTGGGAACCGGAACGATTTTCTTCCAACCTTCCGAAGTGCTCAAGATTATTCTGGTGGCCTTCCTCGCCAGCTACCTCGCGGAGCAGTTCCCGGCTTTCCGGGCTGAAGGGCTGGAGCACCACCGGTTACACCTTTCGCCCCGCGTCATCGGCCCCATGCTGTTGATGTGGGGATTATCCATCGTCGTCCTGATCTGGCAGCGCGATCTGGGAACCGCTATTCTGTTCTTCACTGTATTTTTGCTCCTGATCTATGTCGCCAGCGGCTACAGTCTGCTGCTGGTCGGCGGTGCCTGCCTGACGGTTGCCGCAGGATGGGCGGCATATCACGCCTTCGGGGTCGTTCAACTCCGCGTGGATATTTGGATCAATCCCTGGCCGGAATCGGACGGGCGGGCTTATCAAATCGTGCAAAGCCTGCTGGCCTTCGCCAGTGGCGGCATCCTCGGACAGGGAGTCGGGCAGGGATCGCCGGGGTATATTCCGGTTGTCCATTCAGATTTCATCTTCGCGGCGATTGCCGAAGAATGGGGGCTGCTCGGTATCCTCAGCATCATCGGGTGCATCGCCGTGCTGGTCGGGCGCGGCCTGCACTGTGCGCTGCGGTTGCAACGGCGCTCGTTTCTGGCGTTGATGGCTGTCGGCCTCAGTGTGACACTGGGCGTACAAAGCCTGCTCATCATGATGGGCGTACTGAAATTACTCCCGCTGACCGGGGTGACACTCCCTTTTATGAGCTACGGCGGAAGCTCGCTTCTAACCTGCTTCACCATGATCGGGCTGCTGCTGCGGTTGTCCGCATTAGAAGATTAGGGGCGTCATGCGATTCACACAGGAAATCAAGCGCCTCTCGCTAGGAATGCTCATCGCCTTCGCGCTGGTGGCTCTCTCGGCAGCTTACTGGACGACCTTCGGCACATCAAGTATCACCAAACGGGACGACAACCCGCGCAACGTCGAATCGGAAACGCGCTTACGCCGGGGGATGCTCACTGACCGCGATAACCATCCGCTGGCACAAACCATCAGCGGGGACGATCAAATCGGTCAGCGACAGTATCTTGACCCGGCCTTTTATAGTGCGTTGGGCTATGCTAGTTATCGCTACGGCGTCAACGGAGCCGAAGCCGCCTTCGACCCGATTTTGCGGGGTGACGATCTGAAACCGGCGCTGGTTGAACAGTGGGTGAACGGGCTGCTGCATCATCCACAAATCGGTTCGGATGTGATGCTCTCGTTCGACAGCCGCGTACAGCAAACCGCTGCCGCACTGATGAACGGAAGGCGTGGCGCCGTCGTCGTGCTAGAAGTGCCTAGCGGACAGGTTCTCGCCATGCTCAGTTTGCCCACCTTTGACCCAAATACACTGGATGACAATTGGAGCAACCTCACCCAATCGCCAGACAACCCGTTCTTCAACCGGGCGCTTCAGGGAACCTACCAACCGGGCGGGATGCTGCAAACACCGCTGGCCGCCGCTGCCATCCTCACCCGGCAAGCCACCGACGCGCCCCTTGCCGATGCGCTACAACCGATCCACTTGAACAACACCGAACTCACCTGCGCCGAGACACCCCAAAGCACAACGCTCTCCTTACGGCAAGCCTTCGCCTATGGTTGCCCGTATCCATTCGCACGATTAGCCGAAACGATGGGAACAGATACCGTACAGGCGGCGCTGGATACCTTTCAATTATTAGAACGCACCACCCTTGAAGGCTTCACACGGATACCGGAAGGACTGCGCCCGCAAACCCTCAACCTGACACCCCTCAATCTGTTAGAAACGGCGCTCGGTCAGGGGCAACTGCGCACAACCCCGCTTCAGATGGCCGTTATCGCCGCCGCTATCCTGAATGACGGCAACGCGCCGGTTCCATACACCCTGCTGGCAACCCGTCCGCCGAACAGCAGCGCATGGGAATATCGTACAGGCAGCACATCCCCTATTCCCATTACCACAGCGGAAGTGGCTGCCAATTTACGAACATGGATGCGCGATGCCGTGTCCTATGGGGCGGCGCAGGACGCACAGCGCAAAACCTTCGACATCGGCGGTCATGTGGCACGCGCCTATTCGGGAAAAGCCTCGCAAGTCTGGTTCATCGGGTTCGCAGCGATGGGCGGGCGCAGAGGAATCACGGTGGCGGTGGTACTGGAGGACAGTGATGACCCCTCGCTCGCCGCCCGGATCGGCGGCGCGGTGCTGGCCTCCGCCGCGCATATCACCCCACCTTAACCGCCCGACCACTGACGGGGGCGCAGTCCCAGCCGTTTCGACCATTTGGCAAGGCTGCTAAAGCCATGCACATAAACCGGACTGAGGCGCTTGAGGTACTCGGCACTATGAAGCGCCTGCAAAAACGAGGGTGCATCGTGGAACGGTTGCAAACACGTCATCGCCCGTCCATATTCCGGCGCACTGTGCGCGTCTGAACCCACTGTGCCGATCATGCCGTACTGCGCGGCGAACAACAGCGCCTGTTCGTTGTCGGCGCTATAAATGCAGCGGGCGTTAAAAATCTCAATCGCATCCACATGCTCGGCAATCCGCGTCAGCGCCGCTTCGCCCCATGCGCCTTTACGCAGGCGATCAAACGGATGCGACACGCTAATCACCGCCCCCTGATCGCGCAACCGCCGGATGGTTTCCATCGGCGTCAAGCCAGCGGGGACGCTTTCGCGCACGAAATAGCCCAGAATCTCGCCTTCAGTGGTCATGATTTCTTCGCCCACAATGACTAGATCAGGCGCAATTTTCTGAAACGCCAGCGCACCCTCCGCCGTGTTGTGATCGGTGATGGCGATGCGATCCACGCCGCGCTGCTTGCAAAGAGCAGCGATTCTCTCAAACCGGCTCAAGCAATCTTTTGACCAGTAGGTGTGGCTGTGGAGATCCACATTCCAACGCTCATTCATGGGCGACTCCCGTCGACTCGTGACCTGCCGGATGGCACCGGACATTATCGCACAAGGGAACGTGCCTTCCCACACTGGAATACGGTGGGAAAACGGCGGTCGGTAAAACTTGACGCTCCCGCGCCAAGTGTAGTATAAGCGACAAACGGTAGGCCGGCAGAGCAGACACATGCCCTATACTGGAAGGCTCACTGCTGGCAGCGGAGAAGAACGAATGAACAATCGGCAACCTCAATCAGACTATGACGAAGGCGTGCAACCGCCGCCGCGTTTCCTTTTCATTGCCGTCATCGGCATTTTCATCCTTGGTATTCTCGGCGGAATTGCCGGGCTGATTTTCCTCAGCAGCCCCGGCATGAGTACGTTGCTGGAAATCACCCTCTTGGCAGCGCCCATCTTGACCATCGGCACCATCATCGCCATCGCGTTTCTACAGGGACGGCGCTGGGCGGCAGTCGTTACGGCCACATGGATCGTGGTGTGGATTATCGCCAGTTTAGCGACGATTCTCATCTATCGGAACGTACTGGCTCCCGGTCAGCGGGAAACGGTCAAACACTATCTGCCGTTCATGGCGGCATTCAATCCGCCGCTACCCCCGCCCGGTAGTTCGTTACCCACGCCTGTTCCCAACGACAGCGGCAGCGGCATTGATCCTGCCAGTCTTCTCAATGCCCCCCTGACACTGGGCGGAACCGCCACACCCACCTTAGAAAGCGCCGCACCTGTCGCGCCCAGCGCCACGCCACAGCCCACGCTGGAAGCAACCGCCACGCCCACACAGCCCCCCACCGCCACACCGGAAGCGACACAGGCCGCGCTGGTACCCACGCCTCAACCGGCGGCAGTCGTCACAATGGGCATCCCGCCCCCACCTGTTACTGCCCGGTTGTTCGGCTTCACCTACATTAAGCAAACGTGGAACAACTGCGGCCCCGCCAATATCACAATGGCGCTCAGTTACTACGGCTGGAAAGAAACAATGGACTTCGCCGCCGATTTCCTGAAGCCGGACGAGGAAGATAAAAATGTCAACCCGTGGGAACTGGCGGCCTTCGTCAATGAGCAAACGGGTGTGCGGGCGCTCAACCGTATCGGCGGCGATATGCAAACGCTAAAGCGGCTGATCGCAGGCGGTTATCCGGTCATCATCGAAACAGGTTTCATGTGGGAAGGCTCGGACTGGATCGGTCATTACCAGACCGTCGTCGGCTACGACGACACGCAGCAGTCGTTCTACATCTACGACAGTTATCTCGGAACGGGCGATAACAATGTCGGTATGCCCAAATCCTATACCGAGTTCGATGACTTCTGGGAGAACTTCAACCGCGCCTTTATCACCCTGTATAAGTCGGAAGAAGAAGCAGCGGTGATGCAGATTCTAGGCGCTCTAGCCGAACCCACCGGCGCGGCAACCGTCGCTGCCGAAGCAGCACAGGCGGAAGCACGCGCCAATCCCAAGAATGGCTTTGCGTGGTTCAATCTCGGCTCATCCTTGACCAGACTGGGGCGCTATGACGAAGCCGCCGCCGCCTTCGACCGTGCCAGACAGGTTAATGTCCCATGGCGCATCACGCTCTATCAGTTTGGTCCCTTCGAGTCCTACTTCCAGATCGGGCGCTACTCGGATGTTCTCGCGCTGGTGGATGTGAACCTGAACAACGGCGGCGCCTACGTGGAAGAATCCTACTACTGGAAGGGTAAAGTGCTGGCCGCGCAGGGCGATAACGCAGGCGCAGCAGCGGCCTTCAGACAGGCGTTGGTGCATAATCCGCGCTTTGCCGATGCTCAAACCGCGCTTCAACAACTACCCACGTAAAGGCGCATCATGACCGCGCAAAACAATCGCCAGTTGGCTCGCTCAACGCTCATCGTCGTGATCGCTTTCGCTGTTGCCAAAGTGGTCAGCCTCGGTCAAACCTTCATCATCGCCAGAGTGTTCGGCGTGGGTGCGGAATGGGCGGCCTATGTCACGGCTAACCGCATCCCCGAACTGATCTTCACGCTGATCGCGGGCGGTGCGCTGGCACATGCCTTCATCCCCATCTTCACCGGATTCCTTGCCAGAGGCGAAACCGAACGCGCATGGCGCACCGCCAGCCATGTCATCAACAGCATTTTTGTCATCACGCTAGGCGTGAGCCTCGTTGTCTTTTTCGTCGCCCCTTGGCTCGTCACCAATGTGGTTGCGCCCGGTTTTGACGAAACTGTACGCGCCCAGACGGTTGAACTCATGCGCATCCTGCTCATTAGCACCGTCGTCTTTTCGATCAGCGGCATCCTGATGGGCATTTTGCAAAGCCACAACAACTTCTTGCTACCCGCGCTGGCGCCCATCATGTTCGATGTCGGGATTTTGCTCGGCGTGATTTTCCTGATGCCCTCCTTCGGCGTGCGCGGCATTGCATTCGGCGCGGTGTTCGGGTCATTCATGCACCTCGGCATTCAGATTCCCGGTCTGTGGCGCGTCAAAGCACGGTGGGCATTTGAAACCGGATTCCGCGATCCGGTCTTGTGGCGCGTGATTCGCCTGATGTTGCCCCGTGTCGCCGGATTAGGTGTCATCAGCACCAACTTTCTCATCATGAACAACATCGCCTCCCGATTGGGAACCGCGCCTGTCGCGGCGCTGGATTGGGGATGGCGGTTGATGCAGATTCCAGAAACGTTGATCGGCACAGCCATCGGCACGGTCATTTTTCCCACGCTGGCGGCGCTTAGCGAAATGGGCGACGAAAACGGGAAGCGCAACGCCATGACCGCGGCGCTGCGGGTCATCCTAATTTGCAGCATTCCCGCCGCCATCGGCATCGTTTTTATTGGTCGCCCCCTCATCAGCCTGCTAGAGCGCGGTGCGTTCGATGCGTCCGCTTCCCAGTTAGTCTATACCACCCTCAGCTTCTTCTCGTTAGGAATCGTGGTGCATTCGGCGCTGGAAGTGGTCGCCCGCAGTTTCTATGCAGACAAAGACACGCTCACACCGTTATGGGCGGCACTCGGCGGCACAGCCATCAACTTTGTTCTCGCGCTCACGTTCAGCGGGGTCAACCGGGTAGCAACCGGCTATTTTGTGAATGCCGCCGCGCAAATCCCAGCACTCGGCCTCACGCCCGATGTCGGTAATGTAGGCGGGTTGGCGCTGGCAAATTCGCTCGGAGTCCTTTTTGAAGTGCTGGTACTGTTGGCGCTACTCCGGCGGCGCTGGCATGGCGCGAACGAATCGCAGTTAGGCAAAACCCTGCTTAAAACGCTGGCGGCCAGCCTTGTCATGGCACTGGCGATTGAGCTGGTGAACACGCTCTGGAATGCGCTAGGGTTAGCCGGTCGGGGGCTGCCCTTTACCGTTGCTCAAATTGCCGTCGAAACTGCTTGCGGGATGCTGGTGTTCATCATGATCGCCTACTTTCTCAAGCTGCCAGAACTTCAGATGGTGCTGAACAGTTTCCTACGGCGCAAACCTGCTGCCGATCCGCTGGTCTAAGCTCGCCCGCGCTTCTGATGGGCTTCCAACGCAGCATGGCGTAGAATACGGTACAATTCACGCTTGCATCACCTATCAAACAGCGGCAGGGATCATGGGAATCGAAATCAAACAATTCACGCTGGGGCTGGCCGCCACCCACTGTTACCTTGTGGCTGATACCGAAACCCGTTCGGCGCTGGTGATAGACCCGGTGGACAACGCACAGTACATCCAACGTGCCGCGCAGGATGCAGGCTGGACGATCAAGCTCATTCTGGCGACCCATGCACATTTCGACCATGTTCTCGCCAGTGCCGACCTGAAAGCGATCACCGGCGCGCCCTTCTATATTCACGGCGACTCGCTCCCGATGCTTCAAAACCTGCCCCAAACCGGACTGCGCATCGCTGGACGGCTGTTCCCTGAAGCGGCGGAACCGGATCGGTTGCTCACTTCCGAACCGGAAACCCTCACGCTGGACTCGATCCGGTTGGAAACCCGTTTCACGCCCGGTCACGCTCCCGGTCATATCGCGTTCTATATGCCCGAAGCCAAGCTAGTCTTTAGCGGCGATTGTTTGTTCGCAGGCAGCATCGGACGCACCGACCTTCCCGGATGCGATCACCCGTTGCTCATGCGCTCAATTTTTGAGCAGCTTTTGCCGCTTGGCGATGATACCCGCGTCCTGCCCGGACACATGGAACTCACCACAATCGGGCGCGAACGGCAGACCAACCCGTTCCTACTGGACTATGCGCAACAACAGGCAGAAAAACAATAATGGAACTATTCAACCAGTTTTCTTTCATCTGGATTTCGCTCATCATCTTGCTAATCGGCGCGGGTGTGATGCGCCTATTCCGGCTGAAATGGCGCGTCATCCTGCCGGTTATCGTCATCGCGACACTGGCATTCACCGGCGCGTGGCTGGCGCTGCGGCAAAGCGTCAGCGATGTGAACAACGCCGATGCTGCGGTCGCGCTCATCGGCAGCGGGAAACCGACCTTTGTCGAATTTTTCAGCCAATACTGACTGGGCTGCACCGCCGCGAAACCGGCGGTTGATGCGCTGGTAGCGCGTCTGGATGACCGTTTCAATATTTTGCGAGTGGATATTCATACCGATTTTGGTCGCACCCTGCGGGAGCGCTACGGATTCAGCTTCACGCCGGAATTTGTGCTGTTCGACTCGGCGGGTTCAGAAATCTGGCGGTCACATACGCCGCCATCCGAAACCGAACTGGAACAAGCCTCTGTCATGCCGGAGAAAACAAACGGTTCCTAAATGCACATACTCATGATTTTTCTGGATGGCATCGGTCTAGGGGAAGATAATCCGAACACCAACCCGTTCGCTGCCGCCCACTTACCCACGCTGCACAGCCTGACCAATGGCCGCCGCTGGCTCGCTGGAATCGGTCGCCAGCAGACTGAGCGTGCGCTGTTCATCCCCACAGATGCTCGCTTAGGTGTTGCAGGCCGTCCGCAAAGTGCCACCGGACAAGCCGCAATCCTCACCGGACGCAATATTCCGCAGATCATCGGGGAACACTATGGCCCCAAGCCTAACGCGGCCATCCGTGCGCTCATCGCCGGGGATAATTTCTTTAAGCAAGTGGTTTCGCACGGTGGAACTGCCGCCTTGATCGAAGCCTATCCGCCGCGCTTCCATCAGGGGATTGATAGCCGCAAACGCTTGCCCGCCAGTTACCAGCAAGCCGTATTGGAAGCCGGCTTACCGCTGATGACCGAAGCCAACCTGTATCGCGGCGAGGCGCTGGCGGTGGACTGGACAGGTCAGGGGTGGCGATCCGAACTCGGCTACACCGATACCCCCCTGTATACGCCCCGCGAAGGCGGTGGCAAAATGGTCGAAATCTCCCGTCACTACGATTTTGCGTTCTTCTCCCACTGGGTAACGGATATAATCGGTCATCGTGGGCCACTAAGCGCAGGGGTTGATCTTCTAGAGTTGTTCGATGAAGTCATGGCGGGTGCGCTGGAAGCATGGAACGATGACGAAGGCTTGATGATTATCACCAGCGATCATGGCAATCTGGAAGCCATTGACCACCGCAACCATACTGAAAACGATATTCCAACCGTGATTATTGGTCGCCAGCGAGAAACCTTCGCGGACGGATTTGCAGCATTGACCGATTATGTTCCGCGTATGGCCGATCTGCTGTTCAACCGGGATCAACCCTCTGCCGGAATGCAATCCGTATCCTGAGTATCTTGAACCTAACGAGGTGTAATGTCATGAATAGTGTTGATATGGAAAGTCTGCGCCAGACCATGCGCCTGTGGGCCAGCGGTGTTACCGTCGTTACTAGCACCGACGGAGTCGCCCGTGCGGGTGTCACCGCCAGCTCGTTCACATCCGTTTCGCTGGAACCGCCGCTGGTGCTGGTGTGCCTGCAAAACTACATCGAAACCTACAAACTCATTCGCAAAACCGGCATTTTTGCGATTTCGGTACTGAATGCACAGCAGGGGCATCTTTCGGCGCAGTTCGCAGGCTTCGCCAAACTGCCCGAAGGTGCCGATCGCTTCTATCAGGTCGAGACGCACACCGCCACCACTGGCGCTCCCCTTCTGGCGGGCGCAGTCGGCTGGATGGACTGCCGACTACATGCCATCCATGAAGCAGGCGTCACGCGCATGATCGTCGGCGAGGTACTCGCCACAGGCAGCGACCTTCAGCAGCAGCCCATCATCTACCATAATCGGGGCTATTATCACCTCACGCCCCAAACCTGATGCACATACGGGGACGGAAACCTGCCTTGACGCTGTACAATGGCTCATCTACAATCCCATTCGCTGAGAGAACAGAGCGTGTTGTATGTTTGAGAATCTAAGCGATCGTTTACAAAGCATTTTCGATAATCTGGGTAAGGCAGGCAAACTTACCGAGAAGGATGTCGATTCGGTCATGCGGGAAGTCCGCATGGCGCTGTTGGAAGCTGATGTCGCGCTCCCGGTTGTCAAAGATTTTGTCAAGCGGGTGAAAGAGCGTGCCATAGGCTCTGAAGTCGCTAAGGCGCTCAAACCCGGTCAGATGGTCGTAAAGATCGTCCACGAAGAACTCATCGAGACATTGGGCGAACCGGGGCGGCTGAACTTTTCGGGCAGCACCAAGCCGCATGTCATCATGCTGGTCGGTCTACAAGGTTCCGGCAAAACCACCACCGCCGCCAAGCTCGCTACCTATCTCCGCAAAGAGGGTCGCCAGCCTTATCTAGTGGCTGCCGACACCTACCGCCCCGCCGCTGTTGACCAGCTGGTGACGCTGGCAAAACAGATCAACGTCCCCTACTACCAAGAAGGGGTAAAGGCGAAACCGGCGGATATTTGCGTAAACGGTTTGAAAGCCGCCCGCGAAGCCAACGCTGCCGTCGTCATTCTGGACACCGCAGGCCGCCTGCAAATTGACGACACGTTGATGGCGGAACTGGAAGAAATCAAGCGCCGCACCCAGCCTGCCGAAATCCTGCTGGTCGCGGACTCGATGACCGGTCAGGAAGCCGTGAACATCGCGCAAGGGTTCAATAACCGCGTCGGTGTCACCGGCCTCATCCTGACCAAAATTGACGGTGATGCGCGGGGTGGCGCGGCCATCTCGATGCGTGCCGTCACCAACGTCCCGATCAAATTCCTCGGCACGGGCGAAAAGATTGATGGTTTCGAGGTCTTTCACCCTGACCGTTTGGCCTCGCGCATCCTCGGCATGGGCGATGTCCTCAGCCTGATCGAAAAGGTTGAGCAGGAATTTGACGAAAAAGAAGCCCTGAAGCTCCAGAAGAAATTCATGGAGAATCAGTTCACGCTTCAGGATTTTCTGGAACAGCTTCAGAAGATCAAGAAGATGGGACCGATCACCCAGATTCTCGGCATGATCCCCGGCATGGACAAGATGCGCGGGCAAATAGATCAGGAAGAAGCCGAGAAGCGTATGAAGCGCGTGGAAGCAATCATCAGTTCGATGACCTCCCGTGAACGCGCCAATCCAAAGGTACTGAACGCCAGCCGCAAACAGCGTATTGCCAAAGGCAGCGGCGTTGAGGTGCGCGATGTCAACGACGTGTTGAAACAGTTCCGCGACATGCAGAGTTTGATGAGCCAGCTACGCAAGGGACGTTTCCCCAATATGCCCGGTTTTCCGGGTATGCGCTAGGGTCTTTCGACCTTACCGCAACTGGCAGTCACATTTTTCGCCAGTGGCCCTCCGCCGTTGGGCGCATGAGGGCGCTAAACTACAGGAGTTTGTGCAAATGGTTCGTATTCGTCTACGTCGTATCGGTCTTAAGAAGCAGCCCACCTATCGTATCGTGGTGGCGGATCAACGCAGCTCGCGCAACGGCGGGTTCATCGAAATCGTCGGGTTCCACAATCCGCGTACTGAACCGACTACCGATATCGTTCAGGAAGATCGCGTGCTGTACTGGCTGAGCGTAGGCGCACAGCCCAGTGAAGCGGTGGCGAACATCCTCAACCGCACCGGTACCACTGCCCGTTTCGCCCGTTTGAAGGCCGGCGAAAGCGTCGAAAATCTGGTTGAAGAAGCGAACGCTGCGAAGGCGAGCGCGGCTCCCATCAGCCCCAAGACCAGCCACCCGGCTCCGGCTGCCGGTCAGTCGCACAAGAAGGCCAAAGCAGCCAACGCTTAAGTGTAGTCATCTGAAACCGTTCCGGGGCGAGGCGTTGCTTCGCCCCTCTGTCTACCGAACTATGGGGGTTCACGATGGAAGACCTGATTTCGTACATCGCCAAGAGCCTTGTGGACGATCCCGCTGAAGTAAAGGTCAGCCGCCGCGTGTCCAATGGCACCATTGTGCTAGAACTGCGCGTCGCCCCGGATGACACCGGACGGGTCATCGGTAAAGGCGGCCACGTCGCCAACGCCATGCGCACCCTGCTGCGCGCCTCCACCAACAGCAAAAACAAGGTTATCCTGAAAATCTCTTAATATGCCTGATGCTTCTTCCAAAAACCCAGCCTATCTCTTAGTGGGTGAAATTCTGCGCCCGCACGGGGTGGTCGGGGAAATGCGTATGCGCGTCCTCACCAGTTATCCCGATCGGCTGCGTTCGCTCAAAACGCTGTACCTCTCCCCCACTCCCGAAAATGAACACCCGCAGCCCTACTCGCTGGTCAGCGTGAGGATGCATCAGGGCTACGTGCTGCTCAAGCTCGGCACCATCACCAGCCGCGATACGGCTGACCGCCTGCGTCAGCTATGGGTGATGGTAGCGATGGAGGATGCGATTCCGCTGGACGAAGGCGAACATTATCTGTTTCAGGTCATTGGCCTTACAGTCTACACCGAAGATGGAACCTGCCTCGGCACGATTACCGATGTGCTGGAAACCGGCGCGAATGATGTCTATGTGCTGGAAAGCGAAAAGCACGGCGAAATTCTCATCCCCGCCACCAACGATACCATTCTCGAAACCGATATGGACGCGCAAAAAATGATCGTGCGCCTGCCCGAAGGCCTGCTCCCCTGACCCTAATGACTACCTGCTGCGCCTAATTCCCAATGCAATCCGAACACCATCAGGCAAGGTAGCAAACGGCGAGACAAACATAAATTGGTTAGGGACTATTAATCACGAAACTATCAACCACACTCCAATTACTAGGAGATTGAGCGTTTCGTGCCCTCACGCGCCAGAAATACAGACCATCTGGTAATGGGTGAGTTGTGACCCACAGTGAACTTTCCGAAACTTTTATTGAAAAACTCAAAGGGGCGCTGAAGGTTATCGCATTATCCACTTGGACTTCATATTCAACAGCATTTGATACCCGCGTCCATGAAAGCGTTGGTGTTGAAGTGGTGAAATAATTGCGCTGCGGAGGCATATTGGTGGGATCAGGGTCAACGGGCCAAGGAATAGTCTGATCAATAGTGAAGCTGTTGACGGTAACTTCGGCAAGGGCATCGGCATAATCAGGCCAGTAAACATCTGCATGAGTACGCATCTGAATTTTGAAACCAGTCAATGTGCCATCCTGAATCTCTTGTTTGCCCATATCAACAACAATGTGTTGAACTCCTGTATCCGCACTATCAGGAGCTATATGCAAAAAACTTATCTCTTCGTAGAAGATTGTTAGATCAGTCTCGTCAACCACCTTGATGTAAGCACTTGCCGCGCCAGCACCACAGCCTGCACAACTCGGAGGCACATTAATATTAAAATCAACTTTCAGTCTATAAGTAATATCTAAAGAGAGAGAGGCGGTTAATACATTGGGAAACAGATTATCAACTGCGCGAAAAGTTCCTCCCACTTCGGCAAAAGACATCCCCCCTTCACCGGGTGATGTAATCATGTGAGTACTGGCGTATTTGCCTACTGAAATTGTCGTAAATTCAGGGGAACCGGGTTGATGAGGACCAACATTGTCGATAGTGTAATGATAATTAAAATCACCCTCATCAGAAAATGTTGTTGTTTTACCGACTTCAAAAGTTGGTATATCTTGTCCAAACACAACCAAGAAATCTCCGCTAATCAGCAGAACCAGCACAATAATGATTAGAAGCTGAATTCTGGTGAACCGGAGACTGCTCATGACTATCTGACCTTTGTGAAAAAAGTAAACAAAAACAATCATACATTGGTTTCTTGTAAACAGGCAAGCTCAGAAGATAATAATTTTACTTATTGTACAAATGGGCAAAACGACAGTATTAAGAATAGCAACAAACGATCCACACGCAGAAACTGGAGGTCTTGTGAGCGACCGCAATTATTGGCTAGGATTTAGCCTCGTGCCGGAGATTGGCAACCGCCGCTTGGCGATTCTCCTGCACACGTTCGGCAACCTCGAACACGCATGGCGTGCCAGCGAAAGCGACCTCATCGCTGCCGGACTGGATCGCCGCCCGCTGCAAAACCTTCTTCAGGTACGCAAAACAATCCACCTACAGGCCGAACTCGACAAAATTGAACGCTGTGGAGCATGGTTTGTCACACAGGCCGAAGAGGACTACCCTGAGTTATTGAAACCGATGCCGGACGCGCCTCCTCTGCTTTATGTGCGCGGCACGCTCATCCCCCAAGACAACCGCGCCATCGCTGCGGTTGGCACACGCAAAGCCTCTCCCTATGGGCGGGATGTGGCCTACACGCTCTGTACCGAGCTAGGTCGTGCGGGCGTGACCGTTGTGAGTGGGCTGGCGCTGGGGATTGATACCTCTGCTCATCGTGGCGTCCTGCACGGCGGCGGACGTACACTAGCCGTCCTCGGCAGCGGAATTGACCGAATCTACCCGCCCGAAAACCACAAGTTAGCGGAACAGATTATGCAGCAGGGTGCGCTCATCAGCGAGTTTCCCATCGGCACACCGCCGGAAGGCCGCAACTTCCCGCGCCGCAACCGTGTCATTAGCGGGCTTTCGCTCGGTGTGCTGGTCGTCGAAGCGCCCGAAAAAAGTGGCGCCATCCTCACCGCCAACGTTGCCAGCGATCAAGGGCGCGAAGTTTTTGCCGTCCCCGGCAGCATTTTGAACCCGTCCAACCGGGGTACCAACCGTTTGATTCAAGATGGCGCAAAACTGGTGATGGAGACGAAAGACATTCTGGAGGAGTTCAATCTGGCACATGGACTCATTCAGTCTCGCGTCACCGCCGAACGCATCGCCCCGGCAAACCCTACCGAAGAAGCGATCCTCAATCAACTTAGCCTCGACCCAACCCATATTGATGATCTCGCACGGCTGAGTGGCCTTCCAATCGCAACCTTAAGCAGTACATTGACAATTCTTGAGCTAAAGGGACTTGCGCGAACAACCGGATATATGCAATATTGCCTGATACCTTCTTGAGCCAGCCAGCAGTAGAGAGGCACTTGCGAATGGAACATTATTACGCACTAATCATGGCAGGTGGCGGCGGAACCCGTTTGTGGCCGATGAGCCGTCAGGATATGCCTAAACAGCTTCTGCCACTGGTCGAAGAAAATTCGATGTTCAAGACCAGCGTGGAACGCTTGTCCCCCCTATTCTCGCCGGAACAAATTTACGTGGTCACAGGCCGCAAGTATCTGGAATCACTGCGTAGTCATGCGCCCCAGATACCCTTCGAGAACTTCATCATCGAACCCTATGGCAAGGAAAGCGGCCCCGCCGCCGCACTGGGTATCACCGTCATCCAGAAGCGCGATCCGCAAGCCACCGTTGCCATCCTAACCGCTGACCATCACATCACGAAAAAAGACGAGTTCCGTAACGCGCTGGCCGCCGGTTGTCAGGTGGCACAAAATGGGTACATCGTCACGCTAGGCATTTCCCCCTCCTATCCGGCTACCGGATTCGGCTATATTCATCAGGGCGAAGTGCTAGAAAAGGCAGGCACCTTCACCGCTTATCACTCGCTCGGATTCACCGAAAAACCCAACGTCGTCACCGCCACCTCGTTTCTGGCATCCGGCGACTATACATGGAATTCGGGGATGTTCATCTGGACAGCAGCGCAGGCCATGAGCGAGTTCCAGCGCCAGCAACCGGAAATGCACGCCGAGTTCATGGAGTTGGCGAAAGCGGTGGATACCCGCGAATTTGATGCACGCCTAGAAGAAATCTGGGAGAAGATCACGAAGATTTCGCTGGATTACGCCGTGATGGAAGGTGCCGAGAAGATAGCGGTCATCCCGGTAGACATCGGTTGGAATGACGTGGGCAGCTGGTCATCCATGTTTGAAGTCCTCAAACTGGATAAATTCGGAAACGCCTTCAAAGGCCGCCAACCTGAACGAGTCATCCTAGACACAAAGAACACACTGGTTTACAGTGATAAACTAATCGTGACCATCGGCGTGCAAGATGTCATCCTGATCGAAACCGATGATGCGCTACTCTTGTGCCACAAAGACCGCACGCAGGATGTAAAAGAAGTGGTCAATCACCTCCTGCGAACCAAGAACTATCGTTACTTGTAACACCTGTGTCTTGTCTAGCACGATCCGTCAATGGAATGAAGCTGTAAAGACCGGACGCCTTGCCCGGTCTTTACCTAGATTGTGAAAGCGTTGGAATGACTGACACGTATCAGGCTTACTGCATCAAATGTAAAACGAAGCGACCGATTGTAAACCCGCAGGCTGTATTTACCGCCGCAGGCACTCCCGGCACAAAAGGGACTTGTGGTGTGTGTGGTACTGGGCTGTTCCTCATGGGAAACACCCCTGCCCACGAAGGTCTGGTCAAGCCTGAACGTCCTGCGGCTCCCGCACGTAAAACTACCGCCAAAACCAAGACGGTCAGCAAGAAAGCGCCAGCGAGCAAACGCGAAACCAGCGCAACCAAAACGGGTACCGGCGCAAAAACCACCCAACCCGGCAAAACTGCCACCAAGCCCAAGTCGAAAGCAGCAGCGGGTAAATCTGCAACCCCGCACCGGAGATCGGGCAAATTGGTGATTGTCGAATCGCCTGCCAAAGCACGCACAGTCGGCAATTTCTTGGGCAGCGGCTATGTCGTGAAAGCCTCCAAAGGCCATGTGCGAGACTTGCTGGTTTCGCAAATCTCGGTAGACGTGGTGAACGATTTTGAACCCAAGTACCGCGTCCCGAATGACAAACGCGATGTCGTCAACGACCTCAAGGACGCTGTTCAACGCGCTAACGAAATCTTCCTCGCAACCGACCCTGACCGCGAAGGAGAAGCCATCGCGTGGCATCTCATGAACGTCACGGACATGGAAAGCGTCCGCGCCAAGCGTGTCGTATTCCACGAAATCACGCAGCCCGCAATCGAAGAAGCCTTCGGACACCCGCGTGAACTGGACATGAATCTGGTGAACGCGCAACAAGCCCGCCGCATCCTCGACCGCCTTGTGGGTTACAACATCACCGAGTTGCTATGGGAAAAAGTCCGCAACCAGCTTTCGGCGGGGCGCGTACAGAGTATCGCAGTGCGGTTGGTGGTGGATCGTGAACGAGAGATTGACAGCTTCAAAGCGGAAGAATACTGGACGCTGGATGCTCGCCTGAAGAAGCACCTCGCGCCGGATACCAGCGCCAAGCGCCCGTTCAACGCCCGCCTAATTAAGCTCAACGGGCATGACATCACGTTGGGAAGCAAAGAGGCGGTAGCACCACACTTGCCCATTCTGGACACCGCCGCCTACAAAGTGTCTGACGTGAAGCATGGCACACGCCAGCGGAAGCCCTCCGCGCCATTTACGACCAGCACATTGCAGCAAGAAGCCTCGCGGCGCTTAGGATTCAACGCTCGCCGCACAATGAGCGTGGCGCAGCAGTTGTACGAAGGTATTGACATCGGCGCGGCGGGTACAGTCGGTCTGATTACCTACATGCGTACCGACAGTACACAGGTTTC
>CAIPFY010000125.1 GCA_903864435.1 uncultured Chloroflexota bacterium | reverse complement strand
TGCTGCGTGCGGTAGGCTTCGATGCTGGCGGTCATGTTGGGGGATGGTGTGGCCGTCCAGAGCGTTGCGGTAGCGGTCTGGTTGGCGATGCTTTTCGTCCCCACCGCAAAATCAGTCGCCTGCGCCACGACGGAGGCCGCCGCATTTGCTGTAGATTGATCGGATGCAGCCTGCGCGTCCAGCGTCCCCACGATCTGAGGAACATCCAACATAGGCGTTTCACTGGCTACCGAACTGATGGCAGGTGGAGCGTTGCCACCGCCGGAAGCCAGCAGCGCGACGACAGCCAGCACCACCGGAACCAGCAGCGAACCGATCAGGAAACGCGGGTCACGCCACCATGCTTGTTCTTCTTCGATCTTCACACGCAGCACTTGCAGCGTGGGGGTATCCACTTCCGGCGCGGAGGCTGAACGCTCCGGCGGCGGGTCGTCTACGGGCTTGGGTGTCCGCCGCCGCGAAAACGGGCGCAAGCGTTTCGCCAGTCCCAACTGGCGTTCCAGCGCCCCACTCAAGCTGGCGAGTGCATCCGGGTCATCCACCCCGTTCTTCATGTCCACATAGTGAATATCCGCCAGTTCGCCGGAGAGTTTGGTGCGGTCACGCGCCTGAATGGTGATGATCTGCTTGACCAGACGGCGGGCTTCGTCAAACTCGGCCTGACAATATTTGGACTGCACACTCTCGTTTGAAAGCACATAGATGAATACATCGCTGGCGGCAATCGCATCCAGAATCGTGTTCCACCAGTTATCGCCCCCCAGCAGGCCGTGCGGCGCTTTGTCATACCAGATGGTGGCGGTGGGGCGCATCTGCTGCAACCGCTTATAAAGCTGTTCGACAAACGCCAGATCAACGCGGCTGTAGGAGATAAAAATTTTCGCCATGAAAAGCTATTGTCCGGGGCTGAACATGATTTGAATGTGTGGTTATTATACCGCGCATAAAGATTTACGCACTCGATAAGAGAACCTCATTCATCTTTGTTCCTTTCATTGAATATCATGGCAAAAGAGAGAGATTCGTAGAGACACAGGGCAAGCGAGACACCGCCTGCGCTACTTCCCACTTCGGAAAACCCATGCCAAATTAAGAGAGGGCAAGACGAAAACCCCCGCCGCTGAGCACATAGCGAGGAGCGTACCTACTGCGGTAATCGCAGCGCAAGAAGTCGGTATTATTGTTGAACCACGCACCGCCCCGCAGCGCCTTTAGAACATCCGTTTGTGTGTCTACATCCTCCCGCCCATCAGTTGCGCTATACGGATACGCTTGGTACTGCGAACTCATCCACTCCCACACAATCCCACTCATATCCAGCGCACCCGCCCACGAAGCGCCTGCTGGACGACTGCCTACAGGCGCGGGTTTAACCGCATTTCCAGACCACACCACATTATCGGGATTCCACGTATTTCCCCAAGGATAAATAAGCGCGTCCGGCCCGCGTGAGGCGTATTCCCACTCAGCTTCGGTCGGCAACCGGAAAGTCAGCCCGCTGGCCGCGCTCAACCATGCGCTGTAGGCCATCGCTTCGTACCATGTCACGCACACCACCGGCTGATCGGGCTGGTTGAAGGCGCTGTCCGTATAACAGCTGGGCTGCGTGACACTTTCGCTCTGCCGCCATGCCCAGCCCGCCGCCGTCCAGTAGGCGGCGTTGGTGTAACCGCCCGCATCCATAAAAGCCTGATATTGCGTGTTCGTCACCTCGGTCTGTCCGATCCAGAAAGGTGCATCAAAACACTGCTGATGCGCTGGTCTTTCATTCTCGTTACCATCATTGTTGCCCATCATGAAGCATCCCGCAGGCACTTTCACCATCGGGATGCCGCCCAATTCCTGCAAAACGGGACTCCAATCAGCGTTGGCGGTTATAGGATTACCCGAATCCCCTAAAGGAATCGGTGTAGGCGTACTATTCTCCACACGATCAAGCAGGGGAATAGCTAGTGCAGGCACACCGAATATGATAGCTACCACCACGCCGATGATCTGCCATTGAACACCTTTTCTAGCAAGGCGTATAGCCTCGTCTTCGGCAGGTTGCATCGCCATCGTTAGTCCCATTCTTCATATCAATCAACTGGATGTCATCAAAATCATCGATCCGTTCGATTTTATCACGCGCCTGAATGGTGATGATCTGCTTGACCAGACGGCGGGCTTCGTCAAACTCGGCCTGACAGTATTTGGACTGCACGCTCTCGTTTGAAAGCACGTAGATGAACACATCGCTGGCGGCAATCGCATCCAGAATCGTGTTCCACCAGTTATCGCCCCCCAGCAGGCCGTGCGGCGCTTTGTCATACCAGATGGTGGCGGTGGGGCGCATCTGCTGTAACCGCTTATAAAGCTGTTCGACAAATGCCAGATCAACGCGGCTGTAGGAGATGAAAATTCGCGCCATGAAAACGATTGTCCGGGGCTGAATGGAAATTGAATATGTAATTATTATAACGCGCACAAAGATTTACGCACTCGATACACGGGGCGTATTTCAGCGATCACACGCAGCCTACCCCGCACAAAAACCCGCCAAATGGC
>CAIPFY010000124.1 GCA_903864435.1 uncultured Chloroflexota bacterium | reverse complement strand
CGTTTCAATACGATAAAGAAGCGAATATTGCATGGATCGCATTTTAGCTGCTGGCAACCTAATCATTGAGATGAGCGTGGATCGTTGGTGTCTGCTGGCGAACAACAGCGGACACGAGCGATTGCTGGTCGAAGCAAGCGTCGGTCAGCCGATGCACTATAACGAGTTGTTTGCCTCTAAACGGCACCTGTCCTCGGATGGCGTACTGTCTTCGGATGCGATTCAGCGCGTGGTGTTGGGGTATTCAAACGACGACGATGCGTGGCATTTGGGGCTGCTGCTTAACGGCGATCTGGCCGCAGCACGGGGTAGCCGCTGGTGCGAGATGGCCTCGTGGCCTGACCCCGACCCGACGGTATTCCGCGAAAGTGCGACCCATGCCGGTCATGCGCTGGCGCGGGCAGTCGGTAGCCCATTCAACCTGATTGAGCCGGAACCGACCATCAGTGAACCGCCTGTTTTGCCGCCGCCGCCACCACTGCGCGATTTGCCATTGGTGTTAGAGGATTGGACGCTGGAACAGGATGAAGTGCTGCAACTCACCCGTTCCCCACGCTGGGCGCGGGGCAAAATTTTGCGCATCGTGTGGTATGCCCTGTTGATCGTGGCCTATGTGGTGATGGCGCTGCTGTCGCTGCAAGGCACACTGGCGATCACGAAACCGGAGTTCTTGCCGCATGTCGGGTTGGTGGTGGCGCTGCTGCTGCTGGGCATTATCGTGATGACCGTCGGGCAGTTGTTCCGTGCGCATCGGGTGATCGCGCTGGAGGCCACCGGCGTGACGGCTAAACGCGGCAAGGGTGAACGCTGGCGGGTGAACCAGAACGAGATTGAAGCCCTGTACGTGAGCGAGATTGTCAACCGCAAGGGCAAGAAGCGGACGATCTATCACAGCGAAATCAATCTGTTCCTGAAGGATGGCACGTTCCGCCTGCTGGTGAGCCAACCGCATCCGGTGGAATTGAAAGCGCCAAAGGATACGATCGTGGTAGAGGACGCGCCGAAGCCAGCGGATACGACGGCGCTTGAGGACGGCGTGATGCCGCTGACCGCGTACATGGCGAAATCCGATCTTCAGATGGCGGGGCTGCACATCGCAAAAGTTCTGGATGTGGAAGCTCGCTATGACCGCCGCCTGAAATAGCGATTTGCAGGATCAAGATGATCTGTCAGAAGGCGGCTAAACAGTCGCCTTTTTATTTCGATTCAAAGATTTAACAGATTGTGGGGCGAAATCGTTTTTAGTCCTTGATGTATTCTTAATGAAGATGTGGTTAGATGATAGATGTTCGTTCTGCTGCGAATGGCGGCTTGAGTAAGCGAGTGTGAATGTCTGAAGAACGTCCTCTGATTCTGTTTACGAATGATGATGGAATCGCCTCCCCCGGTTTGTGGGCGGTGGCGGAGGCTTTTGCCGATGTAGGCGATATCCTCATCGCTGCGCCGCGTGTGCAGCAGTCCGGCATGGGGCGCAGTCTGCCCTTTTCCAGCGAAGGGCGGTTGATCGCCTATGAAAACCCCGACGCGAAATTCGCCTATCGTGCGTATGCTGTGGATGGCACGCCAGCGCAGTCGGTACAGCACGGTGTTCTTGAACTGGCTGATCGGCGTCCGGCGCTGGTCGTGTCGGGCATCAATTATGGCGAGAATACCGGGAACGGCGTGACGATTTCCGGCACGGTGGGCGCGGCGCTGGAAGCCGCCAGCTTTGGCATTCCGGCATTGGCTGTCTCGCAGGGGATGAACATTGATTTGCACATGAGCTATTCGCGGGATGTGGACTTCGGCCCGGCGGCCGCGTTCTCGCGCCAGTTTGGAGATCGGCTGCTCCAGCACCCCAGCCAGCCCGATGATGTGGATGTGCTGAAGATTGAAGTGCCGAAAGGGGCGACGCTGCAAACCGCGTGGCGCGTCACCCGTTTGTCGCGCCGCCGCGTGTACTGGCCCACACGACCGGAACGGGTCGCTTTCGGGGACATCGGGCGGCTTGGCTATCATTATGATGCCGATCCCGCGAAGGCCGAACCAGATTCGGATGTGTATGCGGTGCTGCATGACGGGGTGGTGTCGGTCACGCCGATCAGCCTTGATCTGACCTCGCGCACCGATCTGTTCCGTATGCGGCAAATTTTGGCGGGCGAACGGCACTACACCGGCGAGAGGCCGTAAGGGTATAAGGGCAGGGGGGCGGTTCCCACCACTGTGTACGCTTGTCCGCATATCGGGATACGCCCTATAATTTGGAATATTCATCAAGCATGTGAAGGGCTGTTCATGCGGCGTGTGCTGTGTATCCTGTTTGTGCTGTTATTGACCCTCAGCGGCACAGTAGCGCAGGAGAGTGACCCCGAAACAGGTGTGACCTTTGGCGGTCAGTTAAGCGGTCAGATCACCAATGCGGAACCGCGCCTCGTTTATTATTTTGATGGGCAGCGCGGTGAAGTGATTTCGATGCGCCTGCAAACCACTCGCGGCAGCCTTGATCCCACGCTGGCTGTTCTTGATGAAGCGGGGACTTGGGTTGCGGGGGGTGATGACAGCGGCGGCAACCGGGATGTGTGGATTGATGCCCTGACCATTCCGCGCAGCAGTCGTTATTTCGTGGTGGTCAGCCGTTTTGGAACCCGTCTGGGGACGACTACCGGCTCGTTCACGCTGGATATGGAACGGATTGGCGTGAGTTCGGAATCCGGCAGCGCCCTGCGCTACGGCGATTCGGTCATCAACAACATTACCAACATGCAACCGCAGGTGTATTACAGCTTTCGCGCACGGCGCGGCGATCTGGTGAACATTCAAATGCTGCGCGATTCGGGCGATTTAGACCCGTATGTGCAGGTAGTGAATAGCAACGCGCAGGTGGTGGCGGATAATGATGATGTGGTCGGTTCCGGCTCGCTGGATGCCACGCTGACTGCGCTGCTCATCCCCGAAGACGGCACCTACATCATTGTGGCTACGCGCTACGGCGAGTCGGCTGGCACTTCCAGCGGGCGATTTATTCTTACGCTGAAGGAAGCCAAAGGCAGCGGGTTTGGAAATTCGCCGCAGGCTGCTGTGCCGTTGAGCTATGGCAGCGTGTTTGAAGATGAAGTGACCGCCGATACCCCGCTGAAGTATTACACCTTCGATGCCCGACAGAATGATCTAGTGGGTATCCGCATGAGCCGTAGCAGCGGGTCACTGGACTCGTTTCTGGTGCTGACTGATTCTAACATGCAGGAACTGATGAGCGATGATGACAGCGGCGGCGGACAGAACGCCGAGATTAAGAGTTTTCTTGTCCCGGCAGACGGGCGCTATTACGTGCTGGCGACCCGTTTGGATCGGGAACAGGGGACAACGGCGGGGCGCTACAAATTGGAACTGCAAACGCTAGGTAATGCGTTTGACGGCGTGCCGGAAGGTGCGACGCGCCTCACTTACGGCACGACGATCACCGGACGGATTGACTCCACCACGCCGGAAGTGCTGTTCGCGTTTTACGGGAACGAGAATGACGCGATCACCGTGTCGCTCAATCGTGGCGATGGCGATCTTGACCCGACGGTGAGCATTCTGGACAGCACCTTGACCGAACTGCATACCGACGACGACGGCGGCGATGGTCAGAATGCCCGTATCGCCCGTTTTGTGCTGTCCCAGAGTGGCATCTACTACATTCGTGCCACCCGCTTCAGCGGCACAGACGGAAACCCGAACACGCAGGGCAGTTTCACGCTGGTGCTGGCGCGGGTGTTTAACTAGCGCGTGGGCTTATTCCGGGGGCTGTGGACGGACGTATAGCCACCAGAATTCGGCCTGCGGGTAGATTGGCTGCAACACCGCATCCCACAGGAAGGGACAGGGCTGGGTGTGGTTGCGCAACCCGGAGTCGGCCTGCCGCACTTTGGGCTTCAACCCGTCCGCGTTCCCCCCCAGCGCCGTCAGGACTTCCTGAACCATCGTTCGCCGCAGGGCTTCCGGTAGGTAGGCGCTGGCGGCCATACGGGGATCGTCGCGGCACTCTTTCACGTAGATTTGAATATCGCGCAGGCGTGACTCGGCTTCGTGGGTGAGCTTCTTCGCATAGGCCACGCCCCACTCGTTTCGCGCTTGATTATGGGCGATTGTCACCGTGTCCAGCGCGGTGATCTGGTTGGCGTTCATGTTGCCGCGCAGGGCATTCAAGCGCCGCAGCCGCAGCAGTACCGCGCCGGGAGTCAGACGTGGCAGATTCATTCCCACCCTGCCGTACAACTCGTCCTCGTAGATGTAGGGGACGAAGGAGTCCACCATTGCGGTGACTTCTTTGAGGTCGAGATCAATCGAATAGGTCTGCTCGGTCATGTCACACAGTCCTTTCGCTACGCAGGAAAGTGTACAGCATTCGGGGGATGTAAAACACCCCTCATGACGAGGGGTGTTTGGATGCGGGCTGGCGGCGGGTTAAGCCTGTTCGGGATGGACGAAGAAGGTGGGGGTGCTGAGGACGCGCCGCACCGGACACTTGGTCGAAACATCCATCAACCGCGCCCGCTGATCTTCGGTGAGCTGGTCGCCGAACAGCGTGACCTGTTCCTTGATTTCATGGACGAACTGCGCATCCCCCTGATAGGCCGCATACTCGGCGGCGTTGAACTTGTGGATGTCCAGTTCGACGGCTACTTTTTCCAGCGGCCAGCCTTTGCGATTGGCATACAGATGCAAGGTGATGACGATGCAGCTTCCCAGTGCGCCCATCAGCAGTTCCATTGGATCGGGGGCGCTGTCTTTGCCGCCGTTTTCGGTGGTTTCATCGGCATGCCATGTGTGGGTGCGGGTCTGCGCGATGGTCTGATAGCCTTCACCTGTTGTTACCGTTACCGGAGCCATGTTGTATCCTTCGTGTATGTGCAATTGTGCAAATATGTACAAATATAGATAGCTCTGGATTTCCACTTCTTACGTTTCGCTTTTTTTCGCCTATGTCCGGTGTGATTTCGGTGATCGGCGCGGCGGTTTTGGGACTGTGCTACGAGGGTTCATTCGTGAAGCCGAAATCAATAAACGGTTCACCTGTTTCCATCAGGGTTCCGCTTTCGATGATCTGCAAGCCCGGTAACGTGGTGAGCTTGTTGATCCGGTCTTCCATCGGGACGGCTGGCAACCGTGCGAAAATCGCGCTGAAGGTGCGGTCTTTATCTGCGAATAGACGTTTGGGGCGCACCCCCACCAGCGTGAGCATTTGTTCGACTTCGCTCATCGGCACCACCTGAAAGGCGGTTTCGTTGGATGCATCGGTGGGCAAGTCGCCCGTCACGTAGGTGCGTAGATCGGCGGCAGCACGCCGATAGGCGAGGGCAGCGGCGCGGTCGGCATTTTCCGCCGCCTGTTCCCATTTTTCGATTAGCTTCATGAGGTCGGCAACAATCTCGTTAAGCATCTGTTGATCGTCGGACATGGCGGCCTCCTGATTTAGAGTTCTTCGAGATGATCGCTGACCCACGCGGCATAGGCGGCGCGTAGCCGTTGCGTGAGTGCGCCGGGTGTGCCGCCGCCGATGGGCTGACCGTCAATTTCGACGACGGGCATGATTCCCCGACTGCTGCTGGTGATAAAGCACTCGGCTGTGCGTGGTAAATCCGTTGTGCGGATGGCTTCACGACGCAGCGGGAGAATGGCTGGCGCAACCGCGAACACGATTTGTTGCGCGATTCCCGGCAGGACACCCCCACCTGCGGTACGCAGTTCCCCGTCCGTGATGGCGTAGAAGTTGCTGCTCACGCCTTCCAGAATGGTGCTATCGCTGCCTAGCAGCAATCCGGTATAGATTCCCGGCGGCAGTTTGATCTGGTCGCGTTCGATCTGCCAACCGGTCGTTTTCGCTGCGGGGTTGTGGCGTGCCGCGTGAGGCAGCGTGACACAGCGTACCCCCTGCGTATAGGTGGTTTCGGCGGGTGGTTGGAAGGGTTCGATGGACAGGATGATGCGGTCGGGCGTGCTGCGCGGGACAGTGATGCGAAAACGCACATCCCCGAACGGCGAGTCTTCGATCATTTGCCGGAGCGCCTGCCGCAGCGCCGTTCGCTGAAGGGCGAGGGGAATATGCTCACGCGCTGCGGAGTCTTCCAGCCGGTCAAGATGCGCATCGAGGCGCAGCACACGGGTGCGCTGGTAGGTGTTGGTGATGGTATACACGCCGTCCTGCGGCTCGTATTGCTGGGCATCCGACAGCGAGGCGGCTGTATAGGCGACGGTTTCTAGGCCGGAAGGGGTGAGGATGCGAATATGGCAGGGCATGGCAGCGGTTAACTTTCTTCGTCCGTGACAGAAAACGACGGGGGCATGTTAGCACATACCCCCGTCACCTGTTCAGGGCAAAAATGCGGCTTCGTAAGGCTGGTAAGGCTGGAAGGTACTCAAACGGCTCATCAGGGCATCCATCGGGACAGCGCCTTTTGACCATTTCTCGGTGCCGTGCTTTTCCCAGACGACCGGAATGCCATACTCGAAGAACGCCAGCGAGAACTCGTCCAGCGGGTCGAGGTGGCTGGCTCCCAAGTCTTTCAACATCTGGCTGGTGGGATAGTTTGGTCTGCCGTTGTAGCCGATGGTTTTACCCTGATGCTGCTGGTAGCGGATCAGCCGCTTGGAGTAAAACAGGAGCGTGTTCCAGGGAACCTGATTGCTGAAGGGTTGGTCGCGTTTGAATTGGCTGAGTAGCTTGCGGGGCGGCAGGCCGCGCAGGTTCAGGTAGCCGATGTTGCCGCTGAGGAAATGCACTTCGAGATGCAGGTGGTCGTTGGTGGTGCTGCCGGCGGGCGTGCCGCTGATACCGATGATGTCCCCGGCTTTGACGACATCCAACTCTTTGCGGACGGTGTTATTGCTCATGTGCCCGTAGGCCACGAGGATATTGCTCATCATCCGCCGCCCTTTGGAGTCGCGGAAGCGTTCTGGCAGGAACGGCCAGAGGGTGACGGTCTTTTCGTTGCGGTTGCCCATGAACGGCCATTTGGTCGTGATGATGCCATCGGCCACCGCCAGCAGCGGCGTGCCGGTTTCGACGATGAGATCGCTGCCGTTGTGCATCCCTCCGATGCGGCTGTACCAGTTGCGCCAGTTGCGGGCGGCAAAGCTGTTCGGGCCGAAACCATTCACCTGCATATTCACCAGCAGATGACGGGTGCGAATCTGCGCGGGCAGCACATTGAACGGGTCGGGCAGCCCCAGCGTATCCTGCATCGCCCAGAACGCATCGTAGGTGGCTGGAATCGGATACTGGTCAGGGATGGAGTCAATGTAGGTGTCAATCGCCGCTTTGGTGAGTACATCGGCGGGGGTGAGCAGCCATGCCGCCGCGAACCCGATCCGGCCTTCATCCGTGCGAATCTGGATGAACTGTTTGCCGGCTTCCCCTTTGGCTATTTTGTCGAGTACGATTTCGTAAGGTTCGAGCGGCGTGACTGGCTCATTTTTCCGCAGGCGTTCGATCACATTGGAAGGGTCAGCCACCGGCTCACGGCGCACGTTCAAGCCTTCGGTGGTGGCGATCAGCACATGGTCTTCGTTGGAGGGCGGCGCAGGCGGCGGCTGTACGACCACGACGGGCTGCGGCGCAGGTGTGACTGCGGTCGGGGCGGCGGGTGTGGGCGCGACAGGCGCAGGCGGCGCGGCGACAGGCGTAGGCGGCGCGGCGATGGGTGCGGCGGGTGTGGGCGCGACGGGTGCAGCGACGGGGCCGCGCTGGTCGGTCTGCGGTGGCGGCGCGGCGACAGCGGTTTGTATCAGCCGATCGTACATTGCGGCGCGGACGCGAATGATTTCCTCATAGGTCGCAGCGTTGGCTGGCCCGTTGTAGAACCCGGCAAAGGCGAGATAATCGCGGTTTTGCAGGGCTTGAATGGCTGTCGAAGTGGGCGAGGGGCCTTTCACAAAGTCGAACAGCGCCAGAATTTGTGCGTGGGCGCTGCGGGCGAAAGCGTCGAACATGTGCTGGACGCTTTCGTAACCGAGGCGGCGGAAGTTAAAGCCCATCGTTTGCGGTGCGCCCATGCTGATGCTGGAGAGCGCGGCGGTGTCATCCAGCGTGCGGGCAAAGGTCAGAACGTCCCATTCTTTGGCCTGTGTCCCATGAAAGGCTTCCCATGCAGCGGAATCGTTGGCACGCCACTGATGCCCTTTCCAGTTGTTCTTGGGTGAACTGGTGTCGAAAGCGAAATGGCGGTTATAGACATCGGCGTTTTTCTCGCCCCAGAAGCGCCAGAATAGATGATTCTCAAAGCGGATAATCATGCGCCCGTCCGGGCCAAAGGTGCGTCCGCTGCTTTCCGCGACCAGCACCGCCACCAACCCGCTGACCGGCACCGTGAGCAGTTCGGAAAGCGCCTGCATCAAGCCGCCGTAGCTGTTCCATGTGGTCGCCACCGCGATTTCGGCTTTGGAGGTCAAGCCGTTGGTGGGGATGATCCTGTCGGCGGCCAGTTGTACTTCGAGCAGATCGGGCTGCTGGATGAGATACCCGTTCAGCGGGCGCAGCGGTTTTACTTCGATCAACTGCGCGGATATAAAGCCTTCAACTGTTTGGTAACGGATTTTGACCCAATCTTTTTGCGTTTCTAGAACGTCTACGACCGCGCCTTGTGTGAGCGTGGTGATGATGCTGAAATTGGTTCCCGGCCCCGAACGGACACGCGAACCCTGTGACACGACCTCGCCCTTCAATGGTGATGCCATCCCCGCCTCCGTAATGATGAGTAAGGTTAGAATACTTCAATGCACATTTCTGATGATACACTGAATCACGGTTTGCGGTGGCGCAAACCAAGCGGTTGTGAGAAGCGGCGGCACTATGGCACAATCTACAGTACCCTGCTGAATAGACCGAGGTTAAACCGCTATGACGGCTTCCCGCGAACAAATCCTGAATAAACTTCGTGCCGCCCGCCGGCCTTTCCCGGATGCGCCGCCGCGCCCCCAACCCTACCGCCCGCTGGCTGATCTGACTGGCGCTTCTCCAGAGGCGTTGCTGGAACGATTCAGCGAGATTGTCACGGCGCTGAAGGGGAATGTGTTTGTGGTGAAGGGCGATAAAGGCGCTACTGAAAAGGTGCTGGAACTGCTGCAAAGCCACAGCGCCGATCAAGTTCTGGCGTGGGATTTCAAGCACATTCCGGTGCGGGGCTTAAAGACGGCTTTGAAGGAAGCCGGTATCACCGCCATTCATCCCGATCTTTACGATGAATTGCGTGCCGAAACCATTGAAGCCATTCGCGGGGTGCTGGTGGGGCTGACGGGCGCGGACGCGGCGCTGGCCGCCACCGGGACGTTGGTGGTAAGTACGGCTCCCGGCAAGGGGCGCATCCCCACCGTGCTAGCGCCGGTGCATATCGCGGTGATTAAGCTCGACCAACTGTTGCCCAATCTGGAGGCGTGGGTGGGCGAACGACGTGCTAACGGGCTGGATTTGATGAGCGACAGCGGCAATATCTGTTTTATCTCCGGCCCTAGCCGGACGGGTGATATTGAGAACATTCTGATTCTGGGCGTACACGGCCCCAACAAAATCCAGATCATCGTTAAAACTTGATTTTCGCTTTTAGCAAAGGAAGCACGAACGGCTATGGCGGCTTATACACTGGTACGAAATGGAACGTTGATTGACGGCACGGGCGCAAATCCGGTGCCGAACGCGGCTGTATTGATGGACGATAACCATATTCACGGCGTCGGGGCGTTTAGCTCGCTCATGGTGCCGCGTTCGAATCTGCTGGATGTGGATGCGAAAGGCGGGTATATCCTGCCCGGCCTGATTGATACACATGTCCATATGATGATGGAATATGCGGATGTCCGCGAGATGATGCAGACGCCGTTCTCGCTCAATTTTTTCAAAGCGGTGGGCTACCTGCGCAAGACGATTGAGGCAGGCATTACGACTGTGCGCGATGCGGGCGGTGCGGATTTAGGCGTGAAGCAGGCGGTGGAGCAAGGCTTGGTGCCGGGGCCGCGTATGCAGATCAGCATCGCCGTACTGGGGATCACCGGCGGTCATACCGATGGCTACATGCCGTCGGGCGTTAGCCTTGATTTGTTCCCGGCGTACCCCGGTTTCCCGGATGGGATTTGCGATGGCGTAGACGCGGTGCGGAAAAAGGTGCGCGAGGTGCTGCGGGCGGGTGCGGACGTGATTAAGATTTGCTCGACGGGTGGCGTTCTCAGCCCGACCGATCATCCTGAATTTACGCAGTTTTCGCCGGAAGAGCTGGATGTGATCGTGCGCGAAGCGGGCTACCGGCGCGGCGTGAAGGTGATGTCGCACGCGCAGGGCTTGGAAGGCATCAAGAACGCGGTGCGGGCGGGTGTGCATTCGATTGAGCATGGGATTTTCCTTGACGATGAAGTGATTGACATGATGTTGCAGCGCGGCACGTTTCTGGTGCCGACTCTGCTGGCTCCGGTGGCGGTGCTGGAAATTGGCGAAAAGACGGGCGCGATGCCCGAATATGGTATGCGGAAGTCGCGGGAAGTCATCGAGCAGCACCGCGAGAGCATTGCGATGGCGCACAAAGCGGGCGTCCGCATTTCGATGGGGACGGATGCCGGCGTGATGCCGCACGGCACGAACCTGCGCGAACTGGGGCTGATGGTGGATATTGGCATGTCACCCATGCAGGCGATTGTCGCCACCACGCGCACCGCCGCCGAATGCCTCGGTTGGCAGGATCGGATCGGGACGCTGGAGGCCGGTAAGCTGGCGGATTTGATCGTGACGCGCACCAACCCGCTGACCGACATTCGCTCCCTAGAGAACCCGGACAATATCATACTGGTGATTAAGGACGGGAAGATTATGAAGGATTTGCGCGCATGACCGTTCCTGCGGCGGAGACGCCGCTGGAGATGGCGGTACGGGTGGCTGCTGACGTGGCTACCCGCGCCGATTCAGCCGATCAGCAGGCGAAACTGCCGGCTGAGGATGTACAGGCGTTGCGCGAGGCGGGTTATTTGAAGCTGAGCGTTCCGCGTGAGTACGGCGGGATGGGCTTGCCGTTGAAAGACTGCGTGGCGGCACAGCTTGAATTGGCGCAAGGTAGCGCCTCGACTGCGATGGTGGCGGGGATGCACCTGCATCTGTTCGGGAACGTGAGCGAGAACCGCCCCTGGCCTGAACCGATCTTTGAGCGTATGTGCCGTGACGCGGTGGCCGGCGGGTTGTTCAATACCCTTGCCAGCGAACCGGCGTTGGGCAGTCCGTCACGCGGGGCGTTTTTCGCCACCACCGCAGCTCGTGATGGCGATGCGTGGGTGGTCAATGGTCATAAAACATGGACGACGGGCGGGCGACACCTGACGCAGATGGTGGTGCGCTTGAGCGTGGGCGAAGAATCGGGCGCGGTGCTGATTCCGGGTGACGCGGCGGGCATCTCGTGGGAAGAAACGTGGAGCGATTCGCTCAGTCTACGCGCCACCGACAGCCATGATGTGTTTTTTAAGGATGTGCGCGTGCCTGCTGACCATCTGCTCGAACAGGGCAAACGCGACCAGAATACGCCGAACGCATGGTTCCCGATGATTATGG
>CAIPFY010000123.1 GCA_903864435.1 uncultured Chloroflexota bacterium | reverse complement strand
GCATTGAGCGCATCGGCGCGTTCCGGTGCGTGGTTGCAGGTGGTGTACGGGGCGCAGCAGGGGTGGCTATCGGCGGCGTATCTGTCGCTGGACGGCGCGTGCGGGTAACAACAGTACGGGCAGGAAGGCTTTCAGATGCGGGTTGAGCTTTTCGATGCGTTCCAGATGGGCGCGGGTCAAATCAACCGCCGAGATTTGGCGGCTGCGAAGCTGCGATAAGGCTTGGGTCGGGGTTAGGTCAGTCAGGTTATATATAGCTCATGGGCGGGTTCCGTTGGAAAATCACCATCTACAAGCGCGAGTATAGCGTCATTAGCGTTCGCCAGAGGATCGCATTCAGAAATGGGGGCAATGCCCCTCATCCCCATTCCTTCCGCTGCGCGTCATGGCGAAGGGAGCAAAATGCCACACTTCCCCTCTCCATAGCGGTACGCCGCGTGATGGAGAGGGAACTGAGGGGTGAGATGATCTTAGGCGCTCATGGTGCAAGCACCGGTTCACGGTTTGATGATTTCTTCCCGTGTGATCCAGTAATTCGCGGGGCCGCCTTCCGCGATCCAGCCGGTGACATCCGGGCGCGACAGGATTTGCACCTGCCACCAGTTGTAGTCGTCGGCACACACCGGGCCGCCGACCACCTCGAAGCCGATGCCGTCCAGCAGCGTCGCCACCAGTTCCGCTTGCAGGGTGGGTGCGCTGCGCAGGCTCTTGGGAACGCCGTCATGATAATTCACATAACCGCGCATCCCCGCCGCAAAGCGTAGCGGAACCGAACAGACCGAGGCGTTCAGCGCGGCCTCCGAAATCAGGTAATCCTCGCCGCCCGCCGCTTGCCCATCAGCCATCCAACCGGTGTACAGCACATCGAGGACGGTCACGCTCACCTGCCACCATTGGCGACCATTAGCACAACGCGGCCCATCCAGCACACGCACATTCCCGCCCGCCGATGCGACGGTCAGCACCAGCCCGCTTTCGGCAGGTTGTTCGCGCACGTTCACATCGCGCAGCAAAAGCGCATCCTCACCGATGAGCAGCGCCGCCGCCGCGCTACAGGTTGCGCCCACAAGAGGCGGGCCGGCTTCCACCCAGTAGCGCCCCGGCGAACCTTCCGCCACCCAGCCATCCATGCCGGGGCCGCGCACCCGCCACCAGTTGTAGCGCGTGCCGTCGCAAACCGGACTACCCACCACCGTGACAATGGTCGGGTCGGTGTAGTAGTTGGTGATGGGGTTGGAAAGGCCGGGGCCGCTGCGCAGGTACATGCCCCCGCGCACATACGCGGTTTGACCGTCCTGAATGGGCAGCGGCGCGGCACAACCGGGCGTGGCGGAAAGCTGCACCTGCGGCGTGCCCACGTAAAAGACGGTCGGCGTGGGCGGCCCCACCGTGACCGGTGGCACTGTCACCACCACGATTGGGGTAGGCGTGGGGGTCTGCGCCAGCGCCAGCGAGGTGATCGCAGCCAGCGCGATGAGAATGGCGAAAGGTCGAGTCCAACGAGTAAGCATGAGGGCATGTCTCCTTCCAGCGCCTCTTATTGTAACGCTGTGTGCGGCGGCGCGAAAATCGCCCTAGAAATTGAGTCGAAAGGCGCTATAATCCTCATCTACACAAAATTTGCGTTTGAGTGGGACACGGGCATACCCCGCGAGTAAGAGGATAATTTCTGATGGCATCGTATCATGGGCCAAAGGCCAGAGTTCAGCGGCGTTTCGGCGAAGTGCTGATCCCCCGCCCGAAGTATTCCCGGATTCTGGAAAAGCGTGCTTATCCTCCCGGCGATCACGGCAAGGAAAAGCAGTTCCGTCAGGGTCGCCGCAGTGATTACGGCCTCCAACTCAGCGAAAAGCAGAAGGTGGCCTTCATCTACAACGTGCGCGAGGGTCAACTGCGCCGTTACTTCCTGCGCGCCCGCCGTATGCCGGGAAACACCGGCGCCAATTTGCTGGGGCTGCTGGAACGCCGCCTTGACAATCTGGTGTATCGTGCTGGCTTTGCCGCCACGATCTGGGCAGCGCGGCAGATGGTGTCTCACGGACACATCCTTGTGGATGGTGCGCGTTTGAACATTCCTTCGTATCTGGTGGCTCCCGGCGAGAATTTCGCGGTGGTCGAGAAGATGCGTAAGAATGTGCATGTGGTCGAGTCGCTCGAATCCAATGTGTACGCGCCGCAATATCTCAGCCTCGACAGTGGTACCGTCTCCGCCACCCTCACCCGCATTCCTGAGCGCGGTGAAATTCAGGTGCCGGTGGATGAATCGCTGGTGGTTGAGTTCTATACGCGCTTGACCTAAAGGTTCGCGTCCGGTTCTCCCTGTCCCACAGATGCAGATCATTCAACGCCCTATCGTTTACCGCGATAGGGCGTTTTGATTCGGGGTGCGGACGGCGGTAGAATACATTTCGTCTGTCGTTGCGAAAGGATCGAGTGATGGATTTCTTCAAAAAATTGTTCGGCGGCGGGGGTGACTCCAGCGCCGATAAAAGCGGCCTGTACTTCTACGTGCAACCCAAAGGGTGCAAAGAAGTGGTGCGCGTCCGCATTGACCGCAACAACGACCTTAGCCAGTCGGACGCGGGCGGCTACTTCGTGCGCAAGTCCGTGCGCGGCGTGGATTACAAATGCAACCGCACCGCCGAACTGGAACTGACGTTTGATGACCAGCGGCGCTTGCAGCAGTCGGAAGTTTCCGGCGGGGCGCTGGTGACGGAAGCCGACTATCAGGCGTGGCTGGCCTCGCAAGCGCCCAATGTCTAGCGGTTGCCCCGATTTGCCCATCACCCCGTAAAGCACCTTACCTAAAGGATGACCAATGAGCGCACCTTTCGCATGGATCGAGCAAGAATTAGCCGCATTGCGCGAGCAGGGGCTGTTCAACACCATTCGCACCATCGGCACGGCGCAGGGCGCATGGCTGGAGGTGGACGGGCAGCGCGTGCTGAACCTGTGTTCCAACAACTACTTGGGACTGGCGAACCACCCGCGCCTGACCGCCGCCGCCCATGCCGCGATTGACCGTATGGGCGTGGGGCCGGCTGCCGTCCGCACGATTGCCGGCACCACCGACCTGCACACCGAATTGGAACGGCGGTTGGCGGCCTTCAAAGGTGTGGAGGCGGCGCTCACCTTCCAGAGTGGGTTCAACGCCAATATCGCCGTGATTCCGGCGCTGGTGGGCAAAGGTGATGTGATTTTCAGTGACCGCCTGAACCACGCCAGCATCATTGACGGTTGCCGTCTGAGTGGCGCGAAGATCGTGGCCTATGACCATAACAGCGTGGGCGACCTGCGGGCAAAAATCGCTGCTGAAACCGAGTACGGACGGCGGTTGATTATCACCGACGGCGTGTTCAGCATGGATGGCGATATTGCGCCGCTGCCCGACCTGTACACAGTTGCCGCCGAACACAGCATCCCGCTGATGGTGGACGACGCGCACGGCGAGGGCGTGCTAGGGCGCGGCGGGCGCGGCATCGTGGATCACTTCGGACTGCACGGCAAGGTGGATGTGGAAGTGGGCACGATGTCCAAAGCGTTCGGCACGGTGGGCGGCATCGTGGCGGGACGGCAGGTGCTAGTGGACTGGTTGCGGCAGCGGGCGCGTCCGTTCCTGTTCAGCAGCGCCATGACTGCGCCGGATGTGGGCGCGTGTCTGGCGGCGGTGGACTTGCTGGAAGAATCGACTGAACTGGTAGACCGCCTGTGGGCGAACGCCCGCTTTTTCCGCGACGGACTGCGCTCGATGGGCTTCGATACGGGCGTGTCGCAAACCCCGATTGTGCCGGTGATGCTGGGCGAAGCGCCGCTGGCGCAGCAGTTCAGCCGCCAGTTGTTCGCGGAAGGCGTGTTTGCGATGGCGATTGGCTTCCCGACGGTGGCGAAGGGCAAGGCGCGTATCCGCGTGATGAACTCTGCCGCGCACAGCATGAGCGACCTTGAAACGGCGCTGGCGACCTTCGAGAAGGTGGGCAAGGCGCTAGGGGTGATCTAAATTTTCTGCCTTCAGCAGAGGATATAGTGGATTTGGGCGACATGTGCACAGCACTATATGATTTGTGCCGTGTTCGCTTGAGTGAAAACGGGCAGGGATGAGGTTATGATCGAAACTGTTCAATCCAAGCACGGCATCTCGATTCGCCTGACGGATGAACGATGGGAACATATCATTACCGAACATGGGGAACTTAGCGAGAGTCGTGTTGCTGTCCTGCAAGTCATCCGTGATCCTGAACGTATTCTGGCCGGTGGTAATGGTGAACGGATGGCAATCCGGGAAATTGAACCCGACAAATGGTTAGTTGTAGTGTATCGTGAAGGTGAGCGAGATGGATTCATCATCACCGCTTTTTGGACGCGCCGTTATCGCTCACTAGAGAGAAGAGAGGTTATATGGTCACTTTAGACCCATATCTGCGCTTGCTCCCGGAGATCAGCCGTGTACCAGGGCAGTCCATGTGGATGACCTATGACTCTGAAGCAGATGTCCTGTACATCAATTTCAAACGACCCAGTCTCGCTGACGATAGCGAACTGACCGACGATGATGTGATCGTTCGCTATCAGGGCGAGGATGTTATCGGTTATACCATCTTGCATATCAGTGATCGGCGGGCATCCTGATCTTATAGGGCGCGACCCTACCGCTTGCGGACGACCATCTTCACGCCACCACGCGGGCGCAGCGTGAACATCTGCTCCGCGACGGGCGGGTGCGCCGGGTCGAGCGACAGGTCGGCGTGCTGCACCAGCGTGATGAGCGCCAGCCGTGCTTCCATCATGGCGAACTGGTTGCCGATGCAGATGCGCGGGCCGCCGCCGAAGGGCAAATAGGCGTAGTGCGGGATGAGCTTCTCGGCTTCCGGCGCGAAACGTTCGGGGCGGAAGGCTTCCGGTTCCTGCCAGTAGCGGCTGCTGTGGTGCATGGCGTAGATCGAGATTTGCATGAACGCATCTTTGGGGACGGTGTACCCGCCCAATTCCAGATCATGCGTGGGCGAACGGCTGACACCGGGGGCGGTGGGGAAAAGGCGCAGCGTCTCCTTGATGACCTGTTCGCTATACGGCAGGTTGGGCAAATCCTCAAAGGTCGCGTCGCGGCTACCGAGGACGCTTTCAATCTCGGCGTGCAGCGCCGTCAGCGCCGCCGGATGCTGTGCCAGCAGCACCAGCGCCCAGATCAGGGTGTTGGCGGTGGTTTCGTGACCGGCTAAAAACAGCGTCATCAACTCGTCGCGCAGTTGCTTGTCGCTCATGCCGCTGCCATCGTCGTCCAGCGCGGTCAGCAGCATCGAGAGCAAATCGCCTTTGTCCTCACCGGCGCGGCGGCGCTCGTCCACAATGCGCTGAATGATCGCATCCAGTTCGGCGGTGATGCGCTTCACCTGCATCCGGCGCGGGGTGGGGATGTACTCCGGCAGGCGAATCACGGCGGTTAGGCGCTCGTTGGTCGCGTCCAGAATGCTGTTCATCAACTCGCCCACGCGATCCGCTTCGGCGCTCACATCGGCATCAAACAGCGTTTTGCTGACAATCCCCAGTGTGAGCTTCATCATCTCGCGGTCAATCCAGCGCGTTTCGCCGTCGCGCCAACCGTTCAGCAGGCGGCGGGTGTATTCCACCATCACACCGGCATAGCTGGCGATGCGGCGGGCGTGGAAGGCCGGTTGTGCCAGTTTGCGCTGGCGCTTCCAGAAGTCGCCCTCGCTGGTCAGCAGCCCATCACCGAGGAACGGTTGCAGCACCTCTTTGATGATGCCTTTGTGGAATTCATCGGTGCGCTTGACCAGAATTTCATGTGCCAGATCAGGATCGGCCACCTGATAGAAGCGCACAGGGCCGAACTTGGTGAAGGTGAACGCGCCGTAGGTATCGGAATTGTAGCGGGCGAAAGCCAGCCCATCGAACCGCTGGCCGGTGAGGATATTTTTGATGACCAACCCGTAGCCGGAGCGATCACCGGGGGGTGTAGCAAGAGTCATACCAAAGCACTCCTGATGATTGACGTACCTTCCGATTGTATAGTGATTTTTATCACAATACAATCGGGCGCAGGGCGGGCGGTGGGATGCTCAACCTGCGCTCACCTTGACAGCCCTGCGCCCTTTTGCTACCCTTCGTTGCACAACCTACTCATCCAGAGCGGGCGAGGGAACGGCCCTATGACCCCCGCAGCAACCCCCGAAGCGTCGGGAAGGTGCTAACTCCGGCAGGCGCAGCCTGCGAAGATGAGCGAATGCCTAAAGCCATCTGAGCGCCCCTGCCATGTCGCGGGGGCGTTTGTATTGATGGCTGTATATCGTTAGCCGTGTCGGGCGAATTTTCACTACAATGGGCATATTGAAACACACACCATCCTGAATGGAAGCCAACCATGCCAATTAGCAACCCCGACCTGTTACGCCAGATTCCGATGTTTGAACTGCTGGATGGAGTCGAACTGAAAGCCCTCGCTGACCAGATGGAAACCCAGCAATACTGGGCTGGTCAGATGATCTTTCAGGCGGGGGATGCGGGCGGTGTGATGATGATCGTCCAGTCCGGGAATGTCGAACTTTCGATCAAAGATCACGACGGGCAGAAAGTGGTGGTCAGTCGCGTCAAACCGGGCGAATTGTTCGGCGAGATTTCGCTGCTGGATAATCGTGCCCGTTCCGCCAGCGCCAAAGCCGAGGTAGATACGGTGGTGCTGATCGTAGACCGCAACGACCTGCAAGTGCTGTTCAGAACGCATCCCGATGCCGCCTTCGACATTCTGGCGACGCTCGGCACACGCCTGCGCGAGGCGGATATGCTGCTCGGTGATCGGGTGGCGCGTAACCCCAACGAACTGCTGGCGGCGCAGCGTACCCTCACCCAGAAGTTGGCGGACGGGTTCGCCAGAGTCGCCGGGGATATGCGCTTCCTGTATGCCAGCATCATCTGGTTCGCCGTCTGGATCGTGTGGAATATGGGCTGGATTCCCGGCGTCGCGCCCTTCGACCCGTTCCCCTTCGGGTTGCTGACCATGATCGTCTCGCTGGAAGCCATCTTCCTTTCGACCTTCGTCCTCATCAGCCAGAACCGGCAGGCGGAGCGCGAAAAGGTGCGTAACGACATCGAATACGATGTGAACATCAAAGCCGAACTGGAAATCCGCGATCTGCACAGCAAGATTGAAGAATTTCAGGAATTGCTGATCGGTCATCTGCGGCGGGTGGATAACAACATCGGCAGGCTTCAGACGCAGACCGATTCGAATCCCGTTATTCGGGATGGAGATTAGATGAGCGCCCCTTACCCCGCAATCACTCGTTTACGTGTCGCCGCGCCTCTGCGTGAGTGGGGCGAACTGCAATCCGCGCTGACCGATGTGCTGATGGAACTGGAGTATTTTGCCGGACTGCGCATCGCAGCGGAACGGGCGTATGCGCAGCTTGCGGCGTTCGAGGCGCACAACGCGGGCGCAACATGGGCGCGGCAACTGCTGGTGAGTCTGGTGTCGTTCGGGATGGCGCCGGCAGAACTGCCCGCCGAAGCGGGCGCACAGCATAACGGGGCGGGCGCATCCAACTATGTGCTGTCGCTGCTGGAACTGGCACGCAGCGCCGAACGTAAGACTCCGCTGGAGAACCGAATCCGGTTTTTGGCGAATGCGCTGGCGAACCTGATGCTGGCTGATCTGGCGGCGGCGTGGTACGGCGCGAATCCGCAGGCGTGGGCGGAGCAGCACACACGCGGTGCGGAGATAGACCCGGACAGCGGTTTGACGATCCGGCAGGTGATTTACACGCGCTTCTGGCTGGACGACGCAACGGCTACCCGTGATACGGCGGCGTGGTTGGCGCTGACTGACCAGATTGAGCGCACGTTGGACTAGAGGAAAGAGGGGTACATCATGAACATCGAACAGGAAATCATAACGGCGCTACACAAGCTGAATGATGACCAGCAAATGCAGGTACTCCGGGTGATTCAGGGGTTGTTGCTGCCGCGTGGCACATCGGGAGCTGCATCGGTACAGATTGCGCGTGAATTGGCATTCCCGAAAGACGATCTAGCGGCGATGCAAGCGGCTATCGAAGCATGGTGCGAACGGGTTGATGATTACCCAGAGGTTGATCTGGATGCCTAATGCCTTCCTTCTGGACACCAATGCGGTCATCGGGCTACTAAACCGTGAACCTGAACTAATACGGCTTATCTCTGAGATAGCTGAGGTATATGTTCCAGCAATCGTTATAGGAGAACTTTACTTTGGTGCAGAAAATTCAGGGCGTGTTGAAGCAAATCTCAAGCGCGTAGATGAATTCGTAGCCGGAAACACAATACTCAATTGTGATGTGAACACGGCGAGGGTATATGGCCGTGTAGAACGACAGTTGCGGGTTAAAGGACGGCGTATCCCTGAAAATGATATTTGGATTGCGAGTGTCGCATTGCAATATCAGCTAACTTTGCTCACTAGAGATGCCCATTTTGATGCCGTAGAAAACCTGAGTATTCAATCATGGTGACGCAGCGCACCTTAGCCAGCAATTTGAGATGGAGATAGAGATGACTGAACGCATTTTTACCAACCGCCGCTATCTGGATGCAATTGCCGATCATGTCGTGATCTTCGACGGCGCGATGGGGACGAGCATCCAGACCTTCAACCTGACGGCGGCGGACTTTGGCGGGGAGCAACACAATGGCTGCAACGATTATCTGGTCATCACCCGCCCGGATGTGATCGAGGCCGTACACGGTTCGTTCCTCGCGGTGGGCAGCGAAGCGGTGGAAACCAACACCTTCCGCAGCAACCGCCTGACGCTGGGCGAATATGGCCTCGCGGAGCGCGTGCTGGAGATCAACCAGACGGCGGCACGGCTGGCGCGGCGCGTGTGTGACCGCGTACAGGCCGAAACCGGCATCCCGCGCTTTGTGGCGGGCAGCATCGGCCCCAGCGGGAAACTGCCTAGCGGCAACGACCCCGATTTGAGCAACGTCACCTTCGATGAACTGTCGGCGGTGTTCTACGAGCAGGCGCAGGGCTTGGTAGAAGGCGGCGTAGATTTGCTGCTGGTGGAAACCAGTCAGGACATTCTGGAAGTGAAAGCGGCGGTGGTGGGCATCAACCGCTACTTTGCCGATAGCGGCCAGCGTGTGCCGTTGCAGGTGCAGGTCACGCTGGATACCAGCGGGCGCATGTTATTCGGCACGGATATGGCGGGGGCGCTGACCACGCTCGAATCCCTGCCGATTGATGTAATCGGGATGAACTGCTCCACCGGCCCCGAATACATGCGCGCCCCGATTCAATATCTGGTGGAACACAGCCGCTTGCCCATCAGCGTACTGCCCAACGCTGGCCTACCGATCAATGTGGATGGCGAAGCGGTCTACCCGATGGAACCGGAACCCTTCAGCGAAATGGTGTCGGAGTTCACGCGCTGGGGTGTGAACGTAGTCGGCGGTTGCTGTGGCACGCGCCCCGCCCACCTCGATCATCTGTATCGCAAGGTGCATGGTCATTCGTATGCCGAAACGCTGGCGGCGCGGTTGCCCAAACAATCCCCGAAAACCCGCGATCCGCAGCACGAAGCGGCGGCCTCCAGTGGCATGACCGCGACCCCGCTGGCGCAGAACCCCGGCCCCACGCTCATCGGGGAGCGCGTGAACAGTCAGGGCAGTCGCAAGGTGAAGCAGCTTTTGCTGGCGGACGACTACGACAGCATCGTGCAGATCGCGGTGGATCAGGTCGAGAACGGCGCGCACATGCTGGATGTGTGCGTGGCGATGACCGAACGCGCCGACGAAAAGGAGCAGATGCAGGCCGTCGTCAAGAAACTGTCGCAGGCCGTTAGTGTGCCGCTGATTTTCGACACCACCGAAGCCGAGGTTGCGGAGGCGGCGCTGGCGCTGTATCCGGGGCGCGGCGTGATTAACGGCAACAACTTGGAGAACGGGCGCGAACGCATTGACCGCATCCTACCGATTGCCCGTAAGCACGGCGCGGCGGTGCTTTCGATGACGATTGACGAAGACGGCATGGCGCACACCCGCGATAAGAAGTACGAGATTGCGCGGCGCATCACCGAAATCGCGGCGCAGGATTACGGCCTGTCGCCCGAAGATTTGATCTTCGACACGCTCACCTTCCCGCTGACCACCGGACAGGAAGAACTGCGGAACGACGCAGTGGAAACCATCGAAGGCATCCGCCTGATTAAGCAGCACCTTCCCGGCGTGCTGACCGCGCTAGGCGTGAGCAACGTCAGCTTTGGCGTGGGACAAGCGGCGCGTGGCGTGCTGAATAGCGTGTTCCTGTACCATGCGGTGCAGGCCGGTCTGGATATGGCGATTGTCAATCCGGCGCACATCACGCCCTACGCCGAAATCCCCGAAGACCAGCGCAAAATCGCCAACGATCTGATCTTCAACAGTGACCCGGACGCGCTGCCACGCTTCATCCAGTATTTCGAGCAGAACACGGTGCAGACGGCGGGCAAAACCGTCGAAGACCCGACAGAGGGCATGACCAGCGAGGCCGCGCTGCACTGGCAGATTGTCCACCGCAAGAAAGACGGCGTGGAGGCGCTCATTGACGACTGCCTGACCCGTCAGGACGCGGTGGGCGTGCTGAACAATGTGATGCTGCCGGCTATGAAAGAAGTGGGCGATAAGTTCGGCGCGGGCGAACTCATCCTACCGTTCGTGCTTCAGAGTGCCGAGGCGATGAAAAAGTCGGTGGCCTATCTGGAGCAGTTCATGGACAGACTGGAAGGCTCGACCAAAGGCACGGTGGTGCTGGCGACGGTCTACGGGGATGTGCATGACATCGGCAAGAACCTCGTCAAGACCATCTTGAGCAACAACGGCTACACTGTCCACGACATCGGCAAGCAGGTTCCGGTGAATACCATCATCGAGAAGGCGCAGCAGCATCAGGCGGATGCCATCGGCTTGAGCGCCCTGCTGGTGAGTACCTCCAAGCAGATGCCCCTCGTGGTGAACGAACTGGCGCGGCGCGGCCTGCACATTCCGGTGCTGATCGGCGGCGCGGCTATCAACCGCAAGTTCGGGCGGCGCATCCTGTTCCTTGAGGACACGCAGCAGCCGTATGAGGCCGGCGTGTTCTACTGCAAGGACGCTTTCGAGGGCTTATCGGTCATGGATCAACTGGTGAGCGATCAACGCGAGTCATTTGTCGCCAGCACGGTCGCCGAAGCCTACGCCGAGATGGGCAAGCCCGCCCCCGTCCGCCGCGCCCGTGTGGCTGGCACGAGCAACGTGCAGGCCGCGCCGCGCATCCCCGCGCCGCCCTTCTGGGGCGTAAAAACCGTTCAGGAGATGCCGCTGGAAATCGTGTTCCAGCACATTCACAAGCCGGAACTGTACCGCCTGTCGTGGGGCGCGACCAACACGCACGGCGAGGCGTGGACGAAGCTGGAGCGCGAGTTTGACGAACGACTGGCGCGGATGCAGCGCGAGGCGCTGCAAAAGCGTTCGCTGCGCCCGCAGGCCGTCTATGGCTACTTCCCCTGCAACCGTGACGGCGATGATCTGGTGATATGGGAGCCGCGCCCGTTTGCCGAAGCGAACGGCGCACCACCGGAGCGCGTGGAAGCCGGACGGTTCGCCTTCCCGCGTCAACCGGACGGCGACCTGCTGTGCATCAGCGATTATTTCGCGCCCGTCGAAAGCGGCCTGACCGATGTGGTGGCGCTGCAAGTGGTGACGGTGGGCGAACCCGCCAGCGCCGCCTTCGAGGAACTTCAGCAGGCCGACCACTACAGCGAAGCCTATTTCTTTCACGGGCTGGCGGTACAGACCGCCGAAGCAACCGCTGTCTATGTGCAACGCGCCATTGTCAACGCCGGACTCGGCCTTCCCGCCGAACAGGGCAAACGCTATAGCTGGGGCTATCCGGCCTGCCCCGATTTGAACGACCATGCGACGGTGTGGCGCTTGATGCCGCAGGTGCAAAGCGTCCTCGGCGTGTCGCTCACCGAGTCGTTCCAACTGGTGCCGGAGCAAAGCACGGCGGCGATTGTGGTGCATCATCCCGACGCGAAATACTACAGCGTAGGCAATCTTGACCGGACGGCTCAGATTCTAGGCAAGTGAGTGCGGAAAGAGGTCAGGCTATGGACACAACTAGCGCCGTTGCATTGGAACGCGAAACCATTCTCGCGCAGGGCGTATCATTCGAGGACTACCTGAACGGCAAGTACGGTGTTCATACCGAGTGGATAGACGGAGTGGTGATTGCCATGTCGCCGGTGAGCGCACAGCATGACAGTTTGGCGCGGTTCTTGGACGATCTGCTAGGCTGGTATCTGGAACTGACCGACGGCGGGCGCGTGCTGCGCGAACCGATGGTGATGAAGCCTACGCCCGATTCGCCCGCCCGTGAACCCGATCTGCAAGTGTTACGGGCGGACAGGCTGCACCTGCTCAAAGAAAATCTGGTGGCGGGGGCGGCTAATCTGGTGGTCGAGATTGTCTCACCGGAGAGTTTCACCCGTGATCGCGGCGTGAAGTTCGAGGAATACGAGCGCGGCGGCGTGGATGAATACTGGGTAATTGACCCCAAACGGCGCGAGGCATTGTTCTACGTGCGCGATGCCGAGGGCGTCTACCAGCCCTGCCCCGTGCAGGACGGCGTGTATGCCTCCAGCGTTCTGCCGGGGCTGCGCTTTGCGGTGGCGGTGCTGTGGCAGCAACCGTTGCCCTCCAAACGGGCGACGCTGGAACTGGTGGAAGCCTGCCTGCGGGGTGCGTAGGCAATCTTTCAAATTATGGGCAAGTGAGTGCGGAAAGAGGTCAGGCTATGGACGCAACCAGCGCCGTTGCATTGGAACGCGAAACGATTCTCGCGCAGGGCGTAGCGTTCGAGGACTACCTGAACGGCAAGTACGGTGTTCATACCGAGTGGATAGACGGAGTGGTGATTGCCATGTCGCCGGTGAGTATCGCTCATAACCGACTGCGTGATTTCTTGTCGGATGTCTTTCGTGTGCTGCTGGATTTGACGGGCGGCGGCGAAGTGTTCACCGATCCGGTGGTGATGAAACCCACGCCGGATTCGCCCGCCCGTCAGCCTGATCTGTTCGTCGTGCTGCCGGATCGTGCCGCGCATATCCTCCCGAATCTGGTGGCGTGTGCCGCGCATCTGGTGGTGGAGATCGTCTCGCCGGAGAGTTTCACCCGTGATCGCGGCGTGAAGTTCGAGGAATACGAGCGCGGCGGTGTGGATGAATACTGGGTAATTGACCCCAAACGGCGCGAGGCGTTGTTCTACGTGCGCGACGCCGAGGGGACATTTCAGCCGCGTATGCTGACCGGGGATGTGTACACTTCGGTTGTGCTGCCTAAACTGCGCCTGCCCGTGAGCCGTTTATGGGCGGAGAAATTCCCCTCCACTCGTGAAGTTGTACAGTGGGTGGAATCCCTACTGGAAGGTGAGCAATAGACTATGGATGAAAGACCGTCCGGCTGTGGAACACGCATGATAGGCGGTTGCCTGTTGATCGTGGTACTGGTGACGGCATGTATCGGGACAATTTTCCTCGGCGCGGACTCCTTCTGCTATGCCGCGCTGACCACTAAAGCGCCGATGTACTCCGGCGCACAGGTGACGTTCGAGCAGCACAATATGTTCCGCGCTTTCGGCATGGGGACGACGCTTGTGATACTGGATACGGAAGATGACCCGTCGGTGGTACGCAACTGGTACGGGAAAACAGTAGGCGGGGCGCTGCGGCAGGCGCAGCAGCAGGGCGGCACCGGCAACCCGATGTTCTACGTCGCCAGCGGGCGCTACAACATCGCTCGTGCCGAAGATGGCAGCGGCACACAGATCATTCTGAACGGGGTGTGCGGGGGATAGGGATGACGGTCAAACGGATCGCTTTCGGCTGGTATGGCGGCAAATACAGCCATCTCGATTGGCTGCTGCCGCTGCTGCCGCAGACCACACACTACTGCGAACCGTTCGGGGGATCGGCGGCGGTGCTGATTAACCGCGCCCCTGTGCCAGTCGAAACCTACAACGACTTGGACGGCGAGGTAGCGAATTTCTTCCGCGTTTTGCGGGAACAGAAAGAGGCGCTCATCGAAGCGATTGGCCTTACGCCATTCTCCCGTGAGGAATTTGAGGACTCGCTGGATGGGGACGAAAACCTATCCGCGCTGGAACGCGCCCGCCGATTTTATGTGCGCGCCCGTCAGGTGCGTACCGGATTGGCGCAGACTGCTTCGGCGGGGCGTTGGGCGCACTGTTTGCTCACCAGTCGGGCGGGCATGGCAGGGGCGGTATCGCGCTGGTTAGGCAGCATCGAAGATTTACCCGCTATTGCCCAACGGTTGCTAAGGGTTCAAATTGAACATGATGATGCGCTGGCGGTCATCCGGCGCTACGACAGCGAAGAAACGCTTTTTTACTGCGATCCGCCTTATCCGCATGACTCACGCGGAGATACGAAAGCCTATCGCTACGAAATGACCGATGACGCACACCGCATGCTGGCACAAACCCTGCATGACGTGAAAGGGAAAGTCGCTATCTCAGGCTATCATGGCGTATTGATGGACTCGTTATATGCCGATTGGCATTGTGTGGAAGCGCCCACCAAGACGATTCATTCGGTCAAGCAGAGCCGAACCGAAGTGCTGTGGATGAATTATGCTGCGGAGGATACGTTGTGGTTCAACCAGAACAAATCCTTGCTTTAGCCCATTCACAGGCCGTACAAGCGGGCGAACGCACGCT
>CAIPFY010000122.1 GCA_903864435.1 uncultured Chloroflexota bacterium | reverse complement strand
GTGCTGGAAGTGAATCTAGGGCCGGGCATCGCCTCGGATTGCGTGTTTGCGCGTTGCAGCTTCGCGGCGGGCTGGACGTTCGATCAACTGGTGAACAACATCCTCAACCACGCCATCGAACGCCACCCGCATCTGAACGGCGCGAACGTAACCAACGTAAATGGCAATAGCGCGTATCTGGGCACGCTGGCGCGGGATCGCGGGTGATGCCTTACGGGAAGCCGGGGCACGCCTGTAATCTCACGTAATCTATATTGAAATCATGTGATTCTTAATTTATGAAAAATATGTTGTGGCTTGTGAGGTCTATTGATCTTTATTCTTAAGCGTGGTTTAATAGGTATAGGCGGGGTAAGAATGTCCATTGGGGAGTAAGCTGATGAGCATCACAGCGAGATGGGACAACGAAGAAAAAACGGCGATTCGCATGATTTACCACCGCATGCAGTGGGAGTGGGACGATTTCCACAAAGCCCTTTCTCAAGTGCAAACGTTGGTGAACGAAGCCACCCAGCAGGTCGCCTTCATGATTGACCTCACCAATGCCCGTCTCGGCCCCAGTGTCTTGATCTCGCACGCCAAAATCCTGCACCAGTTGAAGAAGAACCCCCGTGTCAAAATGGTAATCGTGGTGGGGGCGGATACCTTCACACAGGCGCTGTATGTGTCCGCCAACGCTTCCATGAAACCGGAAGAACTGTTCCACTTCAGTTCCACGCTGGATGAAGCCTATGAAGCCATCCACCGCAACGATAACCCTGCGCCTAAGCCGAACAAATGGGAATACTGGGAGTTTGTACTGGGTCTATAAGCCAGCACTGCGCGGCGATCACGCCCAAGCGGTTCCGTGCAAATTCGCTCTCGCGGGTTCCGCTTAACTCTAAATCCACTGATGGAATGCCCAGCTCATCTATCCAACTGGAAGCCGTGCCCGTCACCGGATACGCGGTAAACGGTTGCCCGTAAGCATAGCCCGTCGCCTCTCCTAGTACCGCCGCGAACACCGTCGAAACGCCCTGCCCTTCGCAGTCCCCCGCGAACACGCCGGCTGCTGCGCTGTGGTAGAAGATGGCGGCGGCGGGGCGCGTGTTGCGTATCCATTCCGCCAGCGCCCGACTCTCCGGCTCGGAGAACGGACGCGAACCGGGGTTTACCAGTTGGTCGCGCCAGTAGGCATTCTCCGACCATTCACAGCCCCAGTTGCGGTTCAAATCCACGCCGTTCCCGTTGAAGCGGCCTGCTGAGACTCTGCCGAGCATCAGCCCATCGGGGTTCAGCACCGGAATCAGCACCAGCGACAACCCCGGCAGCACGTCGGCAGGCGCGGACTCGAAGTAGCGGATCATCTCGTTCAGCAACAGCACTGTGTTGGACTCGAAGCCGGTATGCACGCCGCCGACCAGCAGCAGCACTTTGGAGCCTGTCCCTATGCGCCACGCCAGAATATCCCGCCCCTGCGCCGACTGCCCGATGACGAAGGTTTCGGCGGCGGGCGGCAGCGTGGGGACAGGCGTGCCAATCGGCGTACCAGCAACGGCGGTGGGTGGGACGGTGGGCAAATCGGCAACAGGTGGTTGCGTGGGGACGCTGAAGTGCGGCGGCGTGTGTGTCGGCACGAAGGTGGCGGTCAACGTCGGCGCGGCCTGTATCGGACGCGGGGTGCGGGTGGGGCGGTTGATGGCGAGGGGTTGCGGGGTGGGCGAAAGCGTGGGAATCCGATCCAGTGTGGACGATGAAGATTGGCAGCCCGCTGCTAAAATGAGTATGATGAACAACAAAGATTTGCAAAGACTCATTCGGATATACTCCGGGAAAGCAATGTGCATCATGCTTAAGCACTTGCTCTGGATCACGATCTTACTGGCGGCGCTCACAGGCTGTCAACCACAGGAGGCTTCGGAAGCCGACCTACCCACGCTGGCTATTTTGCCTTCGCTCACGCCGAGCAACACGCCAACGGTCACGCCTAGCGCCACCCCCACCAACACCCACACGCCAACGGCGACGCTAACCCCCACCCAAACGCCAACGAACACGCTGACGTTCACGCCGACAGCCACCCCCACCAGCACGCTGACGTTCACGCCCACCGTCACCGCGACCGCCACCGCGACGGCGACGGCGACAGTGACCAACACGCCGGTTTCGACGGCCACTCCGAACGCGCCGCAGATTGTAACCTTCATTGCCAGCAACACCAATGTGGTGCCGAACACCGGCATCACGCTGACATGGGTAGTGAACGCGGATGCGGCTCGCATTGACCTGTTGAACCAGCAGGGCGCGGTGGTGCAGACATTCTCAGTCGTGCCATCGGGTTCGCTGCCCGTCGTCGTGCCCGGTAATCTGGGTAAACAGGTGGTTTACCGCCTTGTCGCTCAACGCGGCGGGCAGGAGGCGCAGCTTTCGGTGGCGGTCACGGTACAGTGCATGACGCCCTGGTTCTTCGGCAACGAATACGCCCCGGCGGACACGGCCTGCCCCAGCGCGGCACCAGCCTTTGGCACTGGCGCGTTCCAGACATTTGAGCGCGGCATCATGCTATATGTGAACGCCAACGCCATGAACCGCGTGTACGGCCTGCAAAATCAGGACTCGCGCTATATCGAATACACCAGTGGTTGGGACGGCGTGGCGACCTTCTCCTGCTTTGGCGCACCGCCCACTGGCCTGCTCGCGCCGCAAGGAATATTCGCATGGTTGTATTGCAGCACCAACGCGCCGGTTGGCATCTGGAGCAGCGCACTGGGATGGGCGACCAGCAACCTCGACAGCAGCAGCCGCACCATTCAGCTTGAGGAAGGCACCGGCGGCTTCTTCGTTGACTCGCCCATTGGCGTGTATCGCTTCCTCGGCCCTAGCAAAGGGACGTGGGTGAAGATCAAGTGAGGATGAACGCATTATGATGAGCATCCCGCCCGGTGAGGCGACGCTGATTTTGTTTTCAGGGATGCCCGGCAGCGGCAAGACCACGCTGGCGCGGTTGGTGGCGCGGCGATTGGGCATTCCTGCCTTTGCGAAAGATCGCGTGCAGCGGGTTCTGCGCGATCACAATCTGGCGGAGGCTTCCACCGGGGACGGCTACTACATCATCCTCGATCAAGCCGATGAACAGTTGTCGCTGGGTGTCAGCGTGATTCTGGATGCGACATTCCCGCTGGATCATTTCCGCACGGTTGCCAGCGAAATCGCTGCTCGTCACCGGGCGCGTTTTTGCGCGTTGTACTGCACCTGTTCGGATGATCGGGTGTGGGCAGACCGGATGAAACAGCGGGTTCAGTATGTGCCGGGGTGGAAACCGGTGGGATGGGAAGATGTGCTGCGGATGCGCGACTATTACCAGCCCTGGAATGAGAATGCGCTCACGGTCGATTCGGTCAACCCGCCGGAAGAAAACTACTCACTCGCCGTAGATTACATCCGGCAGGCTGACCGTCGTGTTTATCGTCCGCATCAGCCGAACGATCCGCTATATCCGCACACAAACTAGGCGGCGCTCAGAGGTTTTGTCAACAATCCCCCCCAGTACATCCTCACGGCTGGCGTGCAGGCAAGGTGGCGGATGTTCTAGCTGATGACCGGCGTGGGCGCGTTCGGGTCAGGTTCTGGCCTGCGCATCCGCAGCAGCGTCTTGTTGGAGCCGCGCCGCAGCACCGCCACCACCGCCGAAACCACCGCGATCAGGAGTTCGCCCCCCCAGAAGATGTAGGCCAGCGTACCTTGAATCTGGAGATTGGAGGAATCCGAGCTACCCACGCGCCCGATGTTGAATCCCACCTCGGCATAATCCATCACGAAGGCCACAAAACCGGTGGCGTTGTAGGTTTCCATCTGGATTTGGTCTATCAGTTCGAGTGCTTTTTCGCGGCTGACCGACGAGTTTTGCTCCTGAACAGCTTCAATAATTGTGGTCAGGTAATGGTCATACTGGAAGTACCAGTACGCGCCCATCATGACCAGCGAAGTCAGCAGCGCGATGACGACCAGCGGGAAACCGGGCGCTCCCCGGCGGGCAGTGGGCAGGCAGACGAAAAAGCCCACGATGATGCCCGCCAGCATGGGCATGAGCAGTACCAGATAAAAGCCTACCGTATCCAGCAAGTACAGACCGAAACCAATCCCCACCGCGACGGCAGTAGGCAGTATCAACGTGAAAATCCAGCGCATAAATCCTCCTTCTAATGTGCTGAATTTCAATATATATGAATTTATGAAACTGCGCTGCTCATCTCAGGCCAGTCCAACAGGCGGGTGATGGGTGTGCCACTGGTTAGCCTGCTCATAGGTGTGTCCCACGCGCAGCACCGTGTCCTCACCGAAGGCTTTGCCCAGAACTTGCATCCCGATGGGCAGCCCTTGAAAATCGAATCCGCACGGGACGTTCAGGCCGCAAATCCCCGCGAGGCTGGGCGGCAGGGTGAACACATCTTCCAGATACATTTGCAGCGGGTCGTCGGAATTCTGACCGATGGGAAAGGCCGTCTTGGGTGTGGTGGGGGTGATAATCACATCCACCTGCTCGAAGGCGAGGTCGAAATCGCGCTTGATGAGGGTGCGTACCGCCTGCGCCTTGCCATAGTAGGCATCGAAATAACCGGCGGACAGGGCATACGTGCCGAGCATGATGCGCCGCTTAACTTCCGGGCCGAAACCCTCGCCGCGTGTGGCCTTATAGGTCGCCCACATCTCGCCCTTGTCCACTTTGGGGCCGAAGCGAATGCCATCATAGCGGGCGAGGTTGGCGCTGGCTTCCGCCGGAGCGATGATGTAGTACACCGGCAGGCTGTAGTTGGTGTGCGGCAGGCTGATTTCCACCACTTCCGCGCCCATGCCGCGCAGTTGTTCAATCGCGGCCAGCACCGCCATATCAATTTCGGGCTGTATGCCTTCGATGAAATATTCTTTGGGGATGCCGATCTTCAAGCCCTTCACGCCGCCTTCCAAGCCAGCCACATAATCCGGCACATCGGCCTTCACGCTGGTCGAGTCCAGCGGGTCATGTCCAGCGATCACGCCCGTGATTCGCGCCACATCTTCGACAGTGCGTGCCAGCGGGCCGGGGCTATCCAACGACGAGCCGAACGCCACCAGACCATAACGCGAGGCGCGTCCGTAGCTGGGCTTGAGCGCGGGGATGCCGCAGAACGCCCCCGGTTGGCGAATGCTGCCGCCGGTATCCGTGCCGATAGCGCCCATCGCCATGCCCGCGCTGACCGCCGCCGCGCTGCCGCCGCTGCTGCCGCCCGGAACGCGGGTGGTGTCCCAAGGGTTGCGGGTGATGGCATAGGCCGAATTTTCGGTAGACGATCCCATCGCAAACTCGTCCATGTTCAGCTTGCCGAGCAGCACCATACCGGCTTCGGACAGGCGCTTGACGATGGTGGCATCGTACACCGGCTTGTAGCCCTTCAGGATTTTCGAGCCGCAGGTCGTCTCGATCCCGCGAGTGGACAGCACATCTTTGATCGCCAGCGGGATGCCCAGCAACGGACGATCATCCCCCGCAGCGCGGGCGCGGTCGGCGGCCTCGGCATCTTGCAGCGCCCGTTCCGCTGTCACGGTCAGGAAGGCTTTCAGATGCGGGTTGAGCTTTTCGATGCGTTCCAGATGGGCGCGGGTCAAATCAACCGCCGAGATTTGGCGGCTGCGAAGCTGCGATAGGGCTTGGGTCAGGGTCAAATCAGTCAGGTTATAGCTCATGGGCGGGTTCCGTTGGAAAATCACCATATACGAGTGCGAGTATAGCGTCAAACGAGTCTCGCGTCATTAGCGTTTTGCCAGAGGCACGCATTTGGAAATGGGGGCAGCCCCCTCATCCCCCGCCCTCTTGCAAGGGTAGGTTTTTAGGGTTGAGGGTTCTTCCGTATGGACACAACATAATCAATTTATTTAAAGTTTGTTTATAGTTTATTTAATGCGATTTTTATCTTTTTCCTCTAAAAGTTTACCTTACGCAATAAACGATTAACCGGTAAAATCACATAAAATCCTTAAGTGTCCTTAACAAACTAGGGCATCTGTATCTGAGCTTAAGCTCTAAATAAAAAATTGTACATCATGGCTACCATTTCCAACCGTCTACCTGCTCAGATGCTCCTTGTATGTCTGTTGTGCCTGCTGCTGGCTTGGGGGGCTATCCCCGTCCGCGCTGCCACGCTCACTGTGACCACCACCGCCGACTCCGGCGCGGGTTCGCTGCGAGAGGCGCTCACCAACGCTGTGAATGGCGACACGATTACCTTTACCATCTCCGGCACGATTCAACTGCTCACCAACCTGCCCACGATCACCATCACCAACCTGACGATCAACGGCAACAGCGCGACCCTCAGCGGCAATAACAACATCCGCATGTTCACGATTGCCAGCGGCGCAAGCGTAACGATCAACACCCTCACGATGACCACCGGCGATTGCAGCGGCAATTGTCCACTGCTTGGCAATGACGGCGGCGGCATCTATAACGCGGGGAGGCTGACGCTCAGCCACAGCACGCTCTCTGGCAATTTAGCCAGTGGCGGCAGCGGCGGCGGCATCTACAACGACGGTGGCACGGTGACGATCAGCAACAGCACGCTCTCTGGCAATTCGGCCAACGCTGCCAGCGGTGGCGGCATCTACAGCGATGGTGGCACGGTGACGGTCAGCGACAGCACCTTCTCTGGTAATTCGGCTGATGATGGCGGCGGCATCGCCAACAACCTAAGTAGCATCACAATCCGCAGCACTACCCTGTCGAACAACTCGGCAAGCAGCACTGGCGGGAGTATCTCTAACGGCGGTCTGATGACAATCGCCAGCAGCACCTTCTCTAGCAATTCAGCCAACTCCGTCACCGGCGGCGGCGGGAGCATCTTCAACACGGGGAATCTGACGATCAGCAGCAGCACCTTCTCTAGCAATTCGGCTGGCAGCGGTGGCGTCTTCAGCAACAACAGCGGGACGGTAACGATCAGCCGCAGCACCTTCTCTAGCAATTCGGCCATCAGCGGCGGCGGCTTCAGCAACAACAGCGGGATGGTGACGATTACCAACAGCACCTTCTCTAGCAATTCAGCTGATGACGGCGGCGGCTTCAGCAACGACAGCGGAACGGTGACGATTACCAACAGCACCTTCTCTAGCAATTCGACCAGCGGCAACAACAACGGCGGCGGCGGATTCCTCAATCTCAACGGAATAGTGACGATCACCAACAGCACCCTCTCTGGCAATTCTGGCAACGGCGGCTTCGGCGGTGGTGGCTTCGGCAACGACGGCGGGACGGTGACGCTCACCAACAGCACCCTCTCTGGCAATTCCTCCAGCGGCGGTTTCGGCGGCGGCGGCATCTTCAACGCGGGAAACCTAACGATCACCAACAGCACCCTCTCTAGCAATTCTGCCGATGCAGGCGGCGGCATCTTCAACATTGATACGCTGACGCTCACCCACAGCACGCTTTCTGGCAATTCGGCTATAAGCGGCGGCGGCGGCGTCTACAATGCAGGCACCCTGACGCTCAAAAACACGCTGATCGGCAAGGGAGCATCCGGCCCAAACTGCGGTGGAACGATCAGCAGCAATGGCGCGACCTATAATCTGGCGGATGATGCCTCATGCGGCGCGGATGTGAAGCAAGCGGCCTCGCTCGGCCTCGGCGTGCTGGGCGCGAACGGCGGCCTCACGCAGACCATTCCGTTGCTGGCAAGCAGTCCAGCGATTGATGCGGCGAATTCAGCAAATTGCCCCACCACCGATCAGCGCGGTGCAACACGACCCTCCGGCGCACACTGCGACATCGGCGCGTTCGAGTATCAACAGGCTATGCCCTCGCACATCCCCGACCCGGCGCTGTGCAGCCTGACGGGGTTTGCATCCTCGACGCAGGTGGCGATTGCGCTACCCAACGGCAACAACGGCTTGAACGTGTGCTATTCGCTGCTCACCGACCCCGCGCAGGTCGGTATCATGCAACCGTTCACACTGGCGGCGGAAGTCTACAGCTTCGACGCATCTGGTTCGGTCACGACGGGCGTTCCGGTACAGGTGTGCTTGCAGGGCGCGGGGACGCTGCTGTACCGCGACGCATCCGGTCAGCCGCGCACAACGGTCAGCTTGCCCTCGTTCTCGGAGAACGGCTTCACCTGCGGCATCATCCCCCACGCGGGGACTGTCATCCTCATCCCCGGCGCTCCGGCTCCATCTGCCACCACGCCCCTCAGCGCGTGCCGCGTGACCACCACGCACATCCTCAACCTGCGCGCCGCACCGGACGCGACCAGCGCGGTACTCGACCTCGTACCGTACCAGACGGCATTGAGCGCATCGGCGCGTTCCGGTGCGTGGTTGCAGGTGGTGTACGGGGCGCAGCAGGGGTGGCTATCGGCGGCGTATCTGTCGCTGGACGGCGCGTGCGGGTAACAACAGTACGGTCAGGAAGGCTTTCAGATGCGGGTTGAGCTTTTCGATGCGTTCCAGATGGGCGCGGGTCAAATCAACCGCCGAGATTTGGCGGCTGCGAAGCTGCGATAAGGCTTGGGTC
>CAIPFY010000121.1 GCA_903864435.1 uncultured Chloroflexota bacterium | reverse complement strand
GAACACATATCGGGCGCGTGTCTTGCCGCGCAACAGGCAGTTTCGACATCACAACCGCCACTGGAAAAGTGACCGTATCGCACAAACACATCAACACTATCCATCATTCCGATGGGTACAGCTATACGAAAGGATTAGGCGCTATCCCTCCCCGCACCTAAAGGTGGGGGTATCTCGCGCCGTTTTTTGATGAGTATCCAGTTAGATTGGGAAATCGAAGCGGAGCATACGCACGTTCAGCGCGGCGGCGAAGACCCGGAAGCGGCGCGGCGGCGGCGGCGGGCACGCATCCGCATTTTGCTGTTCCTGCTGATCGTACTAGGGCTAATGATCGCCATCGTCGCCTTCGTGTCCTTCCGCCTGCAAGCAGTGGATAGCGAAATCGAGCAGGCGCTCCGCAACACGGTAGATGCAGAAGTCGCAGCCCTACGGTTGGGCGATTTGAATGCGTTTCTCGTCACGCAGCGCAGCGCCTCCGCTGATTGGATTCAGCAGCAAACCCAGTTCTTTAACCATGTGCAAGACCTCAAAACCACGCAGAACATCCAGTTAAGCGGCGAAATCAGCGCCGTCGAAGTGGACAAAACGCGGGCGCGGGTAGCCGTGCAAGAAATCCTGAACGGCGTCCCCTTCACCCGTCTGTGGTTCTACTGGCGCTATGAGGACGGCTGGCGGCATGTCCCGCCGGATTACACCTTCTGGGGCGAGAGCATCACCGAAACCCGCGACACGATCACAGTACACGCCTATGCGGTAGACGCGGCGATTGCCAGCACCGCCGCAGACTCAGCGGCGGCATGGCTGCAAACAGCCTGCGCCATCCTGACCTGCACCGCGCCGCCGGTTGTCGGAATCGAAATCATTCCCGATCCGGCGCTACAAACGGGCTGGACAGCACCGGACTCGTGGGTGCTACAAATGCCTTCACCTTATGTCAATGCGGCTCGCAGCGACCAGCCTTTCGACACAGAGATGCAAGTGGCGACAGCAAATGCGCTGGCGGAACGAATGATCGCTGCGGTCACAGGCACGGTGCCGCCCATTTATCCGGCGGATGCCTATTATCTGCGGCAGGGGCTGGTATCATGGCTGGTGGGACGCTTCGTGCAGATCAATACCAACGCCTTCGTCATCAACAGCCTCGCCGCCAACTATGGCGACGCGGCGGTGGGTCGGTTGGCGGCTTCGCTGCTGCCCGATTCGAGTGTCGCCCTGCTGACCAGCGTCACGGGCGTTTCCCAACTGGCGCAGGCCAATCTGGACTGGCGCGATTTCCTGACGTGGCGGTTGGTCACGGAAGATGATCTGATCCGCAAACAGGACGAGGGGAACTTTCTCAACCTGTACGACACCCGCGATTCCGCTGTGCGCGATCTGGCGTATCAGCGGTTCACCCAGCCGCCCACCGACCTGAGTAAAGTTGTCGTTTCGGCGCAGGTGGAAGCCGGGCTAGACGGAACCCCCCTGCTCCGCGCAACGGCAGAGATTGGCGAAGGCGACAGCGCCGCGCAAATCGAAGTGCGTTTCAGCATGGTAGATGGCGTGTGGAAGCGTGCGAATTGACAGGGCAGCAGATCGCTTTTATTCTAATATCAATTGTGTGCATGAGGAGGGGTGACTGTGCTTGAAGAACTCCGTAATACACCAGAAGATGAATTTAATTTTGAGGACGAAGATAACGTCCTCGAAACAGAAAACGATACCGAGGAGCGCGTAGAAAAGCTGTTTCTAGGCATGACCGCCGTAGAGCGCATGTTCCTGTCCATTTTCCTGTTTATGAATGTGGTCGTATTAGGCTTGGCCTTCCTGCTCGCCACACAGCGCATTGTGTTCTAGCGCCCGTCCGGTTCGCTCATGACGAAAATTGCCCCCTCCCGACCGGGCATCCTGCCGTTGATCGTGTTGCCGCGCACGTTCTATACCCTGTGCCTGCTCGCCCTCGCAGATAAATGACCGCCCCCAACTGAACATGGTTTGATCGGGAATCGGCTGAATGGCGTTCCCGTGTTTTTATTTGCCCTACCGGTTCGTCATATTTGAAATAAGGAACTATCCATGACGCTTGACTTGTACAATGCCATTGATTTGAGCGACTACACCCCGGTCAGCGACCTTGCCGAAGCCTCCACCATGCCCGCCCGCTGGTACACCGACCCGCGCATTCTGGAACTGGAAAAAACGCGCATCTTCCACAAGACATGGCAACCGGTTGGTCGTGCCGATCAGGTGCGCCGTCCGGGGGACTTCTTCACCTGCGACGTGGTGGGGCAACCGCTAGTGGTCACACGCGGCCTCGACAACCAGCTACGCGCCTTCTACAACGTGTGTCCGCACCGGGCGGGAAATGTGGCGGTGGGGCAAGGCAACCGCAAAAGCCTGCAATGCCGCTATCACGGCTGGACGTATGATCTGCATGGCAAACTGCTGAACGCGCCCGAATTTGAAGGGGTGAAAAACTGGAACAAGGCCGATGTGTGCTTGCACCCCGTCCGAGCCGAGGAGTGGGGCCCCTGGATTTTCGTCAACCTCGACCCCGCCGCCGAGCCGATGGAAGCCATCTACGGCACGATCAATCGCGAAATCCTGAGCAAGGGTTTCGATCTGGGCAAGATGAGTCTGGTTGAGCGCCGCGACTACGTGATTGACTGCAACTGGAAAGTCTACGTGGACAACTACCTCGAAGGCTATCACCTGCCGATGGCGCATCCCGGCCTGTTCAAAGAACTGGACTATGACCAGTACCGCGTGGACACTTTCCGCTACTATTCGTCACAGTACGCGCCCATTCGCCCTGTTGCGCCCGGAGCCGAAGTGCGCGATCGGCGCTATGTGCGGACGGAAGCCGAAGCGGAAGCCCTGTACTACTGGATTTTCCCGAACGTGATGCTGAACGTGTATCTGGATAACACCTCGATCAACATCATTATTCCCCTCGGCACGGACAAGACGCTGACCATTTTCGAGTGGTATTTCCAGCAACCGGGGACGGGCGAAGGCTGGGACAGTATGCAGACCATCATCCAGTTCAGCGACCAGATTCAACAGGAAGACATCGAAATCGTTGAGAATGTGCAGAAGGGGCTGCAATCCAACGCCTATGATCGCGGGCGCTTCTCGGCGCTGCGCGAGAACGGCGTGCATCACTTCCAGTCGCTCGTCCACGAATTTCTGACGCAGCAACCGTAAGCAACCGCTTTCCAGCCCCAACCGAACAGGACGATCATTCGACGGGGGGGACGACATTACAATGTCATCTCCCCCGCCGCCAAGACCATCTACAGTGAGCGAAGGAACGCCAGAAGCGCCTCACGATCAGCCGCACTCATCATCAAGAAGGATGTGCGCGAAGCGGAAGCCTCGCCGTCATGCCAGAGAATAGCTTCCTCCAGATTACGAGCGCGACCATCATGCAGGTAATTGGTGTGGTGATTGACGGTTTCAAACAGGCCGATGCCCCACAGCGGCGCGGTACGCCATTCGCTGCCCGTCGCAAGGAAGTTAACCTGCCCATCTGCCAACCCCGGCCCCATATCGTGCAGGAGCAAATCGGTATAGGGATGAATGGTATCCGGCATAATTTGCGGAATCGTCGGGTGGCTGCCCATATCCACAGACGGGATGTGACATGCGCTGCACCGCGCCTCTGCAAAAAGAGTCTCGCCGCGCTGGGTGGTGGGATCATCGGTGTTGCGGCGCGAAGGAACCGCCAACGACCTCGAATACAACGCGACGGCTTGCAACTCCTCGTCGGATATTTCGATGCTGCTCACGCCATCTGGCGCCGTCAAACAATTCGCCTGTAACGTGGTGCAGTTTTCATTGGGGAACAGGCTGGACGTAATCCCCATATCACCATTGAAAGCGCCGGCGGCCTGTTGCAGCAAATTCGGCTGGTTGGATTTCCAGCCAAAACGCCCTATCGCTAAACTGTTGGTCACGTAGTCCAAAACCATGTTCGGGCGACCACTGATTCCATCCTGATTAGCATCTTCGGGGTCAGCAAAACTGAACAGGGTTGATTCGCTGATGGCTTCCAGCAGGCCAAGCCCGGTCATCTGGTTGGCAACACGCGGGGAAAAAGTAATATCCCGATCAAGGCCACCATAGCCGAGATTCACAACCTCGTAATGCGGCATAACCAGCGTGTACGGGGTTCCATCAGCATACGCGCCGCGAATCTCCTCATACGTGATGTGGATATTCCCCTCGACAGGAACACCCGGCAGCGCCAAATCTTGCAACTGCCCCCCGTAAGTCGCATCCGGCTCCGAAACCGGCTTGTTCTGATTGTTTCCTTGCTGCTGGTTATGCTGATTCCCGTGCGAATGACCCTGATTGCCGTTACGCCCGTGTAGCGCAAAGCGGATCAACAAGCCGGCTTGTGTTTCCCCGAATCCCGCAGGCGGACGCCCACGCCCATCTTGCTGATGACAGCTTCCACAAGAAACCGCATTGAACAAAGGGCCAAGTCCGCTTTCAGCCGTATACGCCCGGTCAAAAAGTTCATCGCCTTGTTCAAACAGAGCAGTCTGAGATTCATCATAGCCAGAAATGGAATGCGTAAAGGCATCCGGGCTTTCGTCGAACACCGTATGCCGACCACCGAGTAAGGCCAAATAAGCACCATCTTGAGCCAACCCGATCATGGCAGTAGGCACCGTGAGCAAAGCAAAAACCAACAGGGCAAAGCGAATACGCATAGCCAACTCCTATACAGAATGCACGAATTTTAGAAACGTGTATAAGGGAAACACTTATAAATTTAGCGTAATAGATATACGCTCACTAATCAAGGTGACTTTGGTGCTAAACCTGATTCTGCGACCTGCTGACCTGTTCAACCTCGGTTATAATTCTCATCAACGTAATCACCAGCGGAGAAAAACAGTCCAATGCCACTGTATGACTATCGCTGCCAGTCCTGCCAGACCGAATTTGAAGCCCGTCATGGCTTCAACGATCCCGCACCCCCCTGCCCGCAGTGCGCCAGCG
>CAIPFY010000120.1 GCA_903864435.1 uncultured Chloroflexota bacterium | reverse complement strand
GTGCGCGGCGGCTTCGCTGCGGCGCCCTAAGCGTGCATAGGTACTCATGATATCGCGGTGCAGGCTCTCGCGTCCCGGGTCTTCGTTCAGGGCACGCTGCAACAGGCTGAGGGCGTGTTCGTAGCGGCCTTCCTTCAAGCGCACATGCGCCATCTGGCTGAGGGCTTCGAGATAGCCCGCCTGAAAGTCCAAGCGGCGCTGCTTAATCCAGTCATCGGTGTGACCCTGAAGGAATGGCCCGCGATACAGATCAATGGCGCGCTGCCATGCTGCTACCGGATTGGGGTTGCTCTCATCACGGCCTTCCATGAGGGCGCTCACAAAATCCATGACATCGTAGCGCAGGGCGAGTTCGGGGTTCACTCGGTAGTAGCCGCCTTCATGTACTAGCACATCCATGTTCAAGGCTTTGTGGAGGCGGCGCTTGGTGACATGGAAAACGTTGACGGCCTGTTCGCTATCTAGGTCAGGCCAGAAGGCGTGGCAGATTTCCGAACGGGTCACGATGGGGCGATCCAGCGAGAAGAAGAAAAGCAGGCGCGGGAGATGACCTTCCCATGTATTGATGGTTTGTCCTTCCAGCAGGACGTGACCGGGGCCAAGCGCGAACACTTCGAGGCTGGTTTTGCCCTGTGTGCTGCTGTCGTGGAAATTGGTCTTGATGATCTCATGATCTTCCATGAGGATAGCCCGCTTCTGCGCGACCAGTGATATCCATGACAGGCGCGGCAGCGAACGACTGTTAATCACCATGCGGCAGTTATCGGGAAGTTTGGAGGTAAGTTTTTCGACGAATACTTGAATATCATCGGCGCTATCGCTGCGATCGTATTCATCGAGGATGAACAGGAATGGCTCGGACGTGATTTCGGCGAGATCGTCAACGAAAGCCTTCACCAGTGTATCCACATTGGCAAACGCACTCTGGGAGAGAATGTTGAGATGCCGTCCGAAAGCGGGATGCTGGTTGGATAGATCGTGCATCATGCCGGAGATGAACGAGTCCAGATTGATGTCGTCAGGCCCCATCGCGTAATAGACGACCTGCGGTTTCATTTCCTCGATCAAGCGAGCTACCAGTACCGAACGGTAGCGACTGCGGGGATGCAGAAGGATCACGCGGGCATTTGACGCTTCGTCCTGAAATGTGTTGTAGACTTGTGTAACGAGTTCGTTGAGTGACATAATCGCTTTTGCTTTCATGTTTATCTGGGTACAAAATGATTATAGCGCAAATTATACCATTTGCTAATGAGCAGGTAGTGTCGTCTTACTTTTGAAGCGAGTTATCCTTAACATGACCGAATCTTATCCCCGTCGTCCGTCCAGACCACTCGGCGTTGCATTAGCCATACTGACGAGTGTTTTCCTATTTACTTTGCTGCCCATGATGCAAGTTGGATTGGTGGTCGTGGTTCAGCAGCATTTCGCCACGCTCAACTTTCCAGATAGCGGCCCTCAACCCATCGAGGTGGGCGGCGATTTTTTGGGTGTTTCTCCGGTCAATATGCTGATTCAGGGCGTGCTGGCGCTGGCTTTTCTAGTGATCGCGGTGTTGGCATGGCGCGGACGCCCAGCACGGATACGGTATATCTTCGTTGGTGCGGTAATCGGGCTGACGTTGATTAAGATCGGTGTGATGCTGGTTCAGGTGCTTTCCAGTCCGGATTTTGTGCAAGGTTACAGCTCGCTGGACTCGTTGACTTCGGCATTCGGGCGGATTCAGGCCGGTTTTGAACTGCTGGTGATGACTTATGTGGTGTGGTATTTGAATCGGGGGCCGGCGCGTGCGTTTTATCGCGGTTATTTCCTGCCGCCGCACACGCCGGATAATTCGCCAACTTCCGGGTAGGGTTCGTTCTGCTAACGTTGTTCCTGTTCGTTCATTTCCATCTGGACAAGCTCACGGCGCAGTGTTTTGCCCACCATTGTTTTGGGTAGCTCGCTGATGAAGGCATAGCGCCGGGGGACTTCATATCCGGCGAGATGCTTGGAGCAATGCTCGATCAGTTCTTTCTCGGTTGTTTGCTGTCCCGGTTTCAACACAATCCATGCTTTTAAGGCTTCTTCACCGACTTTTTCGGGGTGTGGAATTGCGGCGACCCCGACTTCTAGCACGGCGGGATGCTCCTTCAGGACTTTTTCGACGTTGTTGGGGTAGACGTTGAAACCGCCGATGAGCGCCATGTCCTTTTTGCGGTCAACGATGAAGAAATAGCCATCTTCATCCATGCGGCCTATGTCGCCGCTGTACATCCAGACTTTGCCATCTTTGGAGCGCAGCGCATTGGCTGTTTCGGTGGGCAGGCCGTGATAGCCGGACATGAGATTTGGGCCGGACATGATGATTTCACCGATTTCGCCAACCGGCATATCCGTTTCACCATCGTCTAAGCTGACGATGCGGATGTCCATGTCGGGAATAGGCAGACCCACCGAACCGGTTTTGTTGATGCCGATGAGCGGGTTGGAATGGGAGGCTGCCGAGGTTTCGCTCATGCCGTAAGCCTCGTTCAGACGTTTCGCGCCCGCCTGCTCATATTCGCGTTTGGTGGCAGGGGGCAGGGGCGCCGCGCCACTGGTGGAAATGACAAACGAATCGAGGCGCACTTCGCCGGACTTTACGCGGGGATGGTTGACCACAGCATTGTAGAGAGAAGGAACGCCTAGAAATACATTTGGCTGGTAGTGAGCGATGACTTCGATCAGGGTATGAATGTCGCGGGCATTGGAAACCAGCACGATTTTTGACCCGGATGCAACGGCCTGACTGAGCAGGACGACCAACCCGTAGACGTGAAACATGGGGATCGCGCCGAGGTAGAGCATATCGGCACGCGAGAGTTTGCCGTAAGGACTGTGTTCGGTTTCCAGCACCCCCGTCCAGGCTTGAATTTGCAACATATTGGCGACCAGCGCCCGGTGCGTGAGGATGGCGCCTTTGGATACGCCGGTCGTCCCGCCGGTATACTGGAATAGTGCCCGATCTTGCGCCGTGACCTGAACATCGGGGTGTTGACCTGCGTGCTGCTTGAGTAAATCCCGGAACCAGTGATCCGTGCTGGTTAAGCGATCAATCCTGTGACCGTCTTTCTTTTCCTTCGCAAGGGTGAACAACAACCGCGCTGCGGCGGGCAGATATTCTTTGATGTTGGTCACGATGACCGTTTTGACTTTGGTGCCGGATTGAATCTGCTTGACTGTGTTGTAGAACAGGCTGAGCGTAATGACAATTTCAGCATCGCAGTCATTGATCTGGTGCTGCATTTTCAGGGCGGGGTAGGTTGGGTTGGTTGCGGCTACAACCCCTCCGGCCTTGAGAATGGCAAAGTAGCTGATGGCAAAGGCGACTGAATTGGGTAGGATGACGGCTACGCGATCCCCTTTTTTCAAGCCCAAGCGAATGAGTGCCGCTGCCAGCGCGTCCGAGTCGTTGTTCAACTGGCGATATGTGATCGAAAGAGCTTGATGACCGAGAACCGGCAGATGGGCAGGGGACAACAACGCCACGCGCTCTGGAGATATTTGAGCTGCGTTCCGTAAAAGCTGGTGGAGGGGATAATCTGGATAAGGTGCCAGCGTTTTGGGAACGCCCGGATCATAATGGTCTGTCCAGGGGCGCTCTGCATAAGTGACCATCGTATAATAATCCTCGTTTAAACCAAATCGAATTGTTTCTGGACGTGTATTTATTGGTCTGCGACTTCAGCGAAAGCCTGAGTGAGAACAGCTACATTGCGTTCGACCACGCTGCACTGAAACTGAACTTGTGTGGGGCTGGTTTTCCACATTTCAACCCGCAAGGTTTCACCGGGAAAGACATGTTTGGAGAAACGCACTTTGATGCTCTGAAACCGCGCCGGATCGTTGTTACAAAAATGCTTGAGAATGGCGCGGCCTGCAAACCCAAAGCTGCATAGCCCGTGCAAAATAGGTCTATCAAACCCGGCGAACGCCGCCATAGCGGGATCCGCATGGAGTGGATTAATGTCCCCGGACAAGCGGTAGATGAGCGCCTGTTGAGGCAGCAGCGGATAATCCTGCACCACATCCGGCGCACGATCGGGCAAAGGGGTCATCTCGCCGCTTGCCCCGCGCTTGCCGCCGTAGCCGCCCATTCCCCGAATGAACATCGAGGCTTGATTGAGCGCGAGGGTGTTGCCTGCTTGATCTTTGCAGATGATGTCGGTGACGACCACCATGCCGCTGACTTTGTCGTAGATGTCCGTGATTTTCGGATAACACGTCACCTGACCAGAGACGGGGAGGGGCTTCAGGGTTTGGAGGTACTGTTCCCCGTGAACCAGCATCAGCGGGTTATATTCGATTTCGCCGAATCTGCCGCTGACCAGCACATCTATCATTTTGGAATAGTAGAGTACGGCGAACGTGGGTAGCGCCTGAAACCCCGTTCCGCTGAGTTCATACACGAATTTGAGTTCATTCTGATCGAGCCAGTCCGCCGGTGCGCCAACCCCTAATGCGTACAGGGCAACATCACGCTCTGTATAGTTGAACTGTAAGGGCGGGAATTCAAAGCCGATGGCACGTTCCACCTGAGCCTTCAGGTCTGGGGACATAGGATTTCTCCTCAAGGGCAGAAATAAAACTGCCCGGTCTGCAAGTGACCGGGCAGAATTGAAAGTGCTGCTTATTTGGCTGATTTTTCGCGTTCGGCCATTTCCATTTGCACCAATTCGCGGCGCAGGGTTTTGCCAACGGTGGTCTTGGGGAGTTCCTGTGTAAAACCAAAACGGGTAGGCACTTCATAGGGTGCCAGCGATTTTGCACAGTGTTCGGTCAGTTCTTTTTCGGAAACGGTTTGACCGGGGCGCAACACCACCCATGCTTTGAGTGCTTCCTGACCGACTTTATCGGGATGGGGAATGGCCGCCACACCGACTTCGAGAACAGCCGGATGGCTACTGATGACCTTCTCGATGTTGTTCGGATAGACATTGAAACCGCCGATGAGCGCCATGTCCTTCTTGCGGTCAACAATGTAGAAATATCCGTCCTCATCCATACGGGCGATGTCACCGGTGTACAGCCACGGCCTGCCATCTATTTCGCGGAGGACGTTGGCTGTTTCGGTTGGCATACCGTGATAACCGACCATTAATTGCGGCCCGGTCATGATGAGTTCGCCGATTTCGCCCACCGGAATTTCGGTCACGCCATCGTCCAAGCTGACGATTTTGCTATCCATATCTGGAAGTGGCAGGCCAATGGAGCCGAGCCGGTTCTCGCCGTTAAGGGGGTTACAATGGCTGGCGGTGGGGGCTTCGCTCATCCCAAAACCTTCACGGAGCGTTCCGCCGCTGAGCCGTTCAAACTCCTCTTTGGTGGCGGGGGGCAGCGGCGCCGAACCGCTGATACAGGCGCGGATGGAGCGCAGACTGACCTCGCCGGACTTGATAAGCGGGTGATTGTTCACCACGTTGTAGAGCGCAGGAACGCCCATGAACAAGGTGGGCTGGAAAAGTCTTATGCAATCTAGGAGATCAATCATGTCGCGGGGATTGGGCACCAGCGCAATTTTTGCACCCAGACTGATCGCAAAGTTCAGCACGGCGACCATGCCGAAAGCATGGAACATGGGGATAGCTCCGAGGAACACTTCTTCTCTGTCGGGGCTGCTGATCGGAGCGAAAAAGGCACGCATTTGGAGCGTGTTGGCGATTAAGGCGCGATGGGTGGACATGGCGGCTTTGGAGACGCCGGTTGTTCCGCCTGTGTACTGGAACAGCGCCAAGTCTTTAGACGGGATGATGGTTACGTTGGGCTTTTGTCCGGCGTTTTTGGCGAGAACATCCTGAAACCAGACATCTCCATCTGCGAGTTCGACGCGGTGGCCGCCTTTTTTTTCTTTGGCGAGGGTGAACAGGACCTTGGCGATGCCGGGCAGATATTCTTTCACATTGGCGACGATCAGCGTTTTCACTTTCGTCTTGGGCTGAATTTGCTTGAGCTGGTTGTAGAACAGGCTCATGCAAATCACGATATTGGCATCGCAGTCATTTAACTGGAACTGCATTTTGTCGGGCGGATAGGTGGGGTTGGTGGCCGCGACCACGCCGCCCGCTTTGAGTACCGCATAATAGCTGATGACAAAGGCTGCGATATTGGGCAGCACCAGCGCAACGCGGTCGCCTTTTTTCAGCCCCATCCCAATCATTCCTACCGCGAGTGCATCCGACTGACTATCGAGTTCCGCGTAGCTGAGGGCATTGAAGACGCGCCCGAAAATCGGGACATGGGCGCTGCTAATCAGGGCTGGCTTGCTGGGGGTTTTGCGGGCGGCGTCCTGTAGAAAACTCTGGATCGTGATGTCTGGATAGGGTTCGAGCGTTTTGGGAACACCCGCATCATATTTTTTTGTCCAAGGGCGGTCGGCGTAAGCAATCATTTGAATCTCCGAAACTATAACTTCATGCTTGTTTAATTGGGTGCATGAAGTATATCGCCATATTGGGTGGTTTACAATTTAGCTGTCTGCCCATGCGCGCCACTCGTCAGGAAGGCGTGCCACCTGTCCTGTATGCGTAATGCAGATGTGTTTGCTGAAGCCGGTGACGAGTATATCGCCACTTTCCGCCGTGATGATTTCGTAGGCAAAGGTGAGACCCCGGCTTTTCATCTCATCAATCCAGCAGCGCACAGTCAATTTCTGACCGTAACAGGCTGATTTGAGGTAACGGGCATTGACTTCTGATACTGCGAGATAATGTCCACCTTTTTCAAACTTTGCGTAATCGCTTCCGCGCTGCCGGGCATAATTGCTGCGGCCTTCCTCGAAATACACGATATAACTGGCATGATGCACGATGCCCATTGCATCGGTTTCGGCATAGCGCACGTAGAAACTGGTTTCTGCAACAAAGCGGTTTGAACTGGATGTCATGGCCGATTCTCGTTTCGTGAAGGTGAATGCCGCTTCTCCATCTTAACAATCGTCCTTCGTGGCTCCAAATCGAGTTCAGTTTCGGGGCGATATGCTATAATTCGCTCTGTACGGAGTTCGCTGGTGGATGATAGTCGTCCCCGAGGATGAACATTTATGGATATTAATCAAGCCGCACGCATGATTGAATGGTTAGATGAAGAACGGCGGCGGGATAAAACAACCATCGCAACGCTTGAAGAACGTTTGGCGCAGCAGCAAGAAACGATGTCTGCGCTTTCTAAGCGGTTGAACAGCATCGAATCTGATCAGACGGTTATCCGAACACAACTGACGCCTTCGGGACGTGAAGCGGAGATTATTGACCAACTGCGTAAAGAGATGCAGCAGTTGATTGAAGGCGTAGAGGCGAAAAGACTCACGGCGGAACGCGAAACTGACCGTCGGTCTGAACTGGGACGTGAAAATGTGATGCGTCCGGTTCGTGAATTAACTGACCGTTTGGATAAGCTGGAACGACAGACCAGTGACCTGCCTACGCTACAGATTGAGCGTGAACGGTTGACCGATTCGGTAGCTACCTTGCAGCAGCGAGCCGATGACCTTATCAAGCGGCTGGAAGAACCTGACCGCCGCTTATCCTTTTTGGAAGAGCAACGTCGGCAGGATGCGCGGCGGCTTTCCGAAATGCAGTCTGAAATGCCGGAAATTCAAAAACAGATTGATAGTGTGCGCCCCAAGCTCACGCTTCTCGAAGATTTGGCTTTGCGTACCGAGCGCCGTGTGCAGGATGTGCAAAATGGGGATCGGGAGCGCCGCGACCAGATTCAGCAGTTCATTGACCAGCAGACCTTACTGTTGCAACAGCGTGACCAGCAAATTGCTGATCTTGTCAAGCGTTTTGGTGAGCAAGACAGCGTGATGCAGCGCAACATCGAACGCTTTGAAACATGGTCAGAAGCCTATCGCAGCATGAAGAAGATTGTGGACGACTTTGAGCGCATTGGCGACCGATTAGAACGGCGAATTAACGAAGTGGCTGAAATGCAGCGCCTGAGCGAAGAACGGTTCCGTCAGGAATGGAACGACTGGACTTCGGACGATCAGAAGCGTTGGAAGCAGTTCACCATTTCTAATGATGAAGTCTGGCGCAGCCACGACAAAGAATTTGATCGGTTTGTTCAGAAGATTAGCGAACTGGAAAACATGTTCCCGCCGATTGTGGACAGTTTGACGCGCATCTGGAACCTCGAACGCGCCCGTGTGCAGCTTTATCGGGAACGATATCAGGCGCTTCTGCTGGAGCATGATACGGGGAGCAAGCTGCCCATCGTGAAACCGGTCACGCCCAGCAGCAGTTCTAGCAGTTCCAGCAGCGGCGGCGGCACGAACGGTACGACCAGTACAGGTTAATTCATGCGTGTCATTGGTACTGCGGGGCATGTGGATCATGGGAAGTCCACGCTGGTTCGCGCACTAACGGGTATTGATCCTGATCGGCTGGCGGAAGAAAAAGCCCGCGAGATGACGATTGATCTGGGTTTCGCGTGGCTCAAGCTGGCGAACGGCGAAACAATCGGGCTGGTGGATGTTCCCGGTCATCGCGACTTTATCGAAAATATGCTGGCAGGTGTGGGCGGCATTGATGCCGTGCTGCTGGTGATCGCCGCTGATGAAGGGGTGATGCCCCAGACGCGGGAACATCTTGCGATTCTGGATTTGCTCGGCATTCAGAACGGTCTGGTTGTCCTGTCGAAAACGGATATGGTGGATGATCCCGATTGGCTCGATCTGATTGAGCATGACATCCGGCAGGTTACAGCATCTACCTCACTGGCGACTGCACACATTGTGCGAGTTTCGGCGCGCACTGGCACGGGGCTTGCCGCGCTTCAGGACGCGCTGGTTGCGCTGCTCCAAACCATGCCCGATAGACAGGATTACAATCACCCGCGCTTTCCGATAGACCGCGTTTTTACCATTAGCGGCTTTGGCAGCGTGGTCACTGGGACGTTGATGGGCGGCAGTTTGCATGTCGGCGATGAAGTGGAGTTGCAACCTTCTGCTCTAAGGGCGCGGATTCGCGGGTTGCAAAGCTATAAGCAAGCGGTTGAGAGTGCCGAACCGGGTAGCCGGGTGGCTGTCAATCTGGCAGGTGTTGAGAAGCGTTCGATTGTGCGGGGGAGCGTCCTCACGCATCCCGGTCAACTACGGGCTACCACGATGGTTGATGTCCACTTCCGGCATTTGAAGGACGCCGAAAGACCCCTTAAGCACAACGCGCAGGTGAAATGTTTTGTGGGCGCGGCGGAGTCTGTGGGGTATGTGCGGTTGCTCTCGGACGATGTGTTGCAACCCGGTCATGAAGGCTGGGTTCAGATTCGGCTCGAATCCCCGATGGCTGTGGCACAGGGGGATCGCTTTATTTTGCGATACCCGTCTCCATCGCAGACTATAGGCGGGGGTGTCATCGTGAACCCCCATCCTGAGCGCCGGTGGCGACGTTTCCAAGCGGATGTGATTGCGGTACTCGAAACGCAGATGGCGGGTTCACCTGCCGAGCGGGTGGCACAAGCCGCGCAGGGGCGAGAACCCGTGAAAAGAACCGTTTTGCAAAAGCAGACCGGATATTCGGATGCGGAGTTAGATGCGGCGATAGCGGCGGCACTTGCGGACGGGCGGTTGGTTGATCTGGGCGAAGGGCTGTATCTGGCGATGACCGCTGCAAACGGTGTGTGGCGGCAGATGCGGGACGTGCTTGCCGCGTTTCACGCGCAGTTCCCGCTGCGGTTGGGGATGCCGCAGGAAGAACTGCGTAGCAAACTGGGGTTGAAGGCTGCGTTTTTCAACAAAATGTTGGAAGCGCAGAACCGGGTGATGTATGCGAACGGTATCACCCGTCTGACCGAGCATCATATCGTGTTCACGCCTGCACAACAGGCAGCGATCACCCGCCTGATGGATGTGTTACAGGCTGCGCCATATACGCCACCTTCTTTCGCCGAAGCCGCGCAAATTGTATCGGATGACGTGGTGTATGCGCTGATTGATCTGGGCGAGATTGTGCAAGTGCAGGCCGATGTGATTTTTGCCGCCAGTGTGTATGCTGAGATGGTGAGCGAGGTTTTGCGCTTGATTGATGAGCAAGGCAGTATTGCCGCCAACGCGCTGCGCGATCGTTTTCAGACCACCCGCAAGTACGCAATTGGCCTGCTGGAACATCTTGATGCACTCAACATAACCCGCCGTTCGGGGGATTCTAGGGTGCGGGGTACTCGCAGACCCTAGTGCGGTAGTATCTCCGTTTCCTGCGTTTCGTCAATCGGGCTGCCGGGGGCGCGTTCGCGCCGGATGTGTGCGCCCAACTGACGGAGTTTGTCTTCCACCTTTTCGTAGCCGCGATCAATCTGTTGAATGTTGTGGATGCGCGTTTCGCCTTTTGCGCCGAGTGCGGCGAGGAGAATTGCCATGCCTGCGCGGATGTCTGGGCTGGTGATGTAGGGGAGGCCGTGCAGGGTGGATGGCCCTTGCACCACGACACGATGCGGGTCGCAGAGGGTGATGCGTGCCCCCATGCGAACCAGTTTGTCGGTAAAGAAGAAACGGCTTTCGTACATCCAGTCATGAAAGACAACCGAACCTGCGCTCTGGGTGGCTACGACCAGCGCGATGCTCATTAAGTCCGGTGGAAAAGCCGGCCAGGGTTGCGCTTTGATGATGGGCATGCGGTTGCCAATATCGGGCACAATGCTGAGGGGTTGCGTTGCCGGTACGAAGATGTCGTTTCCGCGTGTTTCCCAGATCACGCCCAACCGCTGAAAGCTGATTTCGATCATATCGAGGAATTGGGGGTCGGCTCCCGCGATGAGCAATTCACCGCCGGTCATGACCGCCGCGCCGATGAAACTGCCGACTTCCATGTAATCCGCGCCTACCCGCGCTTCCCCACCATGTAGGCGGTCTACACCTTCGATGAGGAGGCGGTTGGTTCCAATCCCCTCGATGGATGCGCCGAGGGTGTTGAGCATGTCACACAGGTTCTGGATATGGGGTTCACAGGCGGCATTGCGAATGGTGGTGCGCCCTCTGGCAAGCACGGAGGCCATGATCGCGTTTTCAGTGGCGGTTACACTGGCCTCGGTGAGCAGGATGTCTGCGCCTACAAGCTGCTTGGCCTGCATGACGAGCGCCCCTTTTTCTAACTCGATTGCGGCACCGAGTTTTTTTAGTGACAGCACATGAGCATCCAAGCGCCGTTCACCAATGCTGTCCCCACCGGGCACTGGCAGGCGCACTTCGCCGCAGCGTGCCAGCATGGGGCCAGCGAACACGATGCTGGCGCGAATGCGCCCTGCCAGCGCGGGGTCTATGTTCGTGGTCTGGATGGTTTTGGCGTGAATGCGAAGCGTGTTCTCGGATTCCCATGTGACCGAGACGCCGAGGGAGCGCATGATTTCCAGCGTGGTGCGAACGTCCCCGATGTTGGGGACGTTGTGAAGCGTAATGGGTTCTTCGCTTAGCAAGCAGGCCGGAATCATTTTGATGGCGGCGTTTTTGTTGCCGCTGGCTTGAACGGTTCCAGAGAGGGGATGACCCCCTTCAATGATGAATTGTTCCATAGTTGGTGTCACTTTAGCTCAATTACAACAGGGTCGCCGGGTGCGAAGGTGTGCTGTTTGGCGGCATTTCCTTGATTGATCGCAATTTCAAGGAAGTCGTTGCTATCTACCAGCGATAGCATTTCGCTGCGCCCTGCATCGTTGTAGGTGCGGCGAATGGAACCAACGTGAATATTTTTGACGCGCACAATCGCTGTTGTCGGGTTGATAATTCGGGAGGCATCACGAGCGCCAAAGCGGGGAGACAGCAGCAGGTGATGGTTCTCGATCCATTTTAGTTCACCGATGGAGGTGACGACATTTCCGAAGCGGTCACTGTGGAGTACATTGCCAGTGATCTCGGTTTCGCTTGTGCGAAGAACGGGCAAAAGCTGCTTGTACAGCCGATCTACGGGAGCGCCAAAGTTCTGTATGGGTATGCCGGCGGCGAGATGGGCTGCTGCGGGCGCGAAGATGTCTCGTCCGTGAAAGGTATAGCTCACGGCGGACATTTGATACATTAAGTTTGTCAATTCGACGACGGTGGGGCTGGAGAAATCGCCAAGTACATAGGAGAGAATGCCATTATCGGGGGCCACGAACGTATAGTCTCCCACATTGGCAGCGATGGGTCGGCGAGTGCCGCCGACACCGGGATCCACCACTACGAGAAAGATCGTGCCGGGGGCAAAAAAACGGTAACTATTGAGGAGTACAAAGGCTGCCTGACGCACATTTTGCGCCTGAATTTCGTGCGTGATGTCAATAAAATCCAGATCGGGGTTGATGCGCTTCATCACTGCTTTCATCACACCCACATAGGCATCTGAAGTTCCAAAATCGGTGAGCAGCGCAATTGTAGAAGGCATCCGGTTCTCCCCTTGATTGGACTGTTATTGTAGCGGTTCATGATGTGTTGACAACCCCACCGCTGGTCGTTACACTTATCTGAACGAGGAGAAACCGCTGTGCTGCACCATCATCATCATCCCCAAATCGTCTTTAATAAGGTGTCAGGCTGACGGCAGACTCGTCATTGATTTCGTCTACGCCCCCGCACCTTGCGGGGTTTTTGTTTTCTGAAGGGAGTGAGCCGTATGCTGGCGGTCATTGACTATGGGGCGGGCAACCTTCGCAGTGTGCTTCATGCACTCCATCATTTAGGGGTCGAGAATATCCGAATTGTACAGGAACCTGATGGGTTGCGCGGCGCTGACCGGATTATTCTGCCGGGTGTGGGGGCGTTTGGCGCTGGAATGCAAAAACTCCACGAACAATCGCTGGTTGAACCGATACGGGCGGCTGTGGCTGAGGGGATTCCCTATCTGGGTATCTGCTTAGGGATGCAGTTCCTGTTTGAACGCAGCGACGAGATGGGGAATCATGAAGGGTTGGGGCTTCTCCCCGGTTATGTGACACGGTTTCCCCCTCGTGATGATTTGAAAGTGCCGCACATGGGATGGAACCAACTGCAAATCCGCAGGCCGTTACCGCTGCTGGAAGGGCTGGATGCGGAAAGCTATGCCTATTTTGTACATAGCTACTACTGCGTGCCAGCCGATGAAACCGATGTGGTCATCACGGTGGATTACGGGCTGCCGTTCACGGCTGGCGTTCAACGCAACAATGTGTATGGTGTGCAATTTCATCCTGAGAAAAGCCAGCGCACGGGGTTACAAATCCTATCGAACTTCATGAGGATTGAACGATGATTATCTATCCAGCGATTGATTTGCGCGGGGGGAAAGTGGTTCGCTTGAAAGAGGGTGATCCCAACCGCCAGACGGTGTTTAGCGATGATCCCCTCGCCGCAGCACAGCGGTGGATTGAACAGGGCGCTGAGTGGTTGCACATGGTCAATCTGGACGGCGCGTTTGCTAGTGCGAACGATAATGGGCGCATTCTGGAAGCCGTCAGCCAGCTAGGGGTGCCGGTGCAGTTCGGGGGCGGGTTGCGGCAAATCGCGGATATTGAGCAGGCGATTAAGGGCGGCGCGGGGCGGGTTGTGCTGGGAACCGCAGCGGTGCAGCAGCCTGAGATGGTCGCGGCGGCGGTTGAACGCTGGGGGGCGGAGCGTATTTGTGTCGCGCTGGATGCACGGGATGGCAAAGTAACGACACATGGTTGGCAGGAATCGGCGAATGTGACCCCGTTTGAACTGGGGACACAGATGGCAGAACTAGGGGTTTGCCATGCGCTTTACACCGATGTCAGCCGCGATGGTGGGCTGGCAGGCGTGAATCTGGAAAGCACGATTGAATTGGCGCGAAAAACAGGATTACAGGTGATTGCTTCGGGCGGCGTGTCGCAGCTTAGTGAGATCGAGCAGCTTGCTCAAAGTGGTGTGGTGGCAGGTGCGGTGATCGGTATGGCGTTGTACGAAGGGCGCATGAGCTTGAGCGAAGCAATTCAGGCAGCAGGAGGGGCACATGCTGGCTAAACGAATTATCCCTTGTTTGGATGTGAAGGATGGGCGGGTGGTTAAAGGGGTGAATTTCGTCAATTTGCAGGATGCCGGTGATCCGGTGGAACAAGCCAGTGTTTATGATCGGGAAGGGGCGGACGAACTGGTTTTCCTCGACATTACGGCTTCGCATGAGAACCGCAATACCACCCTAGACATGGTGCGCCGGGTCGCGGACACGATCTTTATCCCGTTCTGCGTGGGCGGCGGCATTCGCACACTCGATGATATTCGGGCAACGCTGCTGGCCGGTGCGGATAAGGTTTCGATGAACAGTTCAGCCGTCAAGACCCCTGATTTGATTAATCAGGGCGCATGGGCTTTCGGCAGTCAGTGTATGGTGGTGGCGATTGACCCGAAATGGGTGGATGGCAAGTGGATTGTCCACATCAACGGCGGGCGCATTCCCACCGAGAAGGAAGCGATCGCGTGGGCGCGAGAAGTGGAAGACCGGGGCGCGGGTGAGATTCTGCTGACCAGTATGGATCGGGATGGCACGAAAGTGGGGTATAACCTCGAATTGACGCAGGCTGTTGCCGGGGCGGTATCCATTCCGGTGATTGCTTCCGGCGGGGCGGGAACCCGCGAACATTTTGCGCAGGCGTTGACGGTGGGAAAAGCTGATGCGGCGCTGGCTGCCAGCCTCTTTCACTATAACGAAATTCGGATCGGTGATCTGAAGCGGTATTTGCATGAACAGGGTGTGCCGGTGCGGTTGACGGGGTGGGAGCAGGTTTCATGATGGACATGACCCGACTTCACTGGGATGAGCAAGGATTAATTCCCGCGATTGTTCAGGATGCGGACAGCGGACAGGTCTTGATGATGGCCTATATGACGGTTGAGTCGTTGCAGCAATCGCTCGATTGTGGTGAAACCGTATTCTGGAGCCGCAGCAGGCATGAACTGTGGCACAAAGGCGCAACCTCCGGCAACACTCAGCGTATCGTTTCGGTTGCGGTGGATTGTGACGCGGACACGCTGTTGATCCGGGTGCATCCTGCCGGCCCCGCATGCCATACGGGGGCTATTTCTTGTTTCTTTCGTTCTCTTGACGAAGTGGTTAGTGATTCAGGCGCACAGGAGTTGTCATGAGTGATATGCTGCACGAACTTGAAGCCATTATCTATGATCGTAAGCACAACCCTTCTTCCAGCAGTTACACCGCCAGCTTGTTTGAAGCCGGCGTGAACCGTATGGCGCAGAAGGTGGGAGAGGAAGCCACAGAGGTGATTGTGGCGGCGTTAGGGCAGGGGCGTTCCGAACAAATCGGGGAACTCTCGGATTTGTTTTTTCATACGATGGTGCTGATGGCGCAGCTTGGCATTACGTTGAATGATGTGAACACTGAACTGGCACGCCGCCATTCTCAGCGGAAGTCCACTTCTTAAGGACGTGACTCTCGATTCTGCAAAAGGATATTGGACAATCGTCAGCGCGGAAATGTGATGATTGGCCTTGAAGTGTTTCTCAGTCGTGGACTAGAGTGAAACTGTTGTATTGATTTGAATCTCTTTGTAAGGAGTGTAGGTATGCGTTCACGATTGATGTTGCTTGTTGTGGTGTGCTTTGTTGGTATGGCACTCGCGTTTTCGAGTGTGGTCGCCGACGATGGTTTGTATGTGCGCGTGGCGCATCTGTCGCCTATGTCGCCGCAAGTTGATGTTTTTGTGAATGGCAGTAAAGTTTTTGAAGCGTTGGACTATCGCGCAGTTTCTGAATATGTTTCTGTTCCGGCTGCGGCGCTTCAGGTGGTGGTGGTTCCGGCAGGCGGCGAAATCGCGGACAGCGTGACGGAAGTGCCGCTGGATATTGATCTGGCAGCGGAACACGGGTTCTTTACGCTGGCGGCTATTGGCATTCTGGAAGATGGCACCTTTGACATTATCCTGCTGCCACAAGATGGCGCGATGATGGATATGGACATGGGGATGGGCATGGATATGAATGCCCCGATGATGCCCGAAAAAGCGAGTATCACGGTTGATACGATCAGCATCAGCGGCGCGTATGCTCGCGCAACAACGGATATGCCGATGGGGAACATGGGTGGCATGGCTGAAGCGACACCCGAAGGTGGCATGGCGATGGGTGGCATGGCTGAGGCGACCCCCGAAGGTGGCATGGCAATGGGCGGCATGAGCATGAATATGAACGATGTCAGCGCCGCTTACATGCATATCGAGAATACAGCCGATCAGCCGGACGTGTTGCTGTCGGCGACTACGGACGTGAGTGATGACGCTCAGATTCATCAGACGACGGTGGATGCTTCCGGTGTGGCGAAGATGGAACACATGGAAGGCGGCATCGAAATTCCGGCTCAGGGCAGCATTGACCTTGCTCCGGGTGGGTATCACATCATGATGATGAACCTGAAGCGCCCGCTGGCGATGGGTGAAACCATTCACCTGACGCTTAGCTTCCAATCGGGCGTGACAATTTCGTTCGATGTGCCTGTGATGCCGATTGGAATGTAAGTTGCCGGCACTCATCGTTTGAGTGAGAGGAAAGTAAGATGCTCCGTCGAATCTGGTTGACTGTTCTATTCGCGGTACTGCTCACGGGTTGCAGTAGCACGCCTGCTGTGCCCACTGCAACACCCGGCATACCGGGCGTGAAACCGGTTTCGCCCCCGGTGCAGGTCGAGAATTTCACCCTGACCGGGATGAATGGCAGTCCGGCGCATTTGAAGGACTTTGAAGGCAAGAGCGTTCTGATGGTCTTCGGCTACACGCACTGTCCAGATATTTGCCCGGTTACGTTGGCGCGGTTCAAGCAGATTAAGCAATTGCTGGGCGCGGACGCTGACAAGGTGCAGTTCATTTTTGTCAGTGTGGATGGTAATCGTGATACCCCCGAACGGTTGACGGAGTATCTAGGGCTTTTCGATAAGGACTTCTTCGGGCTGACCGGTTCTGAAGATGAAGCCCGTGCGGTCATCACGCTATTCGATGGCGTGTTCACGATCAAGGATGCCGAAGGTTTGCGTAAGGATTATCTTGTAGAACACACGGCGTCCAGTTTTTTGATGGATGCCGAAGGTCGTTGGGTTCGGACGTATGAGTACAATACCGATCCCAACATTGTGGCAACGGATATGCTAAAGGTGATTAGCTCCCCCAGCGCGACCAGCTCCAGCTAAGGCGCTACGGGACAGCATTTGTGGATACAGCGCAGGGGCTTCGGCCCCTGTGTTGTTTGAATGGCGCAGTCGTTCATGACTTGGGATTTGGCTCAGTTTAGGGGTTGCAGGGCGGGGAATGGTCTTATATACTCCCCTGTATTCGGGGCGTGGCGCAGCCTGGTAGCGCGCTTGCATGGGGTGCAAGAGGTCGTGGGTTCGAGTCCCGCCGCCCCGACAAATGGATATGACAAATGTACCGCCAAATTCGGGAATAATGACCGGATTTGGCGGTTCTTTTTTGAGAATGTTCTATGAGGTGTTAGACTTTGTTTCATGGTAAATTAACCACGCTCTTTTGAACCCATAGACAACGATGTGAGTATATAATGCAGTTGTGCGTTTATCTCACAAATTTGTCTTGTGGGATTCCGAATAGCGGATTCTCGTTTTTACCTCAGGTTTAAGGAGTAGAACATGAAGAAAAGCGTTCGTTTTGTGGTTCTGGCGGCAGTGATGGTACTGCTGGCCGGGCTACTCGTACCCGTGTTGGCGCAGGATGCCAAGCCGGGTGAGGGTGGTATTCTCATCGAAGGTAACTTCGGTGGTGATCCTGCGTCGTTCAACGCGCTGTTAGCTAATGACACCGCTTCAGGCCGCGTCATCAGCTTCCTCATCCCGAGCGCTATCGGCGTTGACCCGGCTACGGCGTTGTACCGTCAGGATGACCCATCGGCGCTGATGAAGAGCTGGACGATTTCGGAAGATGAACTGACGTATACGTTCACGCTGCGCGATGACCTGAAATGGTCGGATGGCACCCCCATCACTTCCGCCGATTACATGTATTCGTGGGAAGCTCTCAAGAGCGGTCTGATTGACTCGGCTAACAACTACATACCGATAGACATTATTGAATCGATTGAAGCGCCGGATGCCACGACGGTTATCATTCAATTCAAGGCTGCGGCTTGTACGAATATGGCTGAAGCCAGTTTTATCTCGGTGATGCCGTCGCACATTCTGCCGACGGATTTCACTCAACTTGCAGACGCGGAATACAACAGCAACCCGAGCATTTCGGGCGGCGTGTTCAGCTTTAGTGAGTTTCGCCCCAGCGAACAGATTGCTCTCGTGGCGAATCAGAGCTACGGCGGGGCGGCCAATGGCGTTCTGCCCAGCGGTTGGATCTACAAGGTTGTGCCGGATCAGACCGTTCTGGTCGAGCAGTTTATCGCCGGCGAACTTAACGTCATTGATGGCGCTGGTCTGAACCGCCGTCAGGAACTGGTGGACAATGCGGATGTTCAGTCGTACCGTTTCCCCGGCAATGCGTGGGACTATCTGGCGCTGAACTATGCTGATCCCACCAACCCGCAGAACGCGGTGGATGAATCTGGCAACCCGATTGATCAGGGTCATCACCCGCTGTTCGGTGATGTTCGCGTCCGTCAGGCCATCGCGGCTGCGCTGGATGTGGACTCGATCGTTCAGGGTGCGGTGTTCGGTTTCGGTACCCGTATGCCCTCGATGGCTATCCCCGCTTCGTGGGCCTTCGACAAGACCCTCGCCCCG
>CAIPFY010000119.1 GCA_903864435.1 uncultured Chloroflexota bacterium | reverse complement strand
TGGTGAAACGCTTGCCGAACACGTTCTTCAGCGACCAGCCCGAACCGGCGCTGGACGACGAGGCGCTGCTGGTCTACACCAGCGGCACAACCGGCGCACCGAAGGGCGTGGTGCTGACCATGTATCACCTGCTGGTGGACGCGCAGGGAATCGCGGCATGGCAGGGCATCACCGGCAACCAGCGCATGATGTGCGTGCTGCCCATCCATCATGTCAACGGGATTGTGGTCACGCTGGTGACACCGCTACTGGTGGGCGGCTCAACGGTGCTGAATCGCTCGTTTAGCCCGCAGCACTTCTGGCGGCGCATCGCGGCAGAACGGGTGCAGATCGTCAGCGTTGTCCCCACGCTGCTGCAATTCTGCCTCGACTATGCCGATCAACAGGCGGCGCGGGGCGAATCGATTCGCGGGGATGGCATCTATCAACAGGATGTGCGGGCGCTGCGGCATGTGGTGTGCGGGGCGGGGACGCTCTCGATGAGCGTGGCGCGTGCTTTCCGTGATCGCTTCGGCGTGCCGCTGATGCACGGCTATGGCCTGAGCGAAACCACCTGCTACTCATGCTTTCTGCCCATCGCGCTAACGTGGGAAGAACAGGCACACTGGCTGCTGGACTACGGCTATCCCAGCATCGGCTGTCCGATTGAGCCGAACGAGATGGCGATTTTCGATCTGGCGGGCGAAGGACAGGAACAGCCCGAAGGGGTGCGCGGCGAAATTTGCGTGCGCGGGCATAACGTGATGAAAGGTTATGACCAGCGCCCGGACGCGAATGCCGAGGCGTTCCGCTTCGGTTGGTTCCGCACCGGCGACGAGGGCTTTTATCAGACGGGTGCAGACGGACGGCGCTACTTCTTTATCACCGGACGCATCAAAGAACTGATTAACCGGGGCGGCGTGAAGTTCAGCCCGTTCGAGATTGAGGAAGTGCTGCTGGAAATCCCCGGCGTGAAGGTCGCGCTGGCAGTCGCTTTCCCCAACCGCTATTATGGCGAGGAAGTGGGCGCGTACCTCGTGCTGCACGAAGGCGCGGCGCTGGACGAGGCGGCGGTGCTGGCGCACTGTCGGGCGCGGATGCCTTTCGAGAAATGCCCGAAAGGGGTGGTATTCGGCACCGAGATTCCGGTAACGACCACCGGCAAATATCAACGATTGCGCCTGCAAGAACGTTTCGCGGCGTGGGCGGATACTCAATTCAGGAAATGATGGGGGCGTGATGCGGCGAGTGCTGCTAATCATCGGGTGCGGGCTGGCGGCGCTGCTGGCGGCCTGCGGCGTGGGCGCGGACGATCCGGCGCTGGTGACGGAACATGCGGCGCTGGCAGCCGATGTGCAGGGGGCGCGGGTGACAGCCACCTACCTGCGCGATCGCCTGCAAATCACGGTGGAATATGTGCAAACGGCGGTCACACAGGTGGCGCTGGAAGGGCAAGAACTGGCGGTCACGCTGCAAGCCGCCGGCGTGAATACGACGGCGATTGCACAGGTTCGGCCTGCCGACCTGAATACCGCCACGCCTTCGCCACAGCCGCCCCCCGCGCCGGGAACACCTGCTCCGGTTGCCACCCGCGCCGGAACGCTGCCGCCACAGAGCATCATCGTCCCCACACCGACTGCCGGACAACCCGCGCTGTACAACGCGGTTCTGGCGGCAGAAGTGGGCGAGAATGACTGTGCGCTGGCGGCGCTCACCCGTTTTGCGCCCACCGCCGAGCGCATCTACGTGGTGGCGACGGCGGCTAACATCCCGCCGGGGACAACGATGGGCGCGGTGTGGTCGCTGGATGGGCAAACGCTGGCGACGCAGGATTTCACGCCGGATTTCAGCATCGCGCAAAACTGCGTGTGGTTCTATGTAGACCCGACGGATTTCCCGTTCACCCCCGGCACGTACAGCGTGCAGCTTTCGCTGGCGGGACAGCCTAGCACCCCCCCTGCCACCTTCACCATTGTGGAAGGATGAGCCGTTCGCAGGAACACGGTGCAGGTGGCGCAAAAGGTTCTCGAATCGCCAAAATGCCGATTGCCCTACGAAACGGCGATTCCCTCATTTTCATCGCATAAATCTTGTGGACTCAATTACAAAATCATGCTATAGTGATTCTCGACCTTATTATTAATTGGTGATTGTGTAGGATTGTATGACGACCCTCGTGATCGGCGCGGGCTTGGCTGGCTTAACCGCTGCACAAGATTTGTTTGTTGCAGGCGGAAAAGTAGTCGTGCTTGAAGCCCGTGATCGAATTGGCGGACGGATCCAAACCGACCGCAACTTCGCTAACTACCCCGTCGAATTCGGCGCTGAGTTTGTTCACGGCGACCGCGCTCCGACCTGACTGTTAGTTCGGGCAACCGGACTCCGCATGACCCAATGGAAGAAAACCGATGACTCGCTGGTGCGTCTAGCCGATGGTTCGGTGCGCACGATGCAAGAGGCGCGGGCGCTGTACCCCGATTTCGACCTCACGCGCTCGTGGGCGCTGCCCGATATTGACCCGCTGCCGGATGAAGATTTAGGCACTTACCTGCGCCGCATCGGTTTCAGCGAAGCGCAGTTGGATTACGCTCGCCGTTCGTTTGCTAACGCCACCGGCGAATCCCTACGCTACATCAGCGCACAGGGCGCGGTGGCGGAAATGCGCGACCCGTCCTGCGGGCGCGGCGATTTCCGCATCCTCGATGGTTACGACTCGCTGGCCTATACACAGGCCGCCGGTCTGGATATTCGTCTGGGGCATATCGTTCAGCGCATCATGTGGGGCGATCAGAACGTGCGCGTGGTCACTAATCATGGCATATTCACTGCTGATCGCGTGGTGATTACGTTGCCGCTGGGCGTGCTTCAGTCCGGCGCGGTGGAGTTTGACCCGCCGCTACCCGCCGACAAGCAGGCCGCCCTAGCACACATTCGCATGGGGCCGGGCATCAAGCTGGTTTACCGCTTCGCAGAACCCGTGATGGCGGCGGAGATTATGGCTTACTACAGCCCGTTGAATCCGCCGATGTGGTGGTCGCCTTCGGCGGGACAGAGCGAATCGCCCTATCTGGTGTGGACGGCGCTGGCAACGGGCGATTACTGCCGTGACCTGTTGAAGGATGGCGAAGCCGCCGCCCTTCAAATGGGGCTGGAAACGCTCCGTAAAGAGCTAAACCGCCCCGACCTGACTCCGGTGGACTCGTACCTCGTCAACTGGGTGGCTGATCCGTATGCGCGGGGCGTGTACAGCGTCGTCACCCCCGGTCATTCTGAGGCGCGGTTGGAACTGGCGACCCCGGTAGACAATCGCCTGTTCTGGGCGGGCGAGGCCACCGCGCCGCACGGTTACGCCGCCACTGTACACGGCGCGTATGCCAGCGGTAAACGGGTGGCGCAAGAAATCATTTCCTTGATGGAATCCCGCTAGGCGCTCCGGCGCACTGGCGTTTCCTCTCCCCCTCGCGGATCGAGGGGCATCGTTATCCAAAGTAAAGGACGTTTGTATGGACACTCACAGTACCCCCATCCCCCATAGGCCGAGCCGGGAAACGCAAATTCGCGTTCTCCCGGCCCGCATGGGATACGCCGACCAGATGGAATCCTGCCATCAGGCGGCATACGGCTACAGCGCAGCCGAGGTTGATGAACCTGAATGCCTGACGGCGGAGCATTTTCGCCAGCATCTCCAAGTTTTCCCCGAAGGGCAGTTCATGGCGCTGGATACCGCAACCGATCGGGTTGTGGGAACCACCAGCAACATGCGGCTGAACTTCAATCTGCACCAGCAGAACCCCCGTTCATGGGCCGAAATCACCAGCGACGGCTGACTGACCACGCATGACCCGCACGGCCAATGGCTGTACGGGGTAGATACGGTCGTGCGCCCGGATTACCGGGGCTATCGCGTCGGCAGCTTACTGATCGAAGCGCGTTTTGATTTGATTCGCCGCAAGAACTTGCGCGGGCTGGTCGCGGGCAGCTTGATCGTGGGCTACAGCGCGGTGGCTGACCACGTTAGCGTGGAACAGTACGTCCGGGATGTGGTGGATGGCAACCGTTTCGATAGCAATTTGAGCAAGCAACTGCATAAGGGGTTCGAGGTGCATGGCCTGATCCCGAATTACAGCGAGGGCAACTGGGGCGTAGAAATCGTGTGGCGCAACCCGGAATACCGGCGCGTCCCTTCGATTTTCATTCGTCCCGCCCGCAAATCGGCTGCGGCTCATCCTGTCCTTCGCACACAATCGGCGTGAAATCATGACGAATAGGCACACAACCATGACACATTCTCCTGATCGCACGCTGTTGAACCAGATTGAAATCCGGCTCACCCGTTCGGAAGATGCCGACGAGCTAGAAGTGCTGACCGGAATTATTTATCACTGCAACCCCCGCGAGGATGCGGCCTGCTTCACCGCCGACCATTACCGCCAGCATGTGCAGGTATTCCCGGAAGCGCAGTTCGTGGCGGTGGATACCACGACGGGCCAATTAGTCGGCCTGACCAGCGGGATGCGGATGCACTATGATCCGGCGCGTCCGCCGCTGATGTCGTGGTGGGAACTGGTCGGCAACGGCTGGCTGACCACGCATGAGCCGCGTGGGGAGTGGATGTACGGCGTCGAATCGGCAGTGCATCCCGACTATCGCGGCTACGGGGTGGGCAGCCGGTTGATGGATGCGCGGTTCAACGTCGTGCGCGAAATGAACCTGCGCGGGATGGTGGCGGGCAGCGCGATCATAGATTACGCGGCGGTGGCCGACCAGATTCCGGTGGAAACCTATGTTGCCGAGGTGGTGGCGGGCGAACGCTTCGATACCAATCTCTCGAAACAACTGCACAAGGGCTTCCGGGCCGTGCAGATCATCCCCAACTATTTGCCCGACCCGGAAACTGCCGGATACGGGGTGCTGATCGTCTGCGAGAACCCGCAGGTTCACCCGCCTCAGAAGGCGCAGCACCGGGGAACCGGCCTGTATCCAGCCAACCCGCTGTTGTAGAAAAGCCGAAAACGGCAGGGACACGGTGAAATTGCCGTGTCCCTCGTGGCACGATTCGCTTAATCCAGCGCCACCTTGAGCGTGTAGGGGATGTACACGGTGGTCAGCGGCGCGAAGGGTGACACTGCCAGTAGCACCTGATCGGTGTTCGGGTCGAGTTGGAGCGTGTGCAGCGCCGTCCCCGTCGCCAGCCAGCGCGTCACCCGCACATCCGTCCCGATGCGTTCCACCGCCTGTACCCACACCTGCTGCGGCAAACGGTTGTCCATTCGCACCCATCCCGCCGCTTCCCAACCGCCGCCGTCTGCCTCGAAGTCGCTGGCATAGCCCAGTTCCGGCACCGCCACATCATCCAGCGCCAGCCCCGGCTGCGTAACGGCATCATCCGCCACCACATCGAAGCGCACCAGAACGCGCTGTCCAGCATAGGCATCTAACGACAGGCGCTCGTCCAGCCAGTTCACGCTAACTCCGGTATAGCCGGGGCCAACCGCGCTGTTCAGCGGGTCGGTGGCATCCATCGAAGGGGTTGCCAGCGGCGTCCACGTTGCGCCCTCGTCGGCGCTGACCGCGACATAGCCATAATCCCAGAAATCTTCAAGGTCGTACCACACTTTATAGGTCAGCGTGGCGCTGTTCAGGCCGGTCAGGTCGAAAGCGCGTGTGAGCGTGGTGCGGCTGCGGTCAGCGCGGTTGCTGTACCACATCCACGCCCCGCTAGGCGGCTGCGTGGGGATAACCGCCACTTCCTGCGGGGCGGTCAGGCTGAGGGTGAGCTTGCGCCGTGTGCCGAGGTTGTTCAGTACATAGTAATCGGTGGCGTACTGGTTGGACTGCGCCTGTTCCAGCGCCGGATAGTCCGTCCACACTTGACGCGGCGGCGGGCTGCTGAGGTCACGCAAGGCGCGGTAGCCGTAGCG
>CAIPFY010000118.1 GCA_903864435.1 uncultured Chloroflexota bacterium | reverse complement strand
CTGCTCCACCACGCCACCTTCGGCGGTCTGCGTGGGGTAATCGCGGTAGGCGCTGCGGAGTACCTGTCCATTCGCTTCCATCAACGCGGCTTTTGTTCCGGTGGTGCCGATGTCCAGTGTCAGCCAGTTTGCCATCGTGTTCACCTTGTAATAGCTATAGGGTGTATTCGGAAATGGCGGCATTCGTTCAACGACACCCTCTTATGCGTGTTTTCGTAGCGACACAGCGCGAGCCGTGTCCGTTTACCGTACCTCACACCCTTCGCTCTGAGGGAGAACGGGCGGGCGATGAGGGTTACTAACCATACACGGCGGCGGCACGCATTTCGCGCAAATAGTCCACCATCGCGTCTTCGCCCTGTGCCACTTTTTCGACCAGCCGTGTGCCAATCACCGCCATATCCACCCCTAGCCGCGCCAGCGCCGCGATTTGCTCCGGTCGCTGAATGCCGATGCCCACGCCAATCGGCATTTCCGGCTTGAGTGCGCGGATTTGCTGGATGATTGCATCCAGCCGGGTGTATAAATCGCCTTCCAGCGCCGCGCTGGTTCCGGTTGCCCCCGGCGCGGCCTTCAGATAGATCACATCGCCCAAGCGCACACTGCGCTCAATGGTGGCTTCGTCGGCCTGCGAGTCCAGCAGGCGCACCACTGCCAGATTCAGCGCCCGCATAATGGTGGCGACGAAGCGCATTTCATCCTCGTCCATATCCGGCGCGAGCATACCCTGTAAGCCGTTGGTCAGGCACAGCCGCAGGAAGCCGTCCAGTTCGCGCCCCACATACGAATAGGTCATGGCGAAACGCGGTTGGGGGATGTCCCGCAGGCCGCCGATGAGCGCCAGCGCCGTTTCCGCGCCCAGCCCGCGTTCCTGAATCACAGTGGTATGCGCCTGCGCGATCACCCGACCATCCATCATTGGGTTATTGGCGGGAATGCCGTACTCGATGATGTCTAGCAAATTCGCCGCCCGCACCAGTCGGTAAAAGGTTTCCGGCGCAGGGTAGCCCGCGAGGAAATACCCGCACAGCGCGACGCGGCGGTTGGCGCGGCTGTTTCTCAGCACGCTCAAAAGAGGATTAGTGGTGTACATGGTGTTTAGCGCCCCCGACGGTTCAAACTACTGGATGTGACCGCGCCGATGATAATCGCGCCGATCAAGACTTCGCGCACGTAGCTATCCACTTTCATCTGCGTCAGGCCGTTATCCAGCACCCCTAGAATCAGGATGCCGAGCAGCGTCCCCGCCACATGCGGTTCACCTTCTTCGCTCAATGTCATGCCCAGAAACACAGCGGCGATGGCATCCAGCATCAGCCCTGCGCCCTGCGTGGGGTTGGCAGAAGCCACGCGACTGGCGTACATTAGCCCTGCCAGCGCCGCGCCCATCCCTGTCAGCATGAAGGCGATCAGCCGCAGCAGGCGCACCCGCACCCCGCCCAACCGCGCTGCTTCCACATTGCCGCCGATGGCATACAGCCGTCGTCCGAAGGCCGTTTGTTCCAGCACCACCCACACGATTACAAACACAATCAGCGCCATGATGGTCAGGTTCGGGAACAATAGCGGGCGCTCGTTGACCATCCCGACCGGAATACCGCCGCGTGCGAACGTGCTGAAATCCGCTGGAATATCTCTGCCGAAGATGGTTTCGCCGCCACTGAGGAGGAATGCCACGCCGCTGAACACGGTCAGCGTGCCGAGTGTGGCGACGAACGGCGTGATGCCGATGTAGCTCACCAGCACCCCGTTGATGAGTCCGCCGATCAGCCCGACCACCAGTGCCGCGACCACGCCTAGCAGCACCGGTTGCGAGTCGCGGAACAGCAGCGCCGCCACAATCCCCGCCAGACTCGCCATCGAGCCGACGCTCAAATCAAAGTCCCCCATGACCATCACAATCGTCATGGTGAAGGCCACCACCGCCAGCATACTAATTTGCTGCGAGATGTTCAGCCAGTTCGGGAGCGTCAGGAACGTGTTGGGAATGTTAATCGTGAAATACACGATGACCACGATGAAGCCGATGAGCGTTCCTGACCGGCGCAGCCAGCGGCCTAGCTGTGCTTGAGTTGACACCATACCAATCTCCGTTCTTGTCGGGTTTTAGCCCGCTTCGTCATAGCACAGGGTTAGTAACTCCTGTGCGGTCATTCCAGTGGCATCCACCAGCGCCGACTGGCGGCGCTTCCGCATCACCAGCACGCGGTCACACAGGCCGAGTAGTTCGCCCAGATCGGACGAGGCCACGATGACCGCTGCGCCGCGTCCGCTGATCTGCCGGATCAACGTGTAAATGTCATATTTCGCGCCCACATCCACGCCTCGCGTGGGTTCGTCCAGCAGCAGGACACGCGGTGTTTGTACCAGCGCGCGGGCGAACAGCACTTTCTGCTGGTTGCCGCCGCTGAGTTGGCGCGTGATCTGTTCTGCGCCAGTGGACTTCAGTTGTACGGATTTGCCCATTTCGGTTGAGATGCGTTTTTCAGACGCACGGTTCAGGAATACACCGCCCCGGCTGATGCGCTGAAGATGCGGCAGCGTGATATTGTCCTGAATGCTGCGCGAGAGCATCAATCCCTGCGTGCGCCGTTCTTCCGGCACATACGCGAATCCGCGTTCCCATGCGCGGGTGGGGTCAAGCGGGGGCAGGGGGGCGCCATCCAGCAGGACATCATGCGTCAGCCGCCGTTCCGCGCCGATGAGCGCCGCCAGTAGTTCGCTGCGGCCTGCTCCGGTCAATCCCGCCACGCCGAGAATTTCACCCGCGTGAAGCTGGAAATGGATTCCGCTAATCTGGCGCGTCGAAAGGTCGCGCACATCCAGCGTGACCGCTTGCTCGACGGGAAGGGTACGCGGCGGGTAGGCTTGTTCAAGATCGCGTCCGGTCATCAGGCGGATCAGGTCGCTCGGCGTGGTGCTGGCTATCGGGCGGGTTTCTACCACGCGACCATCGCGCATGACCGTCACCATGTCGCAAATCTCGAATACTTCCCGCATCCGGTGGGTGACATACAGCACGCCGCAGCCTTTGTTCTGGAGTTCCCGGATGACCTTGAATAGGCGTTCGGTTTCGTCGCCTGTCAGCGCGGCAGTCGGTTCGTCCATCACATACACCGAGGTGGCGGCGCGTTCTGCGCCCCAGAACGCGCTGGCAATTTTGATGAGCATCTGGTCGCCGGGACTCAATCGGGCGGCCTGCTGGCGCGGGTCAATATGGTGGATTCCCAGTTGTGCCAGCACCTGTTCTGCATCGGCGTGCAGTTTTGCCCAGTTCACCAGAAAACCGGCGCGGCGCGGATAGGGCAGGCTGACGAAAATATTCTCGGCGGCGGAAAGCTGTGGGACGATGTTCAATTCCTGATGGATAAAACGCAGCCCCAGATTGAACGCATCCTGCGGGCTGTGAATGGTGACGGGCTGACCGGAGAGCGCGATCTGGGCGCTGTCGGGCGCGACCACCCCGGCGAGAATTTTGATGAGCGTGCTTTTACCCGCGCCGTTTTCGCCCATCAGGGCGTGAACCTGCCCCGGTAGGATTTCCAGCCGCGCTTCAATCAGCGCCCGGCTGCTGCCATACGTTTTACTGGCGTTGGAGATCGAGAGGAGTGGAGAGGCCATTATCGAATAACCATGTTCGCGGCGGGTGTTTATCTTCCACCGACTGTTGTGCAGCGAGGTCAGGGAATAGACATCCCTGACCTCGTTTGAGATGACGCAGAGTTAGCTGCCGAGGAAGTCGGCCACGTTGGCGCTGGTCACGAGTGTGGTCGGCACATAGATGACGCGCTGGTTGATGGTTTCACCGGCCAGTACGCGGGCAACCGCGTCGGCTGTGGCTTCGCCAATGCCAGAGAAGTCCTGCGCGACCGAGGCTTCAAAGTTGCCGCCTGCGGCGATGGCGTCCAACGCCTGCGGGTTGGCATCAATCCCGACGATCACAATGCCTTCATTCTGGCGACCAGCGGCTTCGATGGCCTGAAGTGCGCCCAGCGCGGGTTGATCCCACGCCGCCCACACCGCTTTGATGCTGCCCGGTTCCGGGTTCGCTGCCAGAACCGCTTCCATCTTGGCACGCGAGTCCGCGATACCGCCATCGGTCACATCCGGGGTGATGCGATCAATAATGGTGATGTCCGGGTTGTTGCCGAAGATCGTATCGGCAATGATGCCGCGCTTCTGGACGGGCGGGTACGGGTCGAACACGAACATAACCACGCCGCCTGCGCCGCCGATACGGTCGGTCACATAGGTCGCGGTTTCGGCAGCCATCGCGTAGCCATTGCTGGTCACATTGGTGATGAGCAGCGCGTCCGCGCCTGCATCCATGCCAAACACGGGAATGCCCGCGTCGGCGGCGGTCTGCAAACCGGCGCTGACCTGAGCCGGGTCAACGTTGATGACGATGGCATCCACGCCCTGATTGACCACATCTTCAATGCGGCTGATGACGGCGGCTACGTCGCCGGCGGTATCAATCACGTTCACCGTCCAACCCAGATCAGTAGCGGAGGTCTGGAAGCCTTCGACGAGGAATTGGGTGCCGGGTTGTGCCAGATAGGGGGTGATGACGGCTACGCTGGGCGCATCCTGAGCCATCACTACCGTACCCATCAGGGTGAAGGCCGCGACGACCAAGAGGGTCATAAATAACGCAATACGTCGCATCTACTCTGCTCCTTAGTTTCGTTACAGGTAAATCTTTTGAAAACAGCCTGTGCAGATTATGAAGCTAACATAAAATGCGGCTTCTGGCAAAGAATAGTGGAGAAAAAACAAAAAGTTCTCTTATAATCTGTAATGTCTGTTTATCAATCAATCTTGCCTAAAGGATTTGTTCATGCGATTTGTAACGCTTCCTCTGGTGACACTTTTGATTTTTCTGACTGCTGTGATTGGCTTCGCGCAGGGTGACGAGGGCGACCAACCGACGCTGCTGGTCTACAGCTCGGTGAAGCAGTTGTTGAGTGGGGATGTGACCGATGGCATCCTCATTCCTGAAGTCGAGAGTCATCTCGAACACTACGCGCCGGAATGGTCGGTGATGGGCGTTGGTACCACCAATAACGAGATGCGGAATGGCGAACTCATGCCGGACGGCACGGTGGAGCATGTGCATTACTGGTGGGTAGACCCCTCCAGCGAAGGCCAGAATCAGGTGATTGACCTGCTGGCTGCGCTGAAACCTGTCGCCACGCCTGAACAGGGCGAAAAAGCCGCCCCTGTGATTGATTTCGAGCCGGAGTTTCCTTTTATCGCGCTGGCGATTGCGAACCCCGAAGATGCGGTTGTGTATGAAGTCCAGAACGTCGAGAACTTGCATGAGTGGCTTGTCGCCACGCTGGGCGAGTCCGGCGTGACGCTGGCTGGCCTGCATATCACCGGTCAGTTTGGCGCGGTTTCCACCACCGTCGGTTACAACCTGCCCAAAGTGGGTATAGACCTCTCGGCGGCTTATATGAACACCGACTCGTTCCGTTTCATTGACTACGCCGAACCCGCAGTCTGGACGATCAACGGCCTGTACAGCAGCGATCCGGCCTTGCAGCCTGTTATTTCGACGGAAGGCCGTCCTGTGCATCTGCATGGTTATCAGGATGAGGCAATGGTCGGCGGGCATATCGCTAAGGCGGCGGTTGAATCTGTGACCGTGACCGTGTATCCGCTGGAAAATGTTATTCAGACCCGCGAGGAATAAGCGTTTGCGGCCTTCCTCCTTGCGCCTGCGTGGTTCAAGGGGGAGGGTTTGGCGGCTTATCCCTAGCGAAACGAGTCCGTTTTTGTACAAACGGCATCTTGTCAAATCGGCGGGTAACGCGCTATGGTAAGGTGGTTCATGACTGCACGATTTAGGAGCTAGTATCGCCATGACCAGTGCCGATCTCGACCCCAAAGCCGCCGCGTCCGAGGGGACTGTCCCCGAAGCCCCGCGCCGCCATTTCATTCAGGAAATCATTGACGAGCACAACCGCAGCGGACGCTTTGGCGGACGTGTGCATACCCGTTTTCCTCCTGAACCGAATGGCTATCTGCACATCGGTCACGCCAAGTCCATCTGCTTGAACTTCGGTCTGGCGGAGGAGTACGGCGGCAAATGCAACCTGCGCTTTGATGATACCAACCCGGTCAAAGAGGAGCAGGAATACATCGATTCGATCATTACTGATGTGCGCTGGATGGGCTTCCAGTGGGCGGGTATCTACTATGCTTCTGATTACTTCGAGCAGATTTACCAGTGGTCGGTGCAACTGATTAAGGCGGGCAAAGCCTATGTGGATCATCTGACCGCCGACGAAATTCGCGAACATCGCGGGACGCTGACCAAGCCCGGTAAAGACAGCCCGTACCGCAACCGCACCGTCGAAGAAAACCATGACTTGTTCGAGCGCATGAAGGCCGGCGAATTCAAAGAGGGCGAGTGCGTACTGCGTGCCAAGATTGACATGGCCTCGCCCAACATCAACCTGCGCGATCCGGTGCTGTACCGCATCCTGCATGCCACGCACCACCGCACCGGCGACAAGTGGTGCATCTACCCGATGTACGATTGGGCGCATGGTCAGTCGGATTCGATCGAAGGCATCACCCATTCGATCTGTACGCTGGAATTTGAAGATCACAAGCCGTTGTACAACTGGTTCATCGAATCGCTGGGCATTTACCAGCCGGTGCAGATCGAGTTTGCCCGTCTGAACCTGAACCACACGGTGTTGAGCAAGCGTAAGCTGATTCGGCTGGTGCAGGAAAAGCATGTGCGCGGTTGGGACGATCCGCGTATGCCCACCCTCAGCGGCTTGCGGCGGCGCGGCTATACTGCCGAAGCCATTCGGAATTTCGTGGAAATGGTCGGCATCGCCAAGAGCAATAGCATCGCTGAGATGGCGATGCTGGAATACTGCGTCCGGCAGGATTTGAACAAACGCGCTGCCCGTGTGATGGCGGTCGTTAAGCCGCTGAAGGTGGTTTTGACGAACTATCCCGAAGGGCAGACCGAGATGCTCAATGCGGTGAATAACCCCGAAGACCCCGCCGCCGGAAGCCGTGAAGTGCCGTTCTCGAAGGTGCTGTACATCGAGCAGGACGACTTCATGGAGAACCCGCCGAGCAAGTTCTATCGCTTGTCGCCGGGGCGCGAGGTGCGCCTGCGCTATGGCTACTTCATTAAATGCGAGGAAGTAGTAAAGGACGCGGCTGGCAACGTGGTCGAACTGCGCTGCACCTATGATGCGTCCACGAAGGGCGGCGAAGCGCCGGACGGGCGCAAGGTGAAGGCCACCATTCACTGGGTATCGGCAGCACAGGCGCTAGATGCTGAAGTGCGCCTGTACAATCACCTGTTCACCAAACCCTTCCCCGGTGATGACGAGGGCAGCGATTTCGTGAACGACATCAGCCCGGCTTCGCTGGAAGTGGTGACGGGTTGCAAGGTTGAGCCGTCGCTGGCGAACGCGCAGGCCGGTACAGGCTACCAGTTCGAGCGCCTCGGCTACTTCGCGGTTGACCCCGACACGCAGGGCAGCACACTTGTCTTTAACCGCACCGTCACGCTGCGCGATGACTGGGCGAAACAGCAGAAATCGAAGTAGCCCCGTTCTGTCATGACGTACGAAAAGACCTTCGGGCAGCATGTCCCGAAGGTTTTTTTTGTTGTGTAGGGTAGGGTTGCCGCCGCGCCAAACAAAAACGCCGACGGGTTTCGCGTCGGCGTTTTGCGTTGTGACCGCAATCGTTGTTGACCACTGCGCCGCAAGTCTTGAACCGTGTGCGCGTCATATCCCGCCCGAACTCTATTGAACAGCCATGCGAATCTGCATTTGATGCCCGCCGCTAACCGTTTACAGTTCACTCCGCAGCCCCCGCTGCGGAGTTTTGATTCTCCCCTTGCGCCATCCCCCATCAACAGCCCTCAGCGCCCCGAATTAGGGGTAAACACTCTATACGCCTTTTACGCACTGTCCTAACCTGAGCTTGTCTATATGAGAAGTATGAGGAGGGATGAGGTGCTGACCTATACCGGTCATCCGCTGGTGGATGTGGGCGTGGCTACGCTGACGGCCTATGCCCGCCGCGACCAGCCGCACACGCTCACCGGGGACGATCTGAACAGCGCCGCCGCGTGGCTGGCGAAACTGTACACCGAACCGGGGCCGATGCGCGGTCTGGGACGCGGCATGGTCTTTTTGAACGCGGGTTATACCTCCAGCGCCAACCCTGATTTGCAGCAGGCGCATGTGCGGCGGGTGCTGTACGGTTGGCAGGCCGATGCGCCCCATCTGGAAGGCGAAACCTGCGTGTTCTGCGGGCGGGCGGCGGCCTATCGTGCCACCCGCGAAGAAGTCCCTATGCTCAATGGCCGCGCTGTATCCAACTTCGGGCCGGCGGGACAGGCCGGACAGCCAATTTGCGGGTGGTGTTCGCTGGCGTTGCAAATGCTCCCACTGGGCTGCGTGAAATCCGGCGGCAGCTTGATTGCTGCCCATAGCAGCGACCCCCGCCTGACTCTGGCGCTGGCGCGGGCCGCGTTGCAGCGCGTCCGGCGGGCGCTCACGCTGGCGACGGACGACAAACTGCCCGGTGTGCCGTTTGAGCGCACGCGGCTGGTCGAGATGCTGGTGGATTGGCTGGCCGCCAGTGACCGCATCCAGCCCGCGCCCGATCTGACGGGTTATGTGTTCACCAACAACGGCCCCGATCCTTCCATCAAGCTGTACCGGATGGAATCCAGCGTAGTGAGTTTTCTGGAAGTGGTGATGCACCATGCCGACGGCAGTTTGACGGCGGCGTGGAACCGGATGGTCGAACGGGGCTGGAAGCAGCGCGAGGCGGCAGACAGGCGCGAACAGGCTAACCGACTGTACGAGGCGTTGCTCAAACTACCGGATAACGCGGCGGACGTGCTGCGTCAGCATGTGCTGCCGGCTCATCACTGGGGACTGGCGGCGGAATATCTACGGAGAATTATGAATATGGAACCGGAAAAAATCGCACTGCTCAAGCAGTTGGGCGAACGCTTCGCGGCCTATGCCGTCCAGAAACGCGCCTTCTTCTTCGGCTTCTCGCGCACCGATGACTACAGCCCGTGGCGGCGGTTGGTGCTGCGTGCCGCCGATGACAGTATGCGCCTGTACGATCAGCCCCTCATCACCTTCGATGAGTTTGTGGCTGCTTTCACCGCGCCGCCGGGAGAGATCAACGATT
>CAIPFY010000117.1 GCA_903864435.1 uncultured Chloroflexota bacterium | reverse complement strand
GCTGGCAGGGCGATTCGCGCCGAACGCGCTGCTGCTGCCACCGGAAGGCGGCGGGCTGCTGGCAGGGCGATTCGCGCCGAACGCGCTGCTGCTCCCACCGGAAGGCGGCGGGCTGCTGGCAGGGCGATTCGCGCCGAACGCGCTGCTGCTCCCACCGGGGGCGGGTGGGCTGCTGCTGCCCGCCGGACGCTGCGGCGAATTAAACGGCGATTGCGATGGCGAACTGCCGCCGCTGCCGCTGCCATATTTAATTGGAGTGCTGCCTGCGGAGGGACTGCCGCCACCGGGTGCGCCCGGTGGGCGGCTGGTAGCTCCCACGCTGCCCGGCAAACGCGAACCGCCTACGGGGCCGCCCGGTGCGCCGCCCTGCCCGGTTCCGGCAGTACGCGGCGGTTGCCCCATCACTGTAGAAGCGCGGGGCGGACTGAACGGATTGGTGCGCGGCGCACTGCCGCCACCTTTTTCTTCATCGTCCTCATCGAGGTTTTCATCATCCTCGATCAGTTCGTCCTCGTCATCATATTCGTCGTAATCGCCACCCGTGTACTTCATGGCATTTCCCTGCACTCATCCGACGGGCTGTGGCGCGGCACGCTTGCGGATGAATCCTGCAAGACCGCACCGCTTATTATAGTATGATTTTAGCACAGAATACTCGTTAAGAACATACGTTCTGGTAACTCTCATCCAAAAATGCGGCAGGAACCCCTCGCCGTTGGGTAGACGGGGGTACGCCGGAGGAAATCAACTGGATTCAACCGGATGAGCAGCGCCGAATCGCGTTATAATAATACGAATGAGATGCCAGTAGCGTTTCGCAGGGTTTGATGATGGCGCCCCAATCTGATCTTCTGTGGCGGGTGAATAACGAGTACCGCAAGCGGCTGTCGCAGGCCGAGAAGTTCGTCAGCCTGCTCGAAGGGCTGTTGCTCATGCACAACGGCGGGCGCTACAGCAGCACGCTCTCGGCGCTGCGCCACACCCGTGACCAGATTCACCAACTGGTGGAAGAACATCGCTCGTGGCGGCACACTTTCTACTACGAATCGCTGGAAAGCAAGCGCATGGTGCATGGCGACCGCGAAATTATGCAGGCGTTGGCGCGGTTTAACCGGATGCGCACCCGCCACGAAGCGCAGCTTTCCGAAATGGCGCAACGGTTGAACGCCGCGCCCCGCCCCGAACCCCATCACACCCGCATCCCGACCGGCGATCTGTGGTCACTGACCGAGTACGCGCTGAACGATCTGGTGGGCTTTAACACCGACTACGCCAACGGCTTCCACGCTTAACCACTTTAGAGCAGCGAATCGCGCAAATTCTCAGCCAGTATGCGCTGTTCGGGGGTGAGATGTTCGGGGATGGTGATGAGCATCCGCGCAAACAGATCGCCGCTTTCGCCCGGTTTCTTCATGATCGGCATTCCCTTGCCCGTCAAGCGAAACTTGCGCCCGGACTGCGTGCCTGCCGGAATGCGCAACTTCACCGGACGATCCAGTGTCGGCACTTCTGCTTCGCCGCCCAGCATCGCCACCGCCCAATCCACGCGCACATCCACCGTCAGGTTATCGCCCTGACGCTCGAAACCGGTTTCGGGCGTCACGTCCACCACCAAGTACAGGTCGCCATCCGCGCCGCCACTAAATCCGGGAGTGCCTTCGCCCGCCAGTCGTACTTTCGTGCCGTTGTTCGCGCCCGCCGGAATGTTCACCTTGATCTTGCGGTCGCCTTTGGTCACGATGCGTGTCGCGCCGGCATAGGCTTCGCGCAGGCTGATCGTCACCGGTTGCTCGATGTCCTGTCCGGCTGTCGCAATCGGCTGTCCGCTGAAGCCGCCAAAGCCGCCGCGATCGCGTTCGCGGGTCGTGCCGCGACCGCTGCGCCGCCCAAAGAGCGAGTCGAAAATGTCGTTCAGCGGGGACTCGCCCATGTCTTCCACATTGGTGAAGCCGCCGCTGCCGCCCCCCGGTTGCCAACCGCCGGGGAAGCCGCCGGGCGCAGCCGAGCCAAACTGGTCATAGCGGGCGCGTTTCTCGGCATCGCCTAGCACTTCGTAGGCTTCGTTGATCTCTTTGAAGCGTGCCTCGGCGTTCTTGTCCGGGTTGGCATCGGGATGGTACTTCTTCGCCAGCCGACGGTACGCCTGCTTGATTTCCTTCTCGTTAGCCGTCTTTTCCACGCCCAACGTTTGATAATAGTCCTTCTTTTTTGCCATACTGTTCCCGACCCTCATGCCAATCGCGCAGTGAGGTTGCTTCCAATGTGTCTGTTTCTGACTCTATTGTATGGCGGGGTTCGGAAGGGGTCAATTCGTACAGCGCGATTCTGATGGATTTCCAATCCGTTGCGCTCACACGCGGTTCAGGCTCACTCGGACGGGAAACGCACCGTGAAGGTCGTGCCTTCGGCTTGCGAACTGACGAACGAAACGTCCCCTTTCAGGTAACGTTCGGAGAGCAGTTTGATGCTGTATGTACCCAGCCCACGCCCGCCGCCTTTGGTGGAGAATGACCGCTGGAACAACTGCTGCTGCACATGGCGCGGCATGAACGAATCGTTATGCACCCGGAACGCCACCCAGTCGCCATCCATCCCGCAGGACAGCGTTACCGTCTGGGCGGGGGCGCTGGCTTCCAGCGCGTTTTTCACCAGATTGCTCAACACTCGGCCTAGCAAGGTGAAATCACTCTCGAAGATGACCGCCTGCGCTCCATCGTCAATCATCAGGTTTCGTTTTTCAGCCACCGGATGCCCGCTGAAGCGTTCGCCCACCTCGCGCAGCATGTCCAGCGCGTTCACCGGTTCCAGCACTACCGCCAGTTCGGAACTTTCGGCAGCGGAAAGATCGCGTTGGGCTTCGATTTCTTCCAGCAAGCGTTGACTAATCACGCCGATGATACTGCGGTATTCGTCCAGTTCTTCATAGCTGGCGCCCTGCATCAGCTGGACAAACCCCGAAAGCGTTCCGGCGGTGTTCAGCACATCATGAAAGAAGATGCGCTCTAAGGCGCGGCGGCGCTTCTCGTCGCTGATGTCATTCACCGCAAAGACCGAATATTTCCGCCCTTCAATGGTCAGCGGGGTTGCCCACACGCGCAAATCCAGCGCGTTGCCGTCGTGCTGGATGATGCGGCATTCCTCAACGCTTTCGACGCCGCGCAAACTGGAAAGAATGGCACGTACCGCGCCGCAGTTGCGGCAGAATTCGGTGGTGCCGCAGCCGTTCACTTCTGTCGAGTGGTCGCAGTCCAGCGCATCACCGGGGCGCAACCCCGATTCAATATCCAGTTCCTTCCAGCCCAGAAAATCGAGCATGGTGCGGTTGGCATACACAATCTGGCGCTGTTCGTTCAGGATCATGAAGATGTCAGGAACAGCGTCCAGCAGGCTTTGTAGCAGCGGGTTGGTGGCGAATCGCGCTGCATCCTCGCGCAACGATTCCGTGTCGGCGCGTTCGGCAGATGCGAAGAAGGTAGCAGGCTTTTCGCTGGGGATTGTACTCACGACAGATGCTCCTCGCTGCACCGGGACAGGACAGAACGACCAATCCCCGATAATCTGTATTTTACGTGCAGCTTGTCTCAAGAATCCTTAAGGATTGCGGCTTAATCGCCGCGCCAGCATTTTGCCCATCCAGCGCAGTTCGTCTATGCGCAGCAGTGCCGCCGCCAGCACGAACACCACCAGACTGATTCCGCCGCTGATCCCCACCAGCAGCAGTTCGTGGATGAGCGTATCCAGCTGAATCCAGTGTTCCAGCAGCGCCAGCGCCCCCGCGCCCGCCAGCCCCATCAGCACGGACGCCACGCCTGCCCGCAAGCCGGTGGCAACCAACCGCTGCCCGCCAAACCCGCCCATACGACGGCTGAGAAGCAACCACGAAATAGTGCTGTGAACGACGAATTTCACGCTGTCGGCGATCATCAGGCTGAACAGGCCGAAGCGCGGGAACAGCAGCGCCGCCACCAGCATATAGACCGCTAGACTGAACACGCCGATCAGCGCGGGCGTGAACGTGTCCTGACGGGCATAAAAGGCATAGACCAGCAGCAAATCCACCGCCGCGAAGGGCAGTCCCACCAGATACCAGCGCAGCGCCAGCACCGTCATCTGCGTATCGTGGGCGGTGAACGCACCATGCTGAAACAGCAGCGCCACAATGGGCGCGGCCAGCGCGAACAGGCCGACTGCGGCGGGCAGAATGAGCGTGGTCGCCAGCCGCAAACCGAGTCCGAGCGTATCTTTGAAGGCTTTATCGCCTTCGATGGCGATCAGCGCCGATTGTCGCGCCAGTGTGGGCAGGATGGCGATGCTGATCGCCGTCGCCACCAACCCCTGCGGGAACTGAATCAGCGTGGTTGCCCATGTCATGTAGCCGATGCTGCCCTCGCCGGTCTGACTGGCGAGATTGTAGCTGAAGGTGCGGATGATGAGGGTGTCCATGATGAGCGAGAACATCACCGGCGCGTACAGCTTGCCGATGCGCCGCAGCGAAGGATTGCGCCAGTCCAGCCGCATCCGCAGGCGGGCGCCCCGCATTCCCGGCAGTTGGATCGCCATCTGGGCGAACGCGCCCACCAGCCAGCCAAGCGCCACCACCACCACACCCTCTGCCGGACGTGCCGCCGTGAGCGCCAGTGCGCCATTGGGAGCGAGGCGGGGCGAGAGGCCGATGGCCGGTGCAAAAACCAGCGTCATCACCACAATGCAGCCGTTGAACACGGTGACGGCGAAGGCCGGCCATGTGAATTCGCGCAGGGCGTATAGCGTGCCGCTGAGGACAGCGAACAGCCCTAAGAAGATGAGCGCCGGAGCGGTCAGTTGTAGCAGGGTGGTCGCCAGCGCCAGCGTTTGCCCGTCGAAACCGCCGCCCACCAGCGAAACAATCTGCGGCGCGAACACTTCCAGCGCCAGCACCATCAGCGCCAGCGCAATCGTGACGATGCTGGACAGCAGCGATACCAGCTGCCACAGCGCCTGCCGTCCTTCGCGGGCCGCCACTTCGCTCAACACCGGAACCAGTGCGCTGTTCACATGCCCACCGATCAGCAGGTCATACAGCGCCTTCGGCACGATGATCGCCACATTGAAGGCATCCACCGCCCGCGTCGCGCCGAACAGGTTGGTGAGGACAATCTCGCGGGCAAGCCCCAGCACGCGGCTGGTGATGTTCCCCAGCGCCACCACACCGGTTGCACGGGCAACACGAGCATTGGTTTCTTCTTGAGCTTGCGATTCTGCGGGGTTGTTTTCGGGAAGGGATTCGGTGGTCAAATGGCGTCCCCATCACTGGTTTGCAGACCACGCAAGCATAGCAGATGGCAGCGTATATGCGAGAGGGTCAAGGGGTAGCAGGTGGGAAAAAGGCGGCTGATCGGCGGAAAAAGATGGCTGAAACACCGTGCTTGCACGCGGGTAAACCTCCCCTCTAAAAATGAATGCCCTCAGCGCAAGTGTTTGGTCATTTCGCTGAGGGCATTCCAAATAGATACGAGTGATTGTCGCCGAATCCCCATATGTCTATTGATGAATCAATTGTAGGTATTGCAATTTAATAAGGAAGATAGCAAAATAATCTTCATTTATTTCATAATTTAGATATTAAAAATACTAAAAATAAACCTTAAATGATCTGTGCTGTGATAAATGATCTTTAAGGGCTGTGGCTAATGTTAAAAATAGAATTACAAACCCCGCCTGAGGGGGCGCTGGCGCGTGTAGTTGTATTTCGATTCGGGGGCGCGGCCTGTGCCACGCCCCCCTGTTGATGTAGGTGTGCAGTCGTTAGCCGCAATCGCCGTCCAGCGACAGATACCCCGCCGACAGCCACCCTTGCTGGCTGCCGAACACCACCTGCAACCACGCACCGGAACGGGCGCTGGCGCTCAATGTCGTTTGGTAGGGTACTTTCGTTAGTATCGCGCTGGTCGCATCGGGCGCGGCGCGGAGGTTCAGGATGTTCGTCGTGGTCACACGGCAGTTACTAAGCGCAGTCGGTGGGATGGCTGCCGCCGGAGCCGCAGCGCCGGGGATGAGGATGACCGTCCCCGCGTTCGGAATCAGGCCGCAGGTGAAGCCGTTCTGCGAGAACGACGGCAGGTTGACGGTGACACGCGGTTGACCGACGGCGCTGCGGTACAGCAGCGTCCCCACGCCCTGCAAGCACACCTGCACCGGCACGCCCGTCGTCACCGAGCCGTACCCGTCGAAGGTGTATACCTCTGCGGCCAGCGCGAACAGTTGCGTCACGCCGGCCTGTGCGGGGTCGGTGATGAGTGAGTAGCACACGTTCAGGCCGTTGTTCCCGTTCGGTAGTGACATCGCCACCTGCGTCGAGGAGGCGAACCCCGTCAGGCTGCACAGTGCCGGGGCGGGGATGGCGGTGGGGACGATGGCTGCGGGGACGGATGTGGTGGCTGACGCGACAACCTCAAACGCGCCGATGTCGCAGTGTGTGCCTTGCGGACGTGCCGTGCCGCGCTGATCGACAGCGTTGACCGGACTCGCTGCACACGCCGTATCATCACCTGCGTCAATCGCCGGGCTACCGGCCAGCAGTGCCCTTGTTTGAGTCGTCCCGCCGTTATTGCTCAGTGCCCCCAGCAAAGGATCAAGTGGGCTGATGGTGTCACCCACCAGATCGCCATTGACCCCGTTGGTGAATCCGTTACCTCCGTCATCATCACCAATCAGATTGTTTCCGAGTGAGGTAAAACTTGGGCTATAGTTATAAAGGTTAGGACCAGCAGTTCCCGTATTCTCCGCGATAATGGTATTCTGCACTTCTACCGTACCACTACGAAAGTAGATGCCACCGCCGCTGTCGGTTGTGGAATTCCAGGACAGGGTGCTGTTGAGCAACTTCAAAGTACCGGTGGTGTTGTAGAGAGCACCACCCCTGTCGGGTGCGGAATTCCCAGACAGGGTGCTGTTGGTGATATTCATCGTGCCGGTATTGTAGGCGGCACCGCCCCTGTAGACTGTGGAATTCAAAGACAGAGTGCTGTTGGTAATGTTCATCGTGCCGGCGGCATTGTAGATGCCGCTGCCGCTGTCTGCTGAGGAATTCCCAGACAGGGTGCTGTTGGTGATGTTCATCGTACCGCCTGCATTGTAGATGGCACCACCGAAGGAAGTGGCTCGATTGGCAGACAGGGTGCTGTTGGTGATGCTCACCGTGCCGCTGCTATCGTTGTAGATGCCGCCGCCAAAATTGGTATTACCCCCGCAAGTTTCGCCCGTTTGCCCGTGTTGAATCGTCAGAGCGATGAAATTCACAGTTGCGGTGGTCACGCAGAAGACACG
>CAIPFY010000116.1 GCA_903864435.1 uncultured Chloroflexota bacterium | reverse complement strand
GCGCTGACTTCGGGGCTGTATCTGCTGAACGTGACCGCGCCGGAAACCGATGCACGGGGCTATTCGCAAGTTTCGCATGTGCTGGTGGTGGGTTCCGCCAACCTGACGATGAAATACGCGGTGGATAGCGTGCTGGTGTGGGCGACGGAGGCGCAGACCGGCCTGCCCATCGCCAACACGCCCGTCAAGCTGTACGGGCAGGGCTTCACCCCGATGGGCGATGCCGTGACGGATGCTGACGGTCTGGCGCAGTTCACCTTCCCGCGTGTGAGCAGCCTGTTCCAGCAGATGATGGTGGTGATGGATGCCAACGGGCAGTACGGGGTGAGCGTGTCCGACTGGTCGGACGGCATTGAACCGTACCAGTTCAACCTGAACTCCAACTACTATCCCGATGCGTATGCTTCGTACCTGTATACGGATCGTCCGATCTATCGTCCCGATCAGCCGGTGTACTTCCGGGGCATCGTGCGGATGCAGAACGATGTCACCTATACGCCGCCGGATTTCAGCACCATTCCGGTGCATGTCATTGACCCCAACGGCGCGCTGATTATGGAGATGGATTTGCCGCTAACGCCCTTTGGTACGTTCAGCGGACAGTTCGACATTGCCGATGATGCGCCGCTGGGCTACTACCGGGTGGAAGCAGTGCTGCCCAGCACCGACCCTGACCAGTATTATCAGAATACGGGTTCCGTTACGTTTGGCGTGGCGGAGTTCCGTCTGCCAGAGTTTCAGGTCAACGTGACCCCTGCCACCGATCAGGTGGTGCAGGGCAGCACGATTGATGTGAAGGTGGACAGTCGCTACTACTTCGGCGGCGCGGTGGGCGGCGCGAAGGTCAACTACAACGTGATCGCCGAGCCGTTCTATTTCAACTACAACGGCACAGGTTTCTACGATTTCATTGACTTCGACTACGACTCCGGGCCGAGCGAGTTCTACGGCGGCGGCAGCGAAGCGGTTGCCAGCGGCGAAGGCACGGCGGACGCGCAGGGCGTGTTCGGCGTCCAGATTCCGGCGGCGCTGAAGGACAACACCCAGAGTCAGCAGTTCACCATCGAGGCCACCGTCACCGACGAAAGCCACCAGGTGGTGGCAGGCCGGACGCAGGTGGTGGTGCATAAGGGGCAGTTGTACATCGGTGCGCGCCCCGAAAACTACATCGGCACGGCGGGGCAGGAATCCGTCGTGAATCTGATCGCCGTCGGTTGGGACAGCAGCCCGATTGCCAACCAGCCGATTGATGTGGAAGTGGTCGAACGCCGCTGGTCGAGCGTGCAGGAGAAGGACGAGGCCGGACGCACGACATGGACATGGGAAGTGGAAGAAATTCCCGTCAGCAGCGGCAGCGTGACCAGCGGCGCGGATGGTAAAGTGACCTATGCTTTCACCCCGCCCAATGGTGGTGTGTTCAAAGCCAAGATCAAGACCCGCGACAGCGCCGGGAACACGGTGGTCGCCGCCACGACGATGTGGGTGTCCAGCGGTGAGTATGTGGGCTGGCGGCAGCAGAACAGCAACCGCATTGATCTGATCGCGGATCGCCCCGATTATCAGGTGGGTGACACGGCGGAAATCCTGATCGCCTCGCCCTTCCAGGGGACGGCGGAGGCGCTGATTACGGTGGAACGCGGCGGCGTGCTGAAGGCTGAACGGGTGACGCTCACCAGCAACTCGCTCATCTATCGCCTGCCGATCACGGCGGATTTCGCGCCGAATGTGTTCGTGAGCGTCCTGCTGGTGAAAGGCGTGGACGAGAACAATCCGGTTCCGGCCTTCCGCGCCGGTCTGGTGCAGTTAGGCGTGGCGAACGAACAGAAGCAACTGCACATCAGCATCACGCCGGATAAGGAACAGGCCGGCCCGCGTGAGACGGTGACGTACACCGTCAAGACGACGGACTATCAGGGCAATCCGGTGTCGGCGGAAGTGGGTGTGGGGCTGACCGATCTGGCCTCGCTCTCGATTGCCGACGCGAACAGCGGCCCGCTGCTGGAAACCTTCTACGGGCTGCGCGGTTTGAGCGTGCGCACGGCCACCCCGTTGACCATCAACGTAGACCAGCTCACCCAGACCGTGCTGGACACGATCAAAGGCGGTGGCGGCGGCGGCGGTGAAGGCGGTATCTTCGACATCCGCGAGGATTTCGTAGACACCGCGTACTGGAACGCGACACTGGTCACGGATGCCAGCGGCACGGCTACGTTCAGCGTGACGCTGCCGGACAACCTGACTACATGGCGTTTGGATGCACGGGCGGTCACATCTGGCGCGGACGGGCTGATGCTGGTCGGGCAGGACACGTTCGATCTGCTCAGTACCAAGCCGCTGCTCATCCGTCCGGTCACGCCGCGCTTCTTCGTGGTGGGCGATCAGGTGACGTTGGCGGCCATCGTCAATAACAACACGGGCGCGGATATGCCGGTCGAAGTCTCGATACAGGGGACGGGTGTCTCGTTTGTCGGCGCAAACGCGCAAACCTTCACCATCCCGGCGGGCGGGCGGCAGCGCGTGGAATGGCAGGCCGCCGTTGAGGATACGCAGGCCATTGATCTGACGTTCTTCGCCAATGGCGGTGGCGGTCAGTTCACCGATGCCAGCAAACCCCCGTTGGGGCAGGGCGATAACCGTCTGCTGCCGGTCTACCGCTACGAAGTGCCGGAAATGGTGGGTACGGGCGGGATGCTGCGCGAAGGCGGTTCTGTGACCGAGGCCATCAGCCTGCCGGGGCGCTTCGATGTGACGGCGGGCGAACTGACCGTGAAGCTGGAACCGTCGCTGGCGGCGGCTACGCTGGACGGGCTGGAATACCTGAAGAACTACCCGCATCAGTGCGTGGAGCAGACCGTCAGCCGCTTCCTGCCCAACATCATGACCTACAGGGCGCTGGAAAAGCTGGGCGTGGCGAATGATGAACTGCGGCAACAGCTCGAAAACGGCGTGAACTTCGCGCTGCAACGGCTGTCGGCGCAGCAGAAGCCGGATGGCGGTTGGGGCTGGTTCGTGCAGGATGCGAGCAACCCGCTGACAACGGCTTATGCGCTGATCGGCTTGACCGAAGCGCGGGACAGCGGCTTTGAAGTGTCTGCTAACTCGATTCAGATCGCGCAGGACTTCCTTCGTAGCCGGCTGATCGTCCCCAACCAGACGCAGCCCGCATGGCGGTTGAACCAGCAGGCGTTCATCCTGTACGCGCTGGCACGTTCCGGTGCGCCGGACATCAGCCGTGCCGCCAATCTGTTTGAAGCGCGGGGTCGCCTTGACCTGTACGCGCAAGCCTATCTGGCGCTGGCCTTCAATGCCATCAACGCCGGGGATACCAGCCGCACCAATACGCTGTTGAGCGACATTGTGAACAAGGTCATCATCAGCGCCACCGGCGCGCACTGGGAAGAAGCCAGTACCGACTACTATAACTGGAACAGCAATACCCGTACCACCGCTATCGTGCTGGATGCGCTGGTGAAGCTGAACCCGCAGAGCGACCTGATCCCGAACGTGGTGCGCTGGCTGATGGTGGCACGCACGGGCGACGCATGGGAAACCACGCAGGAAACGGCGTGGTCGGTGATGGCGCTCACTGATTGGATGCTGGTGACGGGCGAACTGCGTCCGGCCTACGACTACTCGGTGACGCTCAACGGACAGGCGCTCACACAGGGCAGCGCCACGCCAGAAACCGTCCGCGACTCGCAAAAGCTGACGGTGGCGGTGGCTGATCTGCTGAAGGATCAGGCCAATGCGCTGGCGATTGGACGTACCGAGGGGGCGGGCGTGCTGTACTACTCGGCACATCTGCGGATGTACCTGCCCGTGCCGGAAGTGCAGCCTCTCAGCCGGGGCATCACGGTCAGCCGGGTGTACACGCTGCCGGACAGCGATACGCCCGTGACTGAGGCGCGTGTGGGCGATCTGCTGCAAGTGCGCCTGACCATCGTCGCGCCGAATGACCTGCATTATGTGGTGATCGAAGACCCGATTCCGGCGGGCACGGAAGGCGTGAACCCCAACCTGAACACCGAACAGCAAATCGGCACGGAACCGGGGCTGGATAGCAGCGACCCGCTGAGTTACGGCTGGGGCTGGTGGTGGTTCTCCAACATCGAGTTCCGCGACGAGAAGGTGGCGCTGTACGCGACCTACCTGCCGGCTGGCACGTATGAGTATGTGTACAGCATCCGCGCTGGCCTGCCGGGAACGTACAACGTCATCCCGCCAACGGGCTACGAGTTCTACTTCCCCGAAGTCTACGGGCGTGGGGCGGGCAGCGTGTTCACGGTGCTGCCGTCGTAGGATTTACCTGATCGTTTTGTAGCGCAAAGGGGGAGCAAATGCTCCTCCTTTTGCATTCAAAACCTCGAACATCATTTTCTTTCGTAGGGACATGGCCTGCCATGTCCGCTGCACACAGGCGGACAACACAGGTGTTGTCCCTACGAAAGAACGCTTCTACCGATTTTATATGCGACGAATGCGGGGGTATTGCTTTGCATTCGGGTAGGAAAAACGTTATGTCATATGCTTCTCTATTTCGGTCTATACTGGGAATGTGCAGCGACAGATAGCCCGTAGAGGATGAGCAATGGTAGCAGCCGCCGGCCAGAACCGTTTTGGCCCTTACATTGTGCAGGAAAAACTCGGCGGTGGCGGGATGGCGGTGGTCTACCGCGCCCTGCGCGAGGACACGGGTGCGACGGTGGCGCTCAAGATTCTACGTGCGTCACTGGCGGAACAGCCTGCGGTGGTGGAACGATTCCGGCAGGAAGCCGAAATCGCCCGCCGTTTACACCATCCGCATATTGTGACAGTGAACAGCTTCGGCGCGTTTCGTGGGCGCTACTTTTTGGAGATGGAATACCTGCCCGGTGGCACGCTGGCGGCACGGTTTAGCGCCCCGGCGGATATTCACGCGCAGGAAGTGGTGCGCTTGCTGCGCGGGGTGGCGGGCGCGCTGGATTATGCCCATCATCAGGGCGTGATTCACCGCGATATTAAACTGGAAAACATTCTGCTGAACAAGCGCGGTGATGCGGCGCTTTCGGACTTCGGCATCGCTCGCATTCTGGATGCGGACGGTACGCGCCTGACTGTGACGGGCGGCGTGGTGGGGACGCCGCTGTACCTGTCGCCGGAGCAGGCGCGGGGCGCGTCTGACCTCGATTTTCGCTCGGATTTATATTCGATGGGCGTGATCGCTTACGCGCTGGCGGTCGGGCGTTTCCCGTTCAACGGCAGCACACCGCTGGCGATTCTGCATCAGCATGTGGCAGAGCCGCCGCCGTTGCCTAGCAGCTTGAATCCGGCGCTGCCCAAATCCCTCGATCCGGTGCTGCTCAAATCCCTCTCCAAGCACCCGTCGGATCGTTACGGGTCGGCGGATACGTTTGTGGAAGCGTTTGCTCGCGCCTGTGCGGATGAGGTCATCCAGCAGACGCATATTGACCTATGGAGCGATCATGTTGGAGTGGCGCGGCCTGCGCCGGTGGTGGCGGTATCGCACACCGAAAGCGCCGATTCGCTGTATCAGAAGGCCGCCGCGATTGCCCCTAGCAACCGCGACGAGGCGATCCGGTTGCTCAAGTTGGCGCTGGAACTGGAACCGCTGCACAGCAAGGCCAACCGCCTGCACTTCCAACTGGAAGGCGCGAAGCCGTTCGTGCAGGAAGCGCGCACCCCGCCGCAGCAAGCGCGTTCCAGCGAGGATTTAGAGCCGCTAAAGAAAGTGAAGAAACAGAAGCAGCGCAGTCTGTGGTCGAATGTCGGCTGTCTGGCGGGGATTTTGCTGAGTTTGACCTCGCTCTTTTTCGTGCTGAGTTTCACCGGCTCACCGATTGCCGGCGTGATTGCCAATATGCTGCAAGGCCGCCGTGCGGTGACGGATATTCAGGGGACTCCGGTGCGCGATATTCCGAATGTGGTGTTGACCGTTGAACCGGCGCAGTCCAAACCGATGATGATGAACGACCAACTGGGCGACACACTCGACAACGGCATCGAGCATGAGTACAGCTTCCGCGCCGAACGGGGTACTGAAGTCGTGGTCGGGCTGTGGTTCTTGTCGCCTACCGCGAATAAGGTGGCGAAGAATGTGGCGGTGATCGCGCCGGATGGGTCGGACTGGAGCAGCCTTTGCCAGCGGGATCGCATCATGGCGGCGGAAGATACCAATGTGGCGTTCACCTGCCAGATCAACCAGTCCGGCATCTGGAAACTGCGAATATTCGGGATTGATGGCGAGAGTACGGGCGCGTATTTCGTCTCGGTCACGAAGATGTGATGGTAGATTTTCATCGTAGCAAAGGATACCTACAAACATGGCGCAGTCGTTTCGCAAAGTGGTGGTGACGGGGGGTAGCGGCAAGGCTGGGCGGGCGGTGGTGGCTGACCTGCTCGAAAAAGGCTATGACGTGCTGAATGTGGATATTGTGCCGCCCGTCAAGCGCAACTCGGAATTCACGCAGATTGACCTGACGAATCTGGGGCATACGGTGGAAATCCTGCGGGGGGCGGATGCGGTGGTGCATCTGGCGGCGATTCCTGCGCCGGGACTCGCCAGCGACCAGAAAACGTTCGAGACGAACACCCTCAGCACCTATAACGTGTTCTCGGCGGCGGCTATCCTCAAGCTGAAGCGTGTGGTGTCGGCCTCCAGCGAAACCACGCTCGGCTTGCCGTTCGATGACCCATTCCCGCACTACGCGCCGATTGACGAGGCGCACCCGCTGTATCCGCAGTCCTCATACGCGCTCTCTAAAGTGGTGGGCGAACAGATGGCGAACCACTTCAGCCGCTGGAGTGGCATCCCCATCGTCAGCTTGCGCTTCTCGAACATCATGGAGCCGCACGATTACGAACGCTTCGAGTCGTGGCAGAATGACCCGCTGGTTCGCAAATGGAATCTGTGGAGTTATGTGGATGCCCGCGATATTGCCCAGAGCTGCCGCTTGGCGTTTGAGGCCGATGTCAGCGGCAGCCCGTCGTATATCATCGCGTCGGCGGACAGCGTGATGCGCCGCACGAACGCCGATCTGATGGCGGAAGTGTTCCCCGGCGTGCCGCTGAAGGCCGGCGTGGGCGATCATGACACGCTGCTGGCGGTGGACAAGGCGCGTCAGGAGTTGGGCTACAACCCCGGACGCTGGTGGCGCTGAGCGTTCCCGTTTGATGGCGCGAATCGCTAATTTGTTCTATTCTGGGTACTCCCACACGATCATGATGGAGCACCCTTATGACCGGATCAGTACTATCACGACTGGCTTTGAACCGCGCCCTGCTGGAACGCCAACTGCTGCTGCGCCGCGCCACGCTGGGGGTTGCAGCGGCGGTTGAACACCTTGTTGGTTTGCAAGCGCAGGTCGTGAACCCTCCTTATATTGGATTATGGACTCGCCTTGAAGCGTTTGAACGCGCCCTGCTGACCCGTTCGATGGAAGAACGGCAAGTTGTGCGTGCGGCGCTCATGCGTTCCACGCTGCATCTGTTCAGCGCGGACGATTTCCTGCGCTTTCGCAGCACGCTTCAACCGGCGCTGACCAAAGGGCTGAACAGTTTTCACGGGCGCAACATTCGCGGCATGGAAGTTGAACGGATTGTGGAGGCTGGCCGGGCTGCACTGGCGGCAACTCCGCAGTCGTTTTCCGCGTTGCATCCCTTGCTGCTGCAATTGGAACCCGATCGCCTTAAAGACGCGCTGGATTATACGGTACGCACCTACTTGCCGCTGGTACAGGTGTTTCCAGCGGGGAGTTGGAAGAAAGGCGGCAGTCCGGCTTATGCGCTGACCGAACAGTATCTGGGGCGGGCGGTGGATGCAGAAACGGCGGTTGGAGCCTTGTTCCGGCGCTATCTCGCCGCTTTTGGCCCCGCCTCGGTCATGGATTTTCAGACGTGGAGTGGGATGAGCAAATTGAGCGAGGCGGTTGAACCGCTGCGCGGTGAACTGCGCGTGTTTCGGGATGAGCAGGGCGTGGAACTGTTTGATCTGCCGGATGCGCCATTACCCGCAGGGGATATACCGGCACCGGTGCGCTTTCTGCCGGAGTATGACAATCTGCTGATCGGACACGCGGATCGCACGCGCACCCTTTCGGATGTGTACCGCAATAAGGTATTTCTCACGGCGGGACGGGTGCGCTCGGTGATTCTGGTGGATGGTTTCGTGCGCGGCGCGTGGAAATCCGATCTTCAGAAAGGGACGGCTATCTTGACGATTGAGCCGTTCGAGTCCCTGTCGTCAGGCCAGCAGGATGCTCTGGCGCAGGAAGGCGAACGGCTACTGCGTTTTATCGAAGATGGCGCGAAAGCCTTCGAGGTGCGTTTCGCGCCGGTTGCCTAGTCGCGCAGATGCTCGATGAGGTTGGCGTTCACCGCGTCCGCCTCGTCGTGCTGTACCCAGTGAGTCGCCTTCGGGAAGAACACCACGCGCCCCTCCTCGCACATATCCAGACTTGGCTGCGCCAGCGATTTGTCCAGCGCGACATCGCGTTCGCCCCACAGGATGAGCGTGGGGACGCGCACGCGGGGCGCGGGCTGCTGCGCGGCGTTCTTGGGTGGGCGCAGCGACATGAAAGTGCGCCCTGCGGCACGATACCAGTTCAGCATGGCGGTGATTGCGCCCGGTTGCGTCCATGCGCGGCGGTATTCGACCAAATCTTCCTCGCTGAACGAATTGTGTTTGCTGCTGCTGAGCAGCACCCGTTCGATGCCGCGTGCGTTCATCGCGCCTAGCATGGCATCGGGCAGTTTGGGAATCTGGAAAAAGAAGATGTACCAGCTTTTGAACAACTGCGCGAGGTTGCCGGACTGGTAGGCTTTGCCCATCAGCGTGGGGTAGGGGACGTTCAGGATCGCCATCTTCTTGATGCGCTCCGGGAACAGTGTCGCCGTCCACCACGAGACTGCCGCGCCCCAATCATGCCCCACCAGATAGGTTTGCTCATAGCCGAGCGCGTCCATCAGGCCGGTGACATCCTTCGCCAGTACGGTGAGATCGTAGTTTTCGATTCCGGTGGGTTTCTCGCTCAGGTTGTAACCGCGCTGGTCGGGGACGATGACGCGGTAGCCGTGTTCCGCCAGAAAGTTGATCTGGTTGTGCCAACCGTACCAGAATTCGGGGAAGCCGTGCAGCAGGATGACGGGCTGCCCGTCGCTGGGGCCAGCCAGTACCACATGCAGGCGCACGCCGTTGGTGAGGATTGTTTGGTGGTCGTAGGCGATCATGGGTGATTCCTTTCGATTCATCTTTCGCTGCATTCTACACTGTATTACGATTACCGCGCCGCCGCAGCCAGCCTAGCACTTTAGGCCATGCGCGGGCGTAGGCGGTGTACAGCGGCGGGAAGGGCGCGTAATCCCATGCGCCGATGTGCCGGTTGACCACGCCCCGGAAACCGCGTTTGAACTCGTATACGCCCCACATCGAGTCGGCCTCATCGAAGGTGTTGGGTGCGCCCCAGAAGTCGTACACGCGATAGCCTTGTGCCTTCGCCCAGCGAATCGCTTCCCACTGGAGCAGGTAGTTGGGCATCCGTTCGCGGGATTCGTTGGAGGATGCGCCGTAAAAGTACCAGCAGGTTTGCCCGAAGTGGAACAGGATGACATGGGCAATCGCCACGCCGTCCGCCTCCGCGATCAGCGGTTGCGCGAGGCCGGCCTCCATGAACGAGCGCCATGCGCGTTCGTAGTAGTCCGGTGGACGGATGAGGAAGTGGTCGCGCTCGCCCGTGGTACGGTACAGGTCGTAGAGCAAGGGCAGGTCGGCGGCGCTGCCCTGCCGCACCGTCACGCCTTTTTTCTCCGCCACGCGCACCTTGCGGCGGGTGTTCTGGCTCATGGCGGCCAGCAGGTCATCTTCGCTGGCGGTCAGGTCGAGGCAGATGGTGTTGCGGAACTGCACTTGATCGGCGGAGAAGCGCCAATCGGCATCGGTGAGCGCCGCTTGCCATGTGCGCCCGTTCGCGTGTGGCGTGTCGTCGCTCTCGCCCGGAACGCCCGTCGCGGCGATTACATCGGGGTCAACCTTCAGCCAGATTGCGCCGGAACGCCGTGCCAACGCCTGTAGCGCCGCCAGCACCTCGCGCACGGTGGCGGGGTCGTGGTCGGCTAGGGTCGGCCCTTTGGGGGCATACAGCACCTTCAGCGGCCCCACGCTGCGCACGCCCACCGAGGCCAGCGCGACGAGGGTATCCCCGCGCCGGAAAGCGAGGCGCTGCGGTTGCCAGCCGGTGGTGATGCGCTTGAACTCGCCCCATTCCCACGTTTGCAGCACATGGGGGCGGGGGAGGGCGCGCAGGGCGGCGTTCCACTGGTCGCGGTCGGTAATGGTTTCGAGGGTGAGCAAGACGCAATCCTTCCCTGAACAGGTGGGTCAGGGAAGAATTGTACACGAAGTCGGGTTAGTCCTCGGCGGATTCGCCCTCGGAAATGATTAGCGGCTCGATGAATAGACGGTCTGCCAGATCGAGACAGTGGCTTCGTCCCCACTTGCACTTATTCTTTTGCATCAGGCCGAGGTTGAAGATACGCATGATCCGCTTAAGATAAAACGTCGCACGCCTGAGATCATAAGGGTTGGCAAGTGCCATAATCAGTTGATCGTCTCCACCTTCTTTAAGAAATGAAGTTTCTAGGCCGATCTGGATGTCGCTGTCCTCATCATCTAATTTCCAGTCGGGGATGGTAAAAATCCGCATCTCTTCGCCCACACCGTCAATCGGAAAGGGCAATATCTTGCTCAGGAGTTCGCGGGTGATGTAAACATAGAATCTGGGATACTTACTGTGGAACTGCATTTCAACGGTCATCTGCATGCCGACATTGATGCGGATGAGTGGATATTTGTCTCCACCCGTCATGCAACTGACGTTCCAATAGATCATTTCGGTGCGTTTGGGCGCGGGAATCGTTTGTGTCACGTAGAATGCCAGCGCGTCCACAATTTGATCGCTATCCGGTAGCGACCTGAACTTGAGATAGTGGTTGTGATATTTTTCGCGAATATTTGGCTCGTCTTGCCGTTCGCCATCCAAAT
>CAIPFY010000115.1 GCA_903864435.1 uncultured Chloroflexota bacterium | reverse complement strand
GGCAGTTAAGCTCACAAGCGCGGATGGTACTGCCCTGGTAACGGGGTGGGAGAGTACGCCGCTGCCAACATCCTTTTTTCTGCCTTTTGTTTTGTCTACTGTCCGCCGTATTCGTTCCCTCCTCGTTGTGTTCTCCCGTTCCCTTAACGACCCATCTCAATCGTTGCGTAACTTCTGGCTTTCGCCAGCGGTTAAGCCTGCGCACCTTTATGCTATTCCCTGCTAGGGATGTGTAAGGCATTGCGTGAAATACTTGATGATGCAACATTCAACCTTGTTTGAGGTGTGGTCTGTGATGAATCAAAACCGTATGCGCACGGTCATTGTTATGGTGATTCTGTTTTTGCTCACCGCTGTGTCGGTGGTGGGGGCGTCGCCGCTTCAGCAAACGATACCGCTGCAACTGCCGGATGGCTTTAGCGATCAGGCCGCTGTTTCCGGCTTACTGGCGCCGCGTGATTTCGCTTTTGTGCCAGATGGGCGCATTTTCATCCTCGAACGCGGGAATGAGGCCAGTCAGGATTTCAACTTCGCCAGCGTGCGCGTGTTCAAGGAGGGCGTGCTGCTGCCCACCCGTGCGCTCTCGCTCAACACCTGTGGCGACAGTGAGCGCGGCGCACTGGGCATTACCATTGACCCTAGTTTTGCGACCAACGGGTACATCTATATTTACTACACGCGGCAATCGTCCGGTGGTTCGTCCTGCGGCTACAACACCTATGCCAACAACCAACCGGGGCCGCGCAACCGTGTATCGCGCTTCACCATGACAGGTGATGTGATTGACCCCAATACCGAGGTGGTCTACATTGACAATATTGCCACCGATATTGGCTACCATAACGCTGGTAAAGTGCTGTTTGGCCCGGATGGGTATCTCTATATCTCGGTTGGCGATGGCGGGTTGGCTGCTCTGTCGCAGGACATCAGTGCGCTAAATGGCAAGATTCTGCGCATCAAGCCGGATGGAAGCGATCCGCGTGGCTATGTGACCACCGGAAACCCGTATGACTCGGCGCTGAATGCCCGCACCTGTGGCACGACCACCCCGGACAGCGGCTCTGGCGCGTGCCGCGAAGTGTATGCCTATGGCTTACGCAACCCGTTCCGCTTCACGGTCATCCCCGATATGACGTTTGGTAGCGTGTTGTATCCGCCCGTGCAAGGGCAGACGTGGCTGGCGGTGGGGGATGTGGGCGGCGGCGCGTGGGAAGAAGTGGACTTCATTGCGCCCCCGGTTGGCAATGAGGCCGGGAATTACGGACACTCGCTGCGCGAGGGATTCTGCTCGGCGGGGGTCATCTGCAATCCGGCGACGGAAACGCAGCCCGACGGATTTATCACGCCGATGTACGCCTATCAGCACAAGGCGCTGTATGACAACAACGACTCGGCTATCATTGGCGCGGCCTTTTACACGGGCGCGGATTATCCGGTCACTTACAAGAACAACTTCTTTTTTGTGGATTTCACGCGCAGTTTCATCCGCCGCTTGGTATTCAATCCGACTACCGGCAAGTGGGATGCGGCTGCGTCGGATTTCGCACCTGAACCAACGATTAATCCCAATCGTGGCATTATCGGGATTCAATCCGGGCCGGGGGGGTATCCTTGGGGTACGGATTTGTACTACATCAACTACATTTCGGAGAACGAGCGCCTCAGCGAAATTCGCCGCATCCGCTATGAGGCTGGCGCTGTGCCGCCGGTAGCCTTCCTCAGCACCAGCACCGTGAACCCGCCGCTGTCTACCAACTTCACATTGTCGGCTGCTGGCTCGTATGATCCTGACAACAATACGCCGCTGGTCTATTTGTGGGATTTTGGTGATGGCACGACGCGCCAGACTTCTACACCAACGACGACTTATAGCTATGCGGCGGCGGTCAACCGGACTGTCACATTGAAAGTGCGCGATAAACAGGGGAATGAATCCGAACTTGAAACGCTCACGTTGTACCCCGGAAATGTGCCGGCGACAGCGCAAATTCAAGTCACGAATCTGACGGACAATAGCCGCACGAGTTACCATGCTGGCGACACATGGACGTTCGCGGTCATCAACGCCAACGACCCCGATGGCTATGGTACATCGGTGCCGACGGATAAATACGAGTGGAATGTCCCGTTCCACCACCGCGACCACAGTCACCCGTTCCTCTCTAACTTGTCCGGCACATCGGGACAGTTCGATTTGCCGATCACAGGCGAAACCGATCCGGTGGTGTGGTATCGCGTCATCCTGAACCTGACCGATCAGCGTGGACAGGTGACAACCGTACAGCGCGACATCCTGCCTGCCACCACAACCGTCACGCTCACCAGCAATGTCGTGGGCATTCCGTTGAGCTTCGAGGCGCATTCCGTGAATACCCCTTTCACCGCGACCCGTGTGGTGGGGATGCACCTGCCGATTGGCGCTTCCGATGAGTATGTGCTGTCCAGCGGAACGTTCGCCTTCGGGAGTTGGTCGAACGGGGGCGCACAGGCGCAAACGCTGATCGTACCGTCGTCTCCGCTGGTGCTGACCGCCAACTACGGCAATGTCGCACCTGCCCGCAACCGTTTCAACACCGCCACCCCCACGCTGACGTGGACGCGCATCGAAGGGGCGCTGAACTACCAGTTTGATCTGGATGATAATGCCTCCTTCTCTAGCCCGTTGAGCATGATTCTGCCGGGGAATACGCTGAGTTGGACGGTGGATACCCCGCTGGCGGACAACACCGCCTACTACTGGCGGGTACGCGCTCAACGCAGCGCCAGCCCGGTACAGTGGGGCGCATATAGCCAGACGGAAACGTTTCAGGTGGTGCTGGTTCCCTAGCGCCCTGCGGGTTGCGTGAATCGGGTAGGGGGGTGCTGTGCGAACCACAGCATCCCCCTGTTGTTTACCGGTCTATTGGAGCGCGGTACAATCGCTAGAATGAACAACACATCTTTGACCCCCGTCCCCCGTCATGAATGGATGATCGTCTACAGCACCTACGACCTGAGCGACGCGCATGTGGTTGCGGGGCGCTTGGAAGTGGAAGGTATACGCGCCTTCGTCTACCGCCAGCCGGGGGCAGGTGCGCTCGGAATCATGGTCGGGACGCTGGGCGAGATCACTGTACTGGTACATCCCGCGCAGTATGATGTGGCGCTGTCGCTTCTGGAGCCGGATGACGCGCTGGATGAACTACCGGATAGCACGGATGATGTGATTTATCGTTGGGACGACGAGGATGCTGATGACGACCAATAACACCCTGACGGCGGTGCCGGGTATTCGTGTGGGGCATCAAACCAATCTGGAAGCGGTGACGGGCTGCACCGTCATCCTGTGTCCGCCCGGAACAATCGGCGGGGTTGACCAGCGCGGCGGCGCACCCGGAACCCGCGAAACCGATTTGCTGCGCCCGATGCACCTTGTCGAACAGGTTTCGGCGGTCATGCTGGCGGGCGGTAGCGCCTTCGGGCTGGCGGCGGCGGATGGCGTGATGCGCTATTGTGAGGAACAGCGCATCGGCTATCCGTTGCGCGGCGGCGAGATCGTTGTGCCGATTGTTCCCGCCGCGATTCTGATGGATTTAACCATCGGGCGACCGGATGTGCGACCGGATGCAGCGATGGGTTATGCCGCCTGCCTTGCTGCCAGCAGCGATCCCGTGCCGCAGGGGACGGTTGGCGCGGGGACGGGCTGCCGCGTGGGTGCGCTGCCGGGGAACGCCTTCGCGCTGAAAGGTGGCATCGGTTCGGCCTGTGTGGATTTAGGCGGTGGGCTGGTGGTGGCGGCGCTCATGGCTGTGAATGCCATTGGCGATGTGGTGGATGAGCGCGGGCAGATTATGGGGCAAGTTGATCCGCTGCCGGAGGGTCAGTTCGCGGGCGTGCTGAGTTTGCTGCGGATGATCGCCCACCAACCGCCGCCTGCTTCTGACGGTAACACCGTGATTGGCGTGGTGGCAACCAATGCCCGCCTGACCAAAGAGCAGGTGAACAAAGTGGCGCAGATGGCACATGACGGGTTGGCGCAGGCCGTCCGTCCGGCGCACACGCTGCTGGATGGCGATACGATTTTTGCGCTGGCGACGGGCAGCATTCCGGCAGATGTGAACGCGGTAGGCGCGTTCGCGGCGGAAGCAGTGGCGGCGGCCATTCGCAGCGGGGTGCGTTGTGCCTCTCCGCTGGCGGGGGTTCGTGCGCTCGGCAATAGCGGCGTATGATGCACTTGCGGTGAACTGTTAAAATTGAGAAGAATGGGTAAAAAATACGTTAAAGCAAATTAAACATAATCCTGTGGATCGTTAATCACGTTTGGGTAACATGGTGTGAGGTTCAGATCAATGAAAGATAACCGCGACATGGCAAAAGTCTTGATTATTGAAGACGAACTGACCCTCGCTAACAATCTCGCTGATAAACTGCGTGGCGAAGGTTTTGTAGTTCTCACTTCACAGGATGGCGAAGAAGGTTTGGAGAAGGTGCGGTCAGAGCGTCCTGATCTGATTGTGTTGGATATTATGCTGCCGGGGCTGGATGGACTCAGCCTGTGCCGCATTGTGCGCCGGGATACCAGCACAGCGCATATTCCCATCATTATGCTCACCGCACGCGGTACCGAAGTGGACAAAATCGTTGGGCTGGAAAGCGGCGCCGACGATTATGTGGTGAAACCGGTGGCGCTAGGCGAATTTCTGGCGCGGGTGCGGGCGGTGATGCGCCGTGCGCCGGGGCATCCCGTCCTGCAAGATGAACTGGTGTCCAACGATTTGCAGGTTTCGCTCACCGGACGCCGCGTTTACAAAAACGAAGAAGAAGTGAAATTGAGCAACAAAGAGTTCGATCTGCTGGTCGAACTGATGCGCAACCGGGGCGTGGTGCTGTCGAGAGACTTGATCCTGACGAAGGTCTGGGGTTACGACTATTTTGTAGACAAGCGCACGGTGGATGTTCACATCCGCTGGTTGCGCGAAAAGTTGGAAGACGATGCGTCCGATCCGCGCCGGATTGTGACCGTGCGTGGCGTGGGCTACCGCTTCGAGGGGTAATTGTGGACGAACACGAAAAGGATTGGGCGTATAAACAGACGTTGATGCTTACCCTCTCCAACAGTGCTTACGATGCGCTGCTGGTGCTGGATCGGGATTGCCGGATTATCGCTATCAATAAGGCCGCCGAGGAGTTGTTCGGTCAAGATCATTTGCTCGGTCGAAACTTGATCGAAGTGACGGGCGAGAGCGAATTGCAGGCGATGGTACAGAACGCCATTGCTTATCAGGAAGAAACGTTCGAGGAGCAAATCACCCTTCAAGGCCGTCGCCATTTTCGCTGTCGGGTGCAAGTCATTCAGCACGAGGGCTATTTGTTCGTGGGGGTGGCGCTGCAAGATGTGAGCGACCTAGTGCGTTTGAACCGCGCTCGGCGGGATATGGTGGCGAATATTTCGCATGAGCTGCGGACGCCGATCGCCAATATCCGGCTGATTATTGACAGCCTGTTTCACGAGGATGATAAACCGAAACGCAAACGCAGCATTTCATCACTACAAGCGATTGCCCGCGAAACCGATTCGCTGCTGTGGATCATGCAGGAAATGCTCGACCTGTCCATGATTGAGTCCGGGCAGGCGATCGTGCGGATGGTGGATGTTAATCTGCACGCACTGACCGAGGACGCGATTGAGCGCCTAGAGGAACAAGCGATTGCGAAAGAGGTGCGCATCACCCATGACGTGCCGCCGGATATGCAAGTGCTGTGTGATTATGACCAGATTCGCCGGGTGCTGGTGAACCTGATTCATAACGCGATCAAATGGTCGCCGAAAGGCGGGCGCGTCATCATTCACGCCAATAACGGCGGTGATGATGTGACCATCGAAGTGCTGGACGAGGGGCCGGGTGTGCCGCCGGATCAGGTTGAACGCATTTTTGAGCGTTTCTATCAGGTCAATCCTTCCCGTTCGGGCAGTCAGGGAACCGGCTTGGGGCTGGCGATCTGCAAGCATATTGTGGAGGCGCACGGCGGACGCATCTGGGCGATGGGGAACGACTCGCAGCCGGGGGGGCGCTTCTACTTCATCGTTGCCAGCAGTGAATCCGATGTTTCTTCGTGAGAACTCATGAAACCTTTTTCAATTCTAACCAAGATTCTGTTATACTGAGTCTAATTGAATAAGCATACCTTCAGGGCAGGGTGAAATTCCCGATCGGCGGTGTGGCAGTAAAAGGCCAAGCCCGCGACCCGAGCCACCAATTCTCTTTCCGTTTCTCATCATCGAATAGAATTGGTGCATTGTGATGTGTTCATACATCACAACGGTGGATCTGGTGAAAGGCCAGAGCCGACAGTAACAGTCTGGATGAAAGAAGGTGCATGTGCTGAACATCCGCTTGGTGTTTGGCTGTTTCGCACATGTTTGCTCCGCCGAACGCTGGCACTGACTGCGAAGTTAGGTGCTTGGTTTGCGTATGTGACCGGTGGAGTCTCCTCATTCCCTGTCGGTTTGCTGCTTAGCGGCGATAGGGATTTTCATGCACGAGCGTATCCTGCCAAAACCAATGACCAACTCCTCCCTTCCACCTGTCCGCACCGGGCAGAGTTGGAGTGCGCTGGCTGCCCAATTCGCGCCAGCGCTGCTGCTGCTGGCTTTGCTGGCGGCGTGGCAGATTGTCGTGTGGTTGCAAGTCTATCCTCCGTTCATCATCCCGCCGCCGCTGGCAGTGTGGCAAAAAGGCGTGGAGGTGATTGCTGATGGGACGTTGTGGGGGCATATTCAGGCCACAATGGGTGCGGTAGTGGCGGGGCTGGCAGTCGGGTTGGCGGCGGCGGTGGGGTTGGGATACCTGATTGCCAAGAATCGCGTGCTGGATCATGCGCTCTCTCCGCTGATCGCGGCTTTCCAGTCCGCCCCGGTGGTGGCTTATGCGCCGCTGCTGGTCATCTGGTTCGGCAGTGGCCTCACCAGTAAAATTGTGACCAGTGCGCTGATCGTCTTTTTCCCGATGTTGATGAATACCGTCGTTGGCATTAACAGTGTGCCGACCGCGCTGCGCGACCTCATGCGTTCGATGCAGGCCACGCGCTGGCAAACGTTCTCCAAGCTGGAAGTGCCAGCCGCGATGCCCGTCCTGCTAGGAGGGCTGAAGATTAGCGCCTCGCTGGCGGTGATCGGCGCGGTGGTGGGCGAATTTGTGAACGCGAATGCGGGACTGGGGTATTTGATTAATCTGGCACGCAGTCAGTACGATACGCCGCTGGTGATCGTGGCTGTACTGGCACTCACGCTGATGGCACGCTTGCTATATAGTGGGGTGCGCTTGCTGGAGAATCACACGCTGGCGTGGCAAAAGCGCGACCGTCCCCAGTGGAAATAACGGGTTTTTCGTGGTGCAGGCAGCGCAGGCTACCGGTTCTTCCGCCGACCTCCGCTGTAGGGAAGCTGCTCCGCGTTGACTGTTGTATTGTATGTTGTTGAATGAGGAGTACAGTCAAAATGCTTCGCAAGTGGGTGCTGGTGGCCTTATCAAGTGTACTGCTGCTGACGGTTTCAGGGTTGCGGGCGCAAGAACCCGTGCCGCTGACCTTCTTTATGACGTTTGTGCCGAACGTGCAGTTCGCACCTGTCTATGTGGCGCTTGAGAAGGGCTATTTTGCCGAACAGGGCTTAAATGTGACGGTTGAACACGGTGACGAAAACGTTGGCGTGGATTTGATCGCTGCTGGTGAGCGACAGTTCGGGTTGATTAGCGGCGAAGAAGTGCTGAAGGCGCGGGCGGCTGGGCGTCCGGTGGTCTTTGTCTACGAATGGTTCCAGCAGTATCCGGTGGGTATTGTTTACAACGCCGACAGCGGCTTGGCTTCGGTAGCCGATTTGAAGGGGAAGAAAGTCGGCATCCCCGGACGCTTTGGTGCCAGTTACAACGGCTTGACTGCGTTGCTTTCTGCCAGTGGTCTTTCCGAAAGCGATATTCAACTGGAGCCGATTGGCTTTAACGCGCCGGACGTGTTTTGCATGGGCGCGGTGGAAGCGGCAGTGGTGTACATCAACAACGAACCGCTGCAAATTCAGCAGCGTGCCGATGCGGGGCAGTGTGGTGCGGTGAAAAATGTCGCGGTGTTCCCGGTGGCGACAGCGGCGGACATGGTTTCAAACGGGCTGGTGACGAACGAACAGACGATTGCCGAACAGCCCGATCTGGTGCGGGCGGTGGTGGCGGCGTTTAATGCGGGGCTGGCGGACGCGGTGAATAACCCGGCGGAAGCCTATCTGTTGAGCGCGAAGTATGTCGAAAACCTGCCGTTGGATGATGCGTTCCGTTCGGCGCTGGAAACGGCGGCGCAAGCGCAGACGGCGGCGCTGGAAGCGGCTCCTGATCGGGCGGCGGTGATCGAAAGCCGTGCGGCTTTGCGCGAACAACTGAACGCGGCCTTTGATCCGGCGGTTGTGGTGCAATTCGATGTGCTGCTGAACACGATTGATCTGTGGGACGCGGATCAGCTTGGCCTGACCGATGATACTTCATGGGAGCAGACGGCTAAACTGCTGGTGCAAATGGGTGCGCTGACCGAACCCTACACGTTGACGGGCGCGTATACCAATGCGTTTCTGCCGGAGGCCGCCCAACCGTGACCGTGCAGTTAGCGGTTCGTGATTTGACTGTTGTGTATCCAGCGCCGGGCGGGGGAGCCTTCCCGGCGCTGGGGCCGATCTCGTTTCAGATCGAAGCGGGAACGTTTGTTTGCTTGATTGGCCCCAGCGGGTGTGGCAAAAGTACACTGATCCGCCTGCTGGGGGGGCTGCAATCGCCCACACGCGGGCAGGCTTTTCTTGGAGAGTCGGTCATCCGTGAACCTTCGCGGCGCGTGGGGCTGATGTTTCAGGATGCCAACCTGATGCCTTGGCGCACGGTGGTGGACAATATCGCGCTGCCGCTGGAACTGGCAGGCGTATCTCCGGTGGCGCGGACTCAATCCGCGTTGGCGCTGCTGCCCAAACTCGGCCTGAGCGCGGAGTTCGCACAGTCTTATCCGGCTGAACTGTCGGGCGGGATGGCGCAGCGGGTGGCGCTGGGGCGTGTGCTGATTCAGGAGCCGGAAGTGCTGCTGCTAGATGAGCCGTTTGGTGCGCTGGATGCCCTGACCCGCGAACAGATTAGCTTTGACCTGATGCACATGTGGAGTACGGGCGGTCAGACCGCTTTGATGGTGACGCACAACATCCATGAGGCGCTGCTGCTGGCCGATCGCATTCTGGTACTCAGCCGCCGTCCCGGTCAGCTTGTGGCGGATATTGCGGTCACGCTGCCGCGCCCGCGCCGGATTAGCGATTCGTATCGCGATGATTTCGGCGTGCTGGCGGCGGCGGTGCGAGCTGCTATCCAGCAGACGTAGGGTTGATAGGCGGGGGTGTTCCCCAACTTAAAGTCATGCCAAACGTGCTACCCTTGCCCTGCTGACTTTGCACATACACCCCGCCGCCGTGTTTTTCCGCCACCGATTTGACAATCGCCAACCCCAGCCCTGTCCCCTTGATGCGATCATCACTGGCGCGGTAGAAACGCTCAAAAAGGCGGGACTGCGCTTCTACCGGAATGCCGGGGCCGTTGTCGTTGACTTCGATGTACAGCATGGTGCTGCTGCCGTAGGCGCGGGCGGTGATGACATCGCCTGCCTCGGTGTATTTGGTGGCGTTGTCCAGATAATTCATGAAGGCGCGTTTAACCCAGCGGCGATCCGCCGTAAGTTGGGGCAGGGAGTCTGCGGCTTCCACTACACAGGTCAGGTTTTTCTCGGATAGTAACGGTTTGATGTCCTTCACGGCTTCTTCCATCAGGTCGCCCACCTTGAAGGTGGTCATGCTGGCGCCGTAACCGTGTTCGATCTGTTCCAGATGCAGCAAGTCATTGATGAGGTCTTGCAGGCGGCTGATTCCGTTTAAGCCCAACTGAATCAATTCCTGGGCAGTTGGGTCATCCGCGCCCACGAAATCGTTGAGCATGTTGAGCGATCCCAACGCCACCCCTAGCGGGTTTTTCATATCATGCGCCGCTGTTCGGATAAATTCCGATTTCTGTACGTCTGCATCGCGGAAGTGAGTGATGTCTTGCACCACGATCACCCATCCGTCATTATGGCGGGCTTGATCTATGCTGCTTTCAATCACAATCGAGGAGACGACGATGGAGAGTAATCGTTTGTCGAGGTTGACCTGAAACGATTTTTTGTCGTTGTTGTTGTCGGAAAGGGCGTGAAGCAGCGAGTCCCGCACACGGCGATGAATGGGCGATTCGCGCAGCGGCGTGCCGATGAGCCGTTCCGCATCCACATCGAAAATGGTGGCGGCGGCGTGGTTAATCAGGCTGATTCGCCCGTGAAGATCGGTGGCGATGATGCCTTCGCTGGTCGCTTGATAGATCGCGTGCAGGCGTTCTTCCTGTTCGGCGGTGGTTTCATACAGGCGGGCATTATCCAGCGCCACGCCTACGGTATCCGCTACCGACTTCAGAACGGCGATATTCTCGGCGCTAAAGGCATTTCGCTGGTTGCTCATGATGCTGAGAATACCGATGATCTGGTTGCGGGCGTGCATGGGCGCCATTGCGATAGCACGGAAGTTTTCGTTATGGAACTGCGGGACGGCCAGTGCTTCGGTGCCATCAAAGTCGTTGTCCACCACCACTTCATCGCGGGTGATGACCTGACCGGACATCCCTTGCCCGTAGGGAATGCGCATCGGCTGCGTGACCCAATCATGCGGCCAGCCTTCTTGAGCGCGTAGCACCACTTCTTTCGAGGCTTCGTCAATCAGGCTGATCCCGCCGGCTTCGGCACCGACCACATCCAGAACGGCTCGCAGCGCCGTTTTGAGGGTGACATCCAAATCAAGTGACTGGCTGACGGTGGCCGCCACAATGTTGATGGCGCCAATCTGGTCAATGCGCCGTTTGACTTCTTCGGTGAGCAGTCGGTTTTGCTGTAAGAGGTTTTGAATGTCGCTTTGGCTCATCTGTACCTGCACCCCTGTTCAGGTTGAAGTCCGCAGTATACCCGAAAGATGGGCATGTCGTAAGAGAGGACTTTATTCTTATAAGCGTGCAATGGCGGGTGAATGGAATCGTGCGGACTGCGGCATCTGATGGATGAATCGGCTATGCTTGAGTGGTTCTTTTACCGCTGACAGGATGGGAATAGGTATGGCTTTTCAGGCTGAATACGTGCGCGATCAATTTCCAATGCTGCGTGAGGCAGTGTACTTCGATAACCCTGCCGGGACGCAGGTTCCTGAGACGGTGATCCAAGCCGTTTCGGATTACTACCGGCACATGAACGCCAATTCTGGTGGCGCGTTTGCCAGCAGCCAGCGCAGCGACGCGATGGTGGTGGCGACGCGGGAACGGATGGCCGACTTTCTGAACGCGCCCAACCCTTCTGAGATTGTGCTGGGGGCGAACATGACCACGCTGAATTTTGCCCTCAGCCGCGCTCTGGCAAAGACCTTTCGCCCCGGTGATGAGATCGTCCTGACGCGCATGGATCATGATGCGAATGTGTCGCCATGGTTGCGTATCGCCGAAGATTATCAACTGGTGGTGCGTTGGGTAGATATTCGAGAGTCCGACTGCACGTTGGATTTGGATACGCTGGAAGCTGCGCTCACCGACCGCACACGGGTTGTCGCAACCGTACACGCCTCGAACGCGGTGGGGACGATCAATCCAGTCGCCCAAATCGCGCAGATGGCGAAAGCGGCAGGGGCGTTGTATGTGGTGGACGCCGTGCAGAGCGCCCCGCATATTCCGATTGATGTGCAGGCGATGGGCTGCGATTTCCTGCTGTGTTCGGCTTACAAATTCTTTGGCCCACACATTGGCATTCTGTGGGGGCGGCATCAACTACTGGCTGATTTGCCCGCCTATAAAGTGCGCCCGTCCAAAGACAAGCCGCCTTACCGCTGGGAGACAGGAACACCCAGTTTTGAAACGATTGCCGGCGTAGGGGCTGCCATTGAATATCTGGCGGCCATCGGGCGGGAGCATGGCGCGGAATTTGCTGGCGAGTTTCCCGGCTTCAGTGGGCGGCGGCTGGAACTCAAGACCGCTATGACCACCCTGACGCGCTATGAACAGGGGTTGGTTTCGCACCTGTTAGACGTGCTGGAACGCCTGCCCGGTGCGCGTATTTACGGCATCACCGACCGGACGCGGTTGCATGAGCGTGTGCCGACGGTCGTATTCACCCACGAGCGCCACTCGTCGCTGGAAATCGCTGAACATTTGGCGCGGCAGGGGGTTTATGTGTGGGATGGCAATTATTATGCAGTGGAGATTATGAACCGGCTGGGACATGCCCACGACGGGATGGTGCGTGTGGGGCTGGCGCATTACAACACGCACGCCGAGATTGACCGCTTTGAGGCGGCTCTGCGCGGCTTGTAGGGCGGGTTCGCCGGTTGTGAAAAACGATGGGTGGCGTGTGCTGCCCATCGTTGCAAGTTTAGGATACATCTTTGGAAATGACTGAAGCCACCTGTGCCGCGATCAATTCGAGCATCAGGATATTGTCCTGCGAGATCGAGTTGGCCTGATTTTTGCCGGCCACCAGCACCCCGTAACGCTGGTTGCTCAACGTGACCGGAATATAGCTGACGACGGGCAGGCGGCCTTCGCCGATCAGGGGTTCAGCGGCGGCATCGTCCGCTGTGGCGAGGCGGGTATGTCCGCTTTTGAACACACGGGCGGTCAGGCCGTCGGGCGCAGCCACAGCTAACGCGAGGGCGCACAGGTCACTTGCGCCGGTTTGCGCCTTCAGTGTGAGCGTTTCGGCATCACTTTCTACCCGGTAAAAGGCCACATACGTGAATCCTAGTTCCGCGCAGGCGTTCACCGCCGCTTGGTACTTGCCATCCTCATCATAGAAGGCTTTGCGTAGTTCTTTGGCGAACTGGCGTACCGCAGGCAGCGCGTCGGCACGCAGGGTTTCCAACTCGCGGTCGGACATGAGGCGGGTGATGCGCCGGTTGAGATCGTCATTTTCAAACGGTTCGGTGCTGATGTCGTCAGCCTGCCCCGGCGTGGCGAAATCCGCATCTTCATCCACAAGGACGATAAATATGCGGGGGTAGCTCTGGCGCAGTTCGGTGACGAAATCAAACGCTTGCGCCATGCCGTTATCCAGCACCAGCACATCCACATGCTTTTCCCTGTCCGCCAGAATCGTGAGTGCGTCCGTCTGGTCGGAAACCAATTCGACATGATAATCAGGATAAGCATCCAGATGTTGACGATAGCGTGCTACCTGTTCCTGTCGTACAGCGACCAGCAGATCCACTCGTGACATACCGTTATCCTTCGTTATTCGTCTATTGCACTGGTGGCGAGGGTTACGAGAATGAGTTGGCGCAGCCCATCCATCACCGGCGTTGTTTCGATATATTCATCCAGCCGATGTGCGTTGCTGCCCCGCGTAATCCCGATGGTGACTGCCGCACAGCCCTGTGAGAGTGGAATATTGGCATCTGTGCTGCCATTTTCAAGAGTACCCCGGTACCCTATGGCCTTTAGCGCCGTCAGTGATCGCTGAACCAGCGGGTGTTCCGGCGCGATTGAACCCGCAGGCCGATCCCCCACGACTTCAATCTGAAAGCTCAAATCGGGTTTCGAGAGCGCCGTGACCTTTTTGCGCACCTCGGTTTCCAATCCCGCGAGGGCGGCGCTGCTCTCGGCGCGGAGATCGAGCCACAGTCCAGCGCTGGCGGCGATGGTGTTGATGCTTTGTCCACCTTCAATCAAGCCGATGTTATAGGTGGTGCGTGGCGAGTTGCTGGTTTTAAGCGTGGTGATCTGTGCGCCTAACTGCATGATGCCGTGAATCGCACTGGGGCGACCAAAGTTCAGCCAGCTGTGTCCGCCGCCGGTAGCAGCGGTGATGTGCAAGCGGCGCACCGCGATTCCGGCGTGATAGACATGCCCGAACGCCATGCCTTCCAGATTGATAACCCGGCTGATGCGGGTTTTCAGGCGCGTAAAGGCCGCTTTCATCCCGCCCAGATCACCTAAGCCTTCTTCGCGGGTGTTGGCGACGAACCACAAATCGCATTCCGGCTGAAGGTGCTGGTCACGCAGGTATTCCGCCAGCGCCAGCAACCCGCCCACGCCCATGCTATTGTCGCCCAGACCGGGGCCGTAGATCAGCGTACCTTCCCGCCGGATGGTGAGATCGGTATCGGCGGAAAACACGGTATCCGTATGCGCGGAGATGAGTACCCCGGATCGGGAAGGATGCAGGCCGGGAATCCGCCCGTAGACATTGTGGAAATCGTCCAGTTCAACCTGTTGCAACCCTGCCGCCTCGAAACAGGTGGCGACAAATCGGGCGCGGGGTTCTTCGCTAAAGGTGGGGGCGGGAATGCGCTGAATGTTCAGCGCGTGGTCAAGGGCGCGTTGCGCCAGTTCGGGCAGGTTACGCCAATCGAGAGCGCGATTCAGATCGTTAAGATCGGGTTGCATTCGGATGTCCTGATGTGACCATAAAAGCAAGAAATGTGATTATGCCACCCGACATTAAGCATGTCTATGGGATAAGGGGTGCTTTCGTTGGGGACGGCTTTCCAGTATAATCCAAGTCCCTCCGATAGCATGGACGTTCCATAGGAGAACCGTGAATGCCATCACCGCGTTTGCTGTACATCGGGCGCATTCAGAACCACTCCACCGCGCTGTTAAATTCCTTGCAGAAGCGATATAGCGTGGTCGTTGCCACCAGCGGCAAGCAGGGCGTGGAACAGGCGCGGCGTGCTGCTTTCGACTGCGTGGTGTTGGATGCAGCTTCGATGCGCACACCGGGCGACCGGGTATGTGCGGATTTGCATGGCGCTTTGAACGGTGTTCCGCTTATCCACATTCATCCCGGCCCGAAGGAACAGGCGCATAGCGTGGCGGATGTGCTGCTGGTGCAACCGGTTACGGCGCGCAAACTGCTCAAAACGCTTGACCGGATGGCGCGTCCCGCCGAAGTAGATACGCTCACCTGCGGGCCGTTCACCATCAGCCGTGCGCGGCGCGTGTTGGTTGCAAACGGGAATGAAACGAGTCTGACGCCCAAACAGGCGCTTTTGATTGAAGTGTTTTTCAAGAATCCGGGTGTGACGCTGGATCGGCGGACGCTGATGGAAAAGGTGTGGCAGACAGATTATCTGGGCGACACGCGCACGCTGGATGTGCATATCCGTTGGCTGCGGCAGGTGATTGAATTGAATCCGGGCAGTCCCCAATTTTTACGAACGGTGCGCGGGGTGGGCTACCGGTTGGAACTTCCCGAATGGGTTCCCGTGAAAGCCTGACCGGGGCGCAACTGTGAACACAAACACAAAAAACCGACCTTTTGAGGCCGGCTTTTTTTGGTTACGATGCAAGCGCGTATGCGTTACTTGCTGGCGGTCATCGCGGCGAGCTGCTTCATCAGGCGGCTCTTGCGACGGGCTGCATTCCGGGGATGAAGGGTGCCACGGCTGGCAGCCATATCCAGATCACGAATTGCGGTGCGCGTGGCTTCCTTCGCGGCATCGGCGCTCTTACCCGCCAACGCAGTACGCGCCTTCTTCACCAGCGTGCGAACGCGGGTGCGGAAGATGCGATTGTGGACGCGACGCTTTTCGCTCTGACGATGGCGCTTGAGCGCGGATTTATGATTAGCCATTCCTGCCTCCAACAAAACGAATGCGGGTCGTTTTTTGATTTTTCCGATCAAATGAAACGAAATTTTATCATAGCCCGCGTTCGCATGTCTAGCTTGAATCCCGTCAACTCGCTGTCAATTTCACAAACAGCAGCACCGCCGCGCCCACATTCAACAGGATGCTCAGTAGCAGGCCGACAAGGATCAGTGCCGGGTAGCGCTCGTTAGTGCCGGGTAGACGGGTCGCTTTGATTTCTTTGGGAATATAGCGGAAGAAATCGTCCGCATTCACCTTGTCTAACTGACCGTCCTCCCCGAAGTCTTCGATCAGCGCGCCTGCGTCTAGTTCTTCGTCTCCGGCAATGTCGAGCAGCGGATCGGATTGCATCGGCTCCGGCGGGCTGGATTTCTTCGCCAGCGGAGACTGCGTGGGCGACATCGAGAAGCGCGGTTTGGGCGGCGGCGTTGGCTCGATGTCCTGCAAGAAGGATTCGTCCTCGCTGCCGAACGGCCCGGAAGTGTCACCGAACAGGCTGGCGGCGGCGTTCGGGTTGGAAGGTGGCGCGGTGAAGTCAATCGTGGTATTCGGGTCTGCGACTTCGCTTTCATCGTCAAAGGAGGGCGTGGACATGAATTTGGCAGCCGCATTGAGCTGTGCGGCAGTCTTGGGATCAAGGTCTTTCGGCGGCGCAGACCCCAAACCGAGATTGCTCACCCACGCATCGTATTCTTGTTCAGACGGTTCTTCTACATGATAATTGGCGCTGATACTACTGGTGGCCGTCACCGGCGCGGCAGGGGGTGCGGGCGCGGCGGGTTGAGTCATCCCGAAGCCAATGCTGCTAGGCAGTTCGTCGTCGGCATCGGCGTTGAACGGGTTGGCGTTGGAAACGTTGGTGAAACTGGCCGAGGCGAGAAGGTCTTCATTCTGCGCGGCAGCTTTGGCTGGCGGCGGAGCGTTCTTCTCTATGAGCATGTGCAGCCCCTGCTTGGCGCGTTCGTTGCCGGGGTTAATGGTGAGTACATTTTCGAGGCAGGTTTTTTGCTCATCCACCGATTCAACCACCGCGCTCAGCCAGAGCCACGCCTGCTCGTTAAACTGGTCAATTTCGACGGCGCGAAGCAGGAGCGCCCGCGCTTCATCTTTGCGCCCTGCGCGATAAGCGGTAATTCCCTCGCGCACCATTCCGTCTGTATTGGCTGGCATCGTACACGCTCCACCAGAAGTTCAAAAGTTTTCTGAAAAGATGATAGCACGAAGGCCGCGTGGGGGGAAACGCCAGCGGTCTATCTAACCGCTGCTGCGGACTGAATGGACGATAACCAACAGGGAGGATTGCACATGGAACCGGTGAACAGTCGGATTGGCAGGCCGTTTATCGCCAAGAGCTACGGAATCGCTGCTGGTGACGCTGGTTTGATGGATTGGTCGTGGGTGGATGCGCAGATGGCGAACTCTCGCAATTACTGGATCGGCAGCACCCGCCCCGATGGTCGGCCTCATGTTTCGCCCGTGTGGGGGGTGTGGTTAGGCGGGGCGTTGTATTTCGGCGGGGATGTACAGGCGCGGCGTTCGCGCAATTTGGCGGCGAACCCGCAGGTGGTGGCGCATCTGGAAAGCGGCGATGAAGTGGTGATGATCGAAGGGGTGGTCGAAGCAGTGCGCGAAATGGCACGCTTGCGACAGGTGGCGGCGGCGCTGGCTGCGAAATACGCCATGCCGGAAATGGTCAAGACGTTCGATGACCCGGATGTGGCAGTTTGTTACCGGGTGAAGGCGCAAACGGTGTTCGCATGGTTGGAGAACGATTATCCCAATACCGCTACCCGCTGGGTTTTCGATTAACATTTGTACGTCCGCGCTGTACACTTGCAGAATATCCACTGTGTATGGGAACGCCCCCGCTGGATGCTGCGACGATATACTGAAACCAGTGCGGGCGCGAGGGAAGGAGATTGCATTGGATCGGGTCATGGATGGGGATTTAGTGTATTACCGTTTTACGCGGTGGCCGCAGTTGAAACAGGGCGTGTTCACGCGCAAAGGCGGCTTTAGCGCCGCCCCTTGGGCATCGTTGAATCTGGGCGGGAACGTGGGCGACAGCCCGGAAGCGGTGCGCCTGAATCATGAGGCGATGTATCAGGCGTTGGCTGTGCGCGGCGAACGAGCTTGCACGGTCTGGCAGGTTCACAGCGCCGATGTGATGATTGCGCTGGGGCCGGTTCCCGGTCGCCGCTGGAGTACACTGGCGGACAGCATGATTACCGACCGCTTGGATACCCCGCTGACGATGCGCTTCGCCGACTGTACCCCGTTGTTTTTTCATGATCCGGTGCAGGGGGTGATCGGTATGGCACATGCCGGTTGGCGCGGGACGGTGCAGGGCGTGGGCGCGAAAACGGTGCTTGCCATGACCGATGCCTACGGGTGTAAATCGGGCGATATTCAGGCCGCCATCGGGCCGAGCATTGGCCCTGAACGCTATCAGGTGGGCGAGGAAGTGGTGGAAGCGGTGTGGGCTTATTTCGGCACCACCGAGGGGTTAATCCGGCGTGATCTGAAGGATGGCACCGCTTATCTCAATTTGTGGGCGGCGAACCGGCTGGACTTGGAACGCGCCGGTGTGAATCAGATCGAAGTGGCTGGCATTTGTACAGCCGAACATACCGACGAGTTTTTTTCGCATCGAGCCGAGAAGGGCCGCACCGGGCGCTTCGGGGCGGTGTTATCGCTATGAAGAATACATTGATCGCAGCGAATCTGGCACGGGTGCAGCAAATGCTCACCGATGCTTGTGCGCGGGCAGGGCGCGACCCGACCAGCGTGACGCTGGTGGCGGTGAGCAAGACCAATCCGGCCTCCGCCGTTTTGGAAGCCCTCGAAGCGGGTGCGCAACATTTTGGCGAAAATCGCGTAGAAGAAGCTGAAGTGAAAATTCCGGCAGTCAACGCGGCGGCGGCGAGTACCCCGATATGGCACATGATCGGTCATGTGCAGAGCCGTAAGGCGAAAGACGTGGTGCCGCTGTTCCAGATGGTGCATTCGGTGGACAGTGTGAAACTGGCGCAAAAGTTCTCGGCGCTGGCAGTCGAACGCGGACGGCGGTTAGATGTGCTGCTGGAAGTGAATGTGTCCGGCGAGGAGACTAAACAGGGGTTTGAAGCCTCGGACTGGGAACGGTTGCCCGCTGTGCGCCAGCGTTTTGTGGATGAGGTGTTGCCGCTGTTCAGCTTGCCCGGCCTGTACATTCGTGGGCTGATGACGATGGCGCCCATCGTGGCGCAGATGGAGCAGGCGCGTCCGGTGTTTGCATCACTGGCGGGTTTGCGGGCGGCGTTGGCGGCGGAATGCGGTCAAACGCTGCCTGACCTGAGCATGGGAATGACCGATGATTATCCGGTGGCTATCGAGGAAGGCGCGACCATTGTGCGGGTTGGTCGTGCGATCTTTGGCGAACGTCAGAAGTAAGGATGGAATGTGATTATGGTTAGTCAGATCGTTTTTCTGGTTCTGCGGATATTTGAATTGCTGTTGTTGGGGCGGGTGCTGCTGAGCTGGTTCCCGAACATTGATCGCAGCAACCCGATTGTTCAATTCCTGTACGATGTGACCGAGCCTGTGCTGCGTCCGGTGCGCAACTGGTTGGGCGGGATGGGCATGTCCGGTATGATGGACTTCAGCCCGATTTTTGTGTTCCTTATCATACAAGTGTTGAGGATTATCCTGCCCAATTTCCTGCGATTTTAGCGCGGGGTTCTAGCATTCGGCGCCGTTTCGCTGTACAGTAAGTATTGTAAGGTCGGCGCTCTTATGGTTTGTCCGTGTCATTCTGGATGATAATAAGAGTTAGAGTCGAAAGGGTGGACTACAATGGCTGATCGTAAATTCGAGATTACGGATGCACGGGCGGGTGCGGCTTTGGCGGTGCGCGTGGTGACGCGGGCGGCGGAAACCGAATTGGTGGGGGCGCAGGTCGAAGGTGATCTGAAGGTACTCAAGGTGCGCTTGAAGGCGTCCCCGGCGGGCGATCCTGCGGCTAATAAGGAATTGATTGGCTTGCTGGCGTCTGTGCTGGGCGTCCCTGAGAGTAAAGTCGAAATCGTGGCGGGCGAAGGTGGCCGCGAGAAGATGGTCACTGTCGTCGGGATTTCTACCGCCGAAGTGGAAGCCCGTTTGAGCGACGTGAAATCGGACGAGTAGCTGTCGTTTTCGCGGTTCGTGGGGTAGGGGTATTCGCTCATTCCTGTCGTCGAAGAATGGGGTTCATGGTCTATCTATGGTGATCGGGCGTTTGGGCTATGTGTTGAGCGCGGCGGTGTTTGTGCTGGCGGCCTGTTCACCGGGCGGTACTGCCGCGCCTGAACCCACGCAAGCCTTGATTCCTGCCACCGAAACCCCTATACCGCAGCTTGTCCCTCCTACTGCCACGCCTGAAGCCACGCTGCCCCGCCCCGGCGATATTGCCGCCTCGACTGCCAGCCCAACGCCCGCGGGTGATTCGTCCGCTACGGTGTCCGTCGAAACTGATCCGGTGGCTTCTGAACTGGCGGCACTGGCACGGCGGCGGGTGGCGCAGGAGTTGAATCTTCCCGCGCAGCGCGTTCAACTGGTCGAGATTCAATCGGTGGTCTGGTCAGATGCCAGCCTCGGATGCCCGGTTGCCGGACAGACTTACCCGTTGGGCGAGGTGGATGGCTACCGGATTGTGCTGTCTGCCGGAGATCGGGAATACTATTTCCACACCGATTTTGATCGGGCGCTCCCCTGTGACGCCGCCAACGAATTGCTGCCGGAAGTGACCGCGCAGCCCTAAACCCCGCTCATTTTCAGCACTTTCCCCACCGTTCGCACGAGGATATTGATGTCCAGTGAGAGCGATTGATGCCGGATGTAGTACAGATCGTATTGCAGCTTAATCAGCGCGTCTTCGTCGGTGGAGCCGTAGTTGTAGCGCACCTGCGCCCATCCGGTCAGCCCCGGACGAATGACCAACCGCGTGCGGTAGAACGGGATTTTCTCGGTCAGCCGTTTGACATGCTCCGGTCGTTCGGGTCGCGGGCCAATGAACGACATATCCCCGCGTAAAATGTTGTAGACCTGCGGCAGTTCGTCCAGACGGGCTTTGCGCATCCAGCGCCCCATGCGGGTGACGCGGGAATCGCCGGGGCGGCTGAACACCGCGCCGGTCTGTTGTTCGGCGTTGTTACGCATCGAGCGAAACTTGTAGATGCGGAAAAGATGTCCGTTAAGGCCGATGCGTTCCTGTGAGTAGAAAATGTTCCCCGGCGAATCCAACCGGATGAGCAGCGCCAGCGGCAGCAGCAGCAGCGCGAATACCGTCATGCCCGTCAGCGACAGCAGCACATCCAGCAACCGCTTGAGGAAGTGGTACGGGCTGAACAGAGAGGTACTGTCCATCGGCAGTACCACCGTCCAGTTGTTGCCGATATGGTCAACCGGAACTTGCCCGGTGATGCGCTCATAGAGCAGCGGCATGGGGACGATGGATACCCCGTCTTCGTAGGCATCCATCACGCCCTGAAACGTCCCGCCGCTGAGTTCGCGGGTGGAAGTGACCACGACTTCGCTAATGCGCTGATCTTTGACGATGCGGCGCATATCGCTGCCTTTGCCGATCACCGGAATATCACAGAGTTCCGTCAGAATGTCATCCGGTTCAGCGATCAGGCCGCGAATGTCGTAGACATGATGCGCGTGCCGGCCTATCGCGCCGATGATGGTCAGCGCCGCCCAATCCGTCCCGATAATCAACACGCGCCGCCGTCCCGCCCAGCCGGAAAGCGCGGGGTTGAGCAAGCGAACGAGGCCGATGAGCGCGAAGGCGGCAACGGCATAGTACAGGATGAACAGGCGGGGCAGCGCCAGCGGTTGAGCGAAGAAAAAGGCCAGCACATACAGCACCACCATTTGCAGGTTAATCAGCACCAGACTTTGAAAGGTGGCGAAGCGGCTGGCGGCCATGCGCAGTTCGTAGAAATCATTCGCGCCTGCCAGTATCAACCACAGGCCGATCAGGATGATAAACCAGTGGCTACGAGGCCACACGAACACCAGATCAAACGGTTCGCGGGCGGCGGCTGACCACACGATAAGGGCAACCAGCACAGCCATTGCGACCGCCAGCACATCGCCCGCCATGAGCATCAAGCGGCGTTCGGAGATGCGAAGTTGAGGGGCGTGGTGTTCGGGCGACGGTTTGAAAATCATAGGTTAGATATTATCGGGATTCCGCGAACGAAATAGAACCAGCAGAACCAGCACAGATAGGATGGAGATCACGATGCCCGGTAGCGGCCACTGTGGGCGATAGTCAAAGTGGATTGTTTGCGCTCCCGCCGTCACCGCGATGGCGCGAAATGCACCGTTGGCACGTTCGACAGTCACGGCCTGATCGCCGATGCGGGCAACCCAACCGGGGTAGAACGTGTCCGCCAGCACCAGCCAGCCGTCCGCTGGCGCGTTCAATTCGACCTGTGTGGCGTTGGGCTGGTCTTGCACCACAGCCGGAACGGATGCTACTTCCGAGGGCGAGGGGCAGTCGCCGCTGCCGCGCAAAAGAACCTGCTGTTCGGGGTTCCACGCGGGGTTCAGCATAGCCGTTTCCAGCGTGGCGGAGTCGGCTAACCAGCACGCGCTGGAAACCCACCACGCGCGGGGGGAAGGCTGCGGCAGCGGCTTCACGACGCCATCTTCGCCATACACACCGCCTGATCCGGCAGCGCGTAGGAGCGTGGCCTGTTGTTCCGGGTGGGCTTCGAGGAATTGCAGATAGTCCGCCATGCCGCCCACTTGCAGCGGGTCGAAGTTATTCAGCACCGCGTACCGATCTATCAGGTTCAGGTTGGCTAACCCGCTGGAGCGAAAGGCTTCGGCCTGTCGTTGCGCTGCGGGATAATCCTCGAAGGGCAAATATTGCTCGAAGCTGACCGCTTTTTCGATCTTTTCAGGCCAGTACGGGCGCTGGACAAGGGTGGGCGGGGTGCGGCGGGTATAAAAATCCGCGCTCACTGTCGGGTTTAACCCGCTGGCAGCAGCGACTAAATCCCCGCTGACGACCAGCAGCACCGCCAGCATCCATCCTGCATACCAGCGGCTACCGGTGTTTTCCGGCTGTCGCAGCGTGAGCAGTCCGGCCAGCGCCCCCAGAATGCCCAGCGAAATCACGCTGCGGGTGATGACGCTGAATCCTGCGGTTTGTGCCACTTCCGGCGGCAGAAACCGGGAGCCGACTGTTGCCAGCACCACCGCGCCCAGACTCGCGGCAATCGCCAAGCGCGTTCCGAACAGCAGCCAGTAACCGCGTCCCCATGCGCTCACGCCTATTCCTGCCAGCACGCTCAACGCCAGCACACTCCACAGATGCCAGCGTACCGGCGCTTGAAACAGGCTGAAGGTGGGGATGGTGCGGTACAGGAACGGGAAGATGGGCGAGTTGTCGCCCAACGCCAGCACATAGGCGATCACCAGCGTGAGCAACCAGAAGGGGACGGTGGCGAAAATCGGCGGACGTTGTTTGCGCCGCAGTTTGCCCCATGCCCATGTGAGCAGGGCGGTCAGCGCGGAAATCAGCGGGATGAACCCGATGTAGACCGCATCCTCGAAGAACGCGCCTTTGGCAAGGTAACTCCCATCGGCAGGGGTTCCAAACACATTGGGCGCGAGGAGATTCAGGGTGCGCGGCAGGTCGTAGCTGAAATTCATGGCGAATTCAAAATCCACGCCGCCGGAACGCTGCGATTGGTTGAGGAGTTCAGCGGTCGGGATAAGCTGTGCAGCGGCAATTCCGCCCCCTAGCGCAAGCGCCACGATGACCAGCGCCAACCGCTGCTTGTTCAACGGGCGGTGGGTGATCGCCCACCAGCCGCAGAAGGCGGCGGTCAGCAGTAGGCTATACCATGTGGATTGGGCGTGCCCCGCCAGAAGTTGCAGGCCGGTGAAGGTTGCCAACCAAGCCGTATCGCGGCGGCGGCCATTCGTCAGGATGCCCTGTGCTGCCCACAGCATCAACGGCAACCAGACGGCGGCGGTTACGGTGGGGTAGCTGAAGGCGCGAGCGACCAGATACCCCGTCAGGCCGAACGATAGGGCGCTGATGTTCTGCCCTAGCGGACTCATGCCCATCCGCTTGCCTAGCAACCACACCCCCGCGCCGCCGATGAACAGGTGCAGCACGGAAGTGACACTCATCCACCATGCCAGTGGCAGGAACAGGCCGGGCCAGTTGAAGGGGTACAACAGCGCCGACTGGTAATTGGCGAGTAAGGGTGCGCCCGCGCCGTTATAACTGTTCCACAGGGGAATTTGTCCGGCGCGAATCAGGTCGAAGGCATAGTCTCGCCATGGATAGAACTGCATGGCGGGCAGCCCCCAGAAGAAGGTTTCGCCTAGCAGCAGCCGGTAAAAGATGACCAGCAGCGCACCCGCCAGCAGCCATAAGCCCCATACGCGAGGTTCGATTTTTATCATCAAAAAACGGCGCGAGATACCCCCACGATTAGG
>CAIPFY010000114.1 GCA_903864435.1 uncultured Chloroflexota bacterium | reverse complement strand
TGCTGGCTGTTGAACAGCAACCGTCCGGCGAACGGGTCGGTTCCGGTGCTGCTAGGCGAGTTCCCGCAGGCGGATATTCAAGGCGCATTGGCGACCTGCGCGGCGGAAGCGCATAACGTCATCATCGGCACGATTCAGGGCACGTTCGGCCCGTTCACGCTGTCGGCGGTATACGATGGCCCGAACGCTGATCCGGTGTGTTCGCTGCAAATCAACGCTTTTGAAAGCGAAGGCAAGGAATCCAAACCGTATGGCTTCGCGCCGAAGGCTGATGGCAGCTACAGCCCAGTTCCGCAGCCGGTGGCGGAACAGCCTGCCGCACCGGCTCACATCGGAGTTTGCAACGGCGCAGATATCGGTGACACGGTTGTGCTTCTTGGGCCGTTTCCTACCATATCGATCACCAACTTTCAATTCACCAACTCGGGTGTCTATTTTGACGGCACCGACATCAACACCAGTTCTAAGTATTATGGCATTTCATGTTCGTTGATCATCAAAGTCCTCTAGCTTATCCATCAAGCATAGGAACGAGTCCGTACTGAAGTTTCACACAAAATCAAACAATCACGGAGGTTCAATCATGTTCGGAAAGATGAGTCGGGTTCTGGTAGTGGTGGTGGCGCTGTTCATGCTGGTGGGGACGGTTTCGGCACAGATCAATCTGCCGGCCAATGGCTATCTGGGCGGGGACAGCCTGTTTTGCAGCAGCGCACGCGGTTGCTGGCTGTTGAACAGCAACCGTCCGGCGAACGGGTCGGTTCCGGTGCTGCTAGGCGAGTTCCCGCAGGCGGATATTCAAGGCGCATTGGCGACCTGTGCGGCGGAAGCGCATAACGTCATCATCGGCACGATTCAGGGCACGTTCGGCCCATTCACGCTGTCAGCGGTATACGACGGCCCGAACGCCGATCCGGTGTGTTCGCTGCAAATCAACGCTTTTGAAAGCGAAGGCAAGGAATCCAAACCGTATGGCTTCGCGCCGAAGGCTGATGGCAGCTACAGCCCGGTTCCGCAGCCAGTGGCGGAAGAATCTGCGAGTAGTGGTGGCGGCACCTTCCCTCCTCCCTTACCTGACATCTGTAACGGCTCTGGCGCGAAGGTAGGCGACAATGTGCAATTCTTTTACCAAAGCGGGCAAGTTCAGGGTGTCATCACCTATATTGATGGTGTGAGTCAGCTGTTTGGTGCTTTACCCGGATACCTCAATATCCCGTGTGCGGACATCCTGTTTATTCTCCCATAGTGATATGGGGTGTGCGATCTGAACGTCAGGGCGAAGTCGCTTTCGCCCTGCCGGGGCAAAGTCAGTCGGCGGTTCGTGACAGGACACGGAAAGTCTGCCACATAACGGTAACAAATCCCGGGGCGATTCTACCGTATGTGGCGAGCACTAACCCATAAATACATAGCTCTCGCCCCTGAGCAGGAAAGGTCAGATCATGTTGAATCAACGAAAAGCACTGTTTGCGCTGGTCATCGTTCTCATAGTCGCTACCGGAATTAGCGCCATCGCGCTGGCAGCGGGCGGCGGTTCGCTCGTGATGTCGGGTACAGACGGCTATGGTGGAGGCGCGCTCACCGTGTCCGCAATAGATACATCCGATAATACCGTTGGTAACTGCGATGCAATCATCTACGTGTGGTGGGATGCCTACGGACGTGTATTTGATGTGGATGATGATTGTCTCACGACTAACTCCACAATCCACCACTCCGACTGGAGCGATACCAGTAGTAGTGTGGATCCGCTTAGCTATCCGTTCACACTGACGGTTTTCGACAACGCCTATAACGACATCTGCTATACCAACCCCGATGACGCTTCCTGCGAATCGGCTTTCCGAAGCGGCGCGTTCGCCTGTGTTGCCGAAGGCTACTATGTTTCGCCGGATCGTGGTCTGGACGACAATGGCAGTTCGATTTCGCCGCTGCCACTGGCGGCTGAACCGTTCTACTTCTGCGGTTCGGGCGGAAGCCTTCACAACTTAGGCGTTGCGGGTATCTATGATGACCGCAACAACAGCTTTGATCTGGCTGCGCCGATGGCGATCTACTGCCCCGCTGGTCTGCCGCACTTCTACGGCATCAATTCGGAAGGCGAGGGCTACATCGTCTTTAACGTGTCGCAGGAAGAAATTGACGCGGTGGGCATCCCCGAAGTCAACACGATTATCAAGGAAAAGTGGGGCTTCCAACTGTGGCGGCTGACGACGGGCGAGTATCAGGGCGTGGCGCCGCGTGATGGGGAAGGCAAGATTTACAACGTGATCTACGAAATCTGCCTGCCCAGCGCCGAAACGCACTCGTGGTATTCGTACTAACGCTGCATCGAACCGCCGGTACGGATGATGTCGCTTATCCGCCTGATCCGGTGTCGTGCAACGACATCGAACTAGACTAAATTCGGAGCGCATCCCCGGCACAGCCTTCCGCTTGTGTTGGGGGATGCGTTGTAGATACAGGCAGACGGGCGCGGTTCATCCCCGCGCCCATTCACTACCCCAGCGGCAGGCCGAAGGTTTCAGCGATTGCCGGGTGCTTCACCTGCCCGCCGGATACCACCAACCCTTTTGCAAAGCCCGCGTCTTCCGCCAGCGCCGCTTCCAGCCCCACATCCGCCACCTTCAAGATGTAGCGCAGCGTGGCGTTCGCCAGCCCGAAGCTGGACGTGCGCGGCACTGCCCCCGGCATGTTCGCCACGCCGTAGTGCAGCACGCCGTCAACAAAATAGGTGGGGTTGCTATGGGTCGTGGGGTGCGTGGTTTCCACACAGCCGCCTTGATCTACTGCCACATCCACGATGACGCTGTTCTTGGGCATGAGCGACAGCATTTCGCGGGTGATGAGGCGCGGCGCTCGTCGTCCCGTCACCAGCACCGCGCCGATGACCGCATCCGCCGTGCTGATGGCGTCCGCGATGTTGGTTTCGTTGGAGGCCAGCGTGGTTAAATGACCGCGATACGACATGGTTTCATCCAGATAGCGCAGCCGATCCATATTCACATCCAGCAGCGTCACCCGTGCGCCCATGCCTAGCGCGATCATGGCGGCATGCGTGCCCACCGTTCCCGCGCCGAGGATGACCACATTCGCCGGTTTCACGCCGGGGATGCCGCCCATCAGGATGCCGCGCCCGCCAGCGGGTTTTTCGAGATACTGCGCCGCCAACTGAGTCGCCATGCGTCCGGCCACTTCGCTCATGGGCTGAAGCAGTGGCAACCGTCCGGCTCCATCTTCGACGGTTTCGTAAGCCATTGCCGTCACGCCGCTGTTGAGCAGGGCGTGGGTCAGCTTTTCGTCGGCGGCCAGATGCAGGTAGGCAAACAGCACCAGATTAGGCCGCAAGAAAGCCTGTTCCTGCGGTTGCGGGTCTTTGACCTTCAGCACCACTTCCGCCCGCCCCCACGCTTCTTCGGCGCTGTGGGCGATTTTGGCACCAGCTTTCACATACTCATCGTCGCTGAAGGCGCTGCCCGACCCCGCGCCCGTCTCCACCACCACCTTATGCCCATGCCGGATCAACTCGCGCACCCCGTTCGGAGGGAGCGCCACGCGAAACTCGTTGTCTCTGATCTCTTTGGGAATGCCTATGCTGACCACGTGCTTTTGCCCCTGATCTGCGCTCTGTGATGCGCTTCTCGTAACGTTGTTCATAAAAACCACGCGGCAACGTCTGCTCGCGCAGTTGGATACCCTTAAAAATCACCGTATCAATTTTACTGTTTAGGATACATACGGTCAGCCAGACCAGCAAGTAAGATGGACGCACAGGCACATTCGGATTTTGGGGCAATCACCCTCATCCCCTGCCCCTTCTCCCTCAGAGCGAAGGGGAGTAAAAAGATTACATGATTCTTAAGTCCCTCGCCATGAGGGAGAGGGATAAAGGGTGAGGGTTTTGAACATCTGCCCGCCCCCATTTCCGAATACACACGGACGCACAGGCAATGGGCGCTGCCAAAAGAACGAACGATGGCGCACCGATGCCATTCGTGCGAAAGTTGCGACATATTTGCAATCATTTACTTTCGCTACGTTGCATTTTGAATACAATACAATTAATCAAACGTTGCAAGGAATTATGGAATGGTTCTGAAGGATAAACCAGCGGCACCGTGGTTGATCGAATTATATACGCCTCAAACGTCTGCCCCGATCAAATTACGAATCGAAGACCGGCTCACAGTGGGGCGAGTGGTACAGGGGGATGCGACCAAGCGCCCCGATGTGGATTTGACCAGCTATGATGCCGAAGGGATGGGCGTTTCGCGTCAGCATATCGCCATCATGCCCGAAGGCGAACGCCTGAGCGTGCTGGATTTGCAGAGCAACAACGGAACGTTCCTCAACGGCGTCCGGCTGAAGCCCAACGAACCACACCGCCTTGTCAACCACGATCAGTTGATTCTAGGCAAACTGCGGTTGGATATCTCGATTGTGATTTCGCCTGTACACGGTGGCGACATTCACAAGCAGCCCAGCCTGCAACTGCAAGATCAAATGCAGTCCGGCAAAGGTCAGCTGGTGCTGGTGGTTCACAACGATCCCGATGTGGCCGGCATCTTAGCCAGCGTCATCGAGAAAGCTGGTTATGCCACGAAGGTCAGCCATGAAGTCGTCGGCGCGATCCGCAGTTATAACCAGCGTCGTCCGGCGGCGGTGCTGGTGGATATGAACCTGCCGGATATGAGTGGGCTGGAGTTTTGCCGTTACGTGCGCCGTGATGTGCTTCAGAACGCCATGCCGGTCATCGTCACCCACACCAACGATAAGCCAGTGGACGCCGCCGAGGTGATGCAGGCCGGGGTGGATATTTTGCTGAACAAGCCCATCAGCGCCCGCGAACTGCGGCATGTGGTGTCGTCCCTGATTAGCCAGCATGAAAGCGGCAAATCCGGCATGTACACCAAGCATCTCGTCGGCACCGCGCCATTGACGGCTGTCCCGCCCGAAACGCGCAAGAACGCGGCGGTGCTGTTTGTGGCCGGCTACAGCGATTCGCCCATCGTCCTCACGATACAGAACGCGGTATCGTTCGGGCGAGCAGCGGGGACGGGCAGCCTGAAGTCGCACATTGATCTCACGCGCTACGAAGCCGCCAACGCAGGTGTTTCCCGTATGCACATGCAGCTGCATTTCAAAGATGGCAAATTGTGGGTGGAAGATTGTGACAGTGTGAACGGCACATTTATTGATGGCGAACCCGTCAAGCCGCGTGTGCTTACCCCGGTCAAGAACGCCAACGAAGTGCGCTTGGGGCAACTGCGGATGTACATCTACTTTCTGGAAGACCCGCTCGAACAGGGGGGCAAGCTGCCGGGGGAATAACCGCCTTCACCGCCGGTCGGTTGTAGAGCAATGCAAACGAAACAGGGAGCCTTATGAACCCGATTTACATTCTTGTTGGCGCACCTGCTGTCGGCAAAAGCACAACCGCCCGTTTTCTGGCGACCCGCTTCCCCAAAAGCATCTACATTCCGGTGGATGATATACGCCACATGGTTGTGTCCGGGTTGGCGCTGCCCGGCGCGCACTGGAGCGACGAACTCACCCGGCAAATCAGCCTTGCCCGCACCAGCGTGGCGCACATGGCGCTGGCCTATCAGCAGGCCGGCTATGCGGTGGTGCTGGATGACTTCTGGGATGCGAATCACGATTCGGATTACCAGACGTTGCTCGATCATCCCCATCTGCACCGCGTCATCCTGTACCCTGAGCAGGAAGAAGCCCACCGGCGCAACCTCAAACGTTCCGGCGATAGCCCCGACCGCACCTATATTGATGAGGGCATCCGCTTGGTGTACCAAATGTTGAATCCGGTTGTCGCGCAGTTAGCCGGGGCGGGCTGGCAGGTTGTGGATTCCACCCACATGAGCGTTGAAACGGTGGTCAAAACGGTGATGGAACACACGCCCGCCGCCGGATGAACCGTGCGGGGGGCGCTAAAGGCTCGCCGCGCCAGTGTGTCGCCAACCGGACGTTTCCTCGTGGACGATTTGCGCCATCGCGTCCAACCAGCGCGGGTGCGCGTTCAAACAGGGCGCGGTGTGATAGTGTTCGCCCCCGGCGGCGTGAAACAGTTCTGCCCCCTCATGCCCGATCTCATCCAGCGTTTCCAGACAATCGGTTGTGAAGCCCGGACAGGCCACCAGCAGTCGCTTGCGCTGCGCCGCGCTGCGTTCCAGCGCCGACACGGTATAGGGTTGCAGCCATGCTTCGCGCCCGAACTGCGATTGAAACGACAGGCTCCAGTCCTCTGCGCCCAGCCCCAGCGCCGCCGCCAGCTTGTGCGCCGTGATTTTGCACTGGTCGGGGTACGGGTCGCCTTCGGTGGCGAAACGCTGCGGAATGCCGTGAAACGAGAACAGGATATGATCGGCATCAAAATCGGCCTGTGCGCGTTGTTCTTCCAGCAGGACGCGCAGCGCATCCAGATAGGCGGGGTGGTCATAATAAGGCGGCACATAGCGCAGCGTAGGCACATAGCGCGTGCGTTCGTAAAACAGCGGACACCGCCTCCCTAGCGCGGCGCGGCTGACTGCATCATCAATCGAGGCGGTAGTGGCTGAGGAAAACTGCGGGAACATCGAGAAAATCAGGATGCGGTCAAGGCCTTCGGCGGTCAGGGTTTGCAGCGCAGATTGGATGCTCGGTTGTCCGTAGCGCATCCCTAGCACCACGCGGAAGCCTTCTCCCAACCGCGTTTGCAGACCGGCCACCTGCGCCCGCGAATGCACCATTAAGGGCGATCCTTCCGGCGTCCAGATGCGCCGGTACAGCGCGGCGGATCGGGCGGGGCGGCGCGGCAGCACGAACAGCCGCAGGATGATCTGCCACAGGAACGGGTTCATATCCACCACGCGCCGGTCGGACAGAAATTCGCGCAAATAGGGGCGCACGGCTGCGGTAGTCGGCGCTTCAGGCGTGCCTAGCGCCGCCACCAGTACCCCAATCGGTCGTTCTGCCATGACTCCTCCGCTGTTGAAATCGGCTGTTACTCAGAGTGTGGGGCAGTCACCCTCATCCCCCGTCCCCTTACTCCCTCATGGCGAAGGGGGGAAAGAGGGTTACACGATTTTGAAGTCCCTCGCCCTGATGCGAATGCAGGGGGG
>CAIPFY010000113.1 GCA_903864435.1 uncultured Chloroflexota bacterium | reverse complement strand
GCCATCTTCGCGCTGGAACAGCACATCTAGAACGCCGTGCAAGATGCGCTTGTCGGTGCGGAAGATGAAGGGCAGTTCGCGGTAGATTTCGGGTGCGAGGCCTATTTCTTTGTATATCTCGCTGGTTTTGAACTTGTCGAGATCGTGCTTGGCCTGCTCAACGGCATTGTCGCGCAGCCTTTCTTCGAGGATGCCCAGTTGCCATGCGTAGTTCTGGAGCATGGTTTCCAGTGCGTTGCCTTCCGGCAGGGCTGGCTGGCTGAGGACACGATGCACCATCTCGCCGATGATGCGCTTCTGTACCGGATCGGCGCTGTAGCGGCTGACCTGCTCGATGTGACCGGGGACATCCTGCCCTAGACTGCGCCGGAGTGCCTGCCGATGGTAGGCGCTGCCCGCCGCGCTGCTGCCGAGGTGCGCGATCTGCGTGGCGGTCAGGTGGCGGGTGAGGGCGGCACGATTCACGCGCACGGGCTGCGTGAGGGGCGGCGCAGCAGCTTCACCTGCTAACGGTTGTCCGGTGACGATGGCATCCGACTGCCATGCGGAATCGGTGGCGGGGGCTGGCTCTGGCGGGGTGATGTCCTCCACCGTGAGGCGCACCGGTTGGTCGTTGATGGTGTAGGATTGCTGGTATCCCTTTTGCAATTCTTTCTGATCGAAGCCGAAAACGGTTCTCAACTTGCCTAGCCATGATTCGTCTCGGATCCCATTTCCGGGAATTTTAGAAGTCATGACGAGATAATCTTGAGCGCGGGTGGCTGCTACGTAGAATTTGCGGCGTTTTTCAGCTTCTTCACGGGCAGATTCAATCTTACTCTGTAGCTTGAATAGACTTGTTTCTCGTTTGTCATCCAGTACTTTGCTGATGAGCAGGTCGCTATCATTCATCAGAATCAGGTCGTCACCCCGGTTATTCCAGGAATATTGGATGTCTGCCAGTACCACCATCGGAAACTCTAGCCCTTTGCTGGCGTGAACGGTCATCAGCTTGACGGCTTCCGTGTTGCCGATGAGCGCCTGACTTTCGCGGGTTTCGCGGTCACTCAGGTCGGTGATGGTGGCGGTGAAGTCGCTGAGTGCGAGGTAGCGCCCATCTTCCGCAAGGCTGACCAGTTTTTCGGCGTTCATGCGCCGTCGCTGTCCATCCGGCAGGCCGACCAGCGTGGCGAGGTAGCCAGTGCGGTCAAGCGCCTCGCGCAGCACTTCCGCGATTCGCATTCGTCCGGCGCGGCGGGCGAGGTCGCGCAGGCAGTCGCGGGCGAAGCGGAAGGCCGACAGGTCATCCGGCGGGAGGTCGTCATCGGGCGCGTTCATCAGGCGCGACCACAACGAAGGCCGGGGTTCACCGCGTTTGGGCATCCCGCGCAACGCCAGCAGCGCATTGTCGCTGAGCATGAACAACGGCGAACGCAGCGCCGCCGCCAGCGCCAGATTATCATCCGGGTTGTGCAGCGCCGTGAGCAGGTGCAGCAGATCCCACACTTCCTGACGGTCATAGTAGCCGCGTCCGCTGACGGTGATGAACGGGATGCTCAGGTTAGCCAGCGCCGCCTCATAGGTGGGCATGTTCGTGCCGGCCTGAAATAGGATGGCGATGTCGCCATAATTCATCTGACGGGGTGAGCCTTCGTGACGGTCATAGATGGGCAGCTTGCCCGCCACCGTTTCTCGAATATGTTGCGCGATCAGGGCGGCTTCCTGCTCGACGCGCTCATCGTCCTCGTCCCCAGCAGGTGCGGGAACCATGCGGATTTGCAGGAACTCGCGCTGGTTAGAGGGGGCAGCGCGGTCGGCCTGCATCGGTTCGCCAAACACGATCTGAAAGCGGCGGACGGCTTCATCATCCGCGTCTTTGGTGAGTATTTTGTCGAACAGGTGGTTGGTGATTTTCAGCAGATGTTGATGGGTGCGGAAGGATTTCGTGAGAGCGATACTGTCGCCACCGGCTTTGACGATGGTTTCCCGCACTTCCTCAAACACGCTCACATCTGCACCGCGAAACTGGTAGATGGATTGTTTGGGGTCGCCCACCACGAACAGGCTGCCGCCGCGCTCGATGTCGGCAATCCCCTGAATGATGTCCCATTGGGTTTTATTCGTATCCTGAAACTCGTCCACCATGACGTGCTTGAACTCGGACGTGCGGTAACGCAGGCGCACGGTTTCGTGCTGTTCCAGCAGCGCCGCCGTGAGGGTTTCGAGGTCATCGAAGTCCAGCACCATCGGGGTTTGCTGGCGCTTGGCTTGCCTGTAATCCTCCTGCGCCATGTGCAGCAGTTTCAGCCATCGGGCGCTGACAAAGGCGTTTAACGAAATCTCACAGGCTTCGAGTGCTTGTTTCAGCTTTTCGTGAGATTCTTTCTTTATATCTGCGCCACCCCAATCGTCTTTGACTCCTTTTGTTCCCGGTTTGATATTCACAATCTGTATAAGCGTATTGAACACGTTGTCTAGAGTGCTGTGAGTATCAGCGATCACACTCAAGAGAGATTTTGTTTCTATCCAAACTTGCATGAGTTTGTCTGTGTCAGGCGGCCAACCTTGAGAGGGTTGCCATGTGAAAATGGCCTGAAAATGTGGATTTTCCCGAAGCTGGGCAATCGTATCTTTCCATATATCCTGCGGGATGATTGGCGGGTGGTCTTCTCCGGCAGGGGGGATTTGCTTGAACTTCGTACTCAAGTGCTTGGTGAGCGTTTTGGTGATGGCATCCGCTTTGTGCGCGAACAGCGGGGCGAGGTCGGGATCGTTGACGGCGGCGTTCAACACGGCCTGCACCACATCGGCCTTGATGACTTCGGCCTGCGTTTCGTCCAGCAGGCCGAAGCGCGGGTCAATGCCGGCTTGGGCAGCGTTGGCACGGAGGATGTCGGCGCAGAGGCCGTGAATCGTGCCGATGCGGGCGCTGCTCATGGCGGCGATGCGCGTTTCCCACAACAGGCGATCTTTCGCCGCCGGGTCTGCCAGTTTTTCCTCCATGCGCTTTCGCACACGGTCACGCATTTCCTGCGCGGCCTTGCGGGTGAAGGTGATGGCGACCAGCGCATTCAGCGACCAACCGGGATTCTTTTCGAGCAAGCGGAGGAAGCGTTCAACCAGCACGAAGGTCTTGCCCGAACCCGCGCCCGCCGTCACGATCAGGTTCTTGTCGTCGGTTTCGATGGCATTGATTTGATCGGGTGTGAGTTTGGTCATGATTATTGGCTATCCTTAGCAGGGCGGCGCATGATGCTGACGCGGCACATGCGGGCGAAGTCGCAGTATTTGTAGCACTTGCCGTCGTCCAGCCCGTTCGCCTCGGCGCTGAAGTTTCCCTCACGGGAGGCCGCGATTTGCTGCGAGAGATGTCCTAGCGCGGTATCCATCAACTTCTGATCGTCTTTGAGGATAGGTTTAGTGTTTTTGGAGTCATTCAGAGTCCAGAAGATGCCGGAAATGTCTGTATGCGGATGATTTTCTTTCCGCAGCAGTGTTTCGCCAGCATACAGGTACACAATCATCTGGAAGTTGCGTCCGCGCTCGATTTCTTTTTTGTCCGGTGCGCTGCTGCCGGATTTGTAGTCCATCACAATGGCTTGGTTGCCGTCCGAATCGATGCGGTCAATGTAACCGAAGATGCGAATGCCGCCGATTTCGGGCAAGTCCAGCGTGAAATTCTCAATTTTGGCTTCCAGCAGCAGCGGCACACGGGGCGCAGGGAGTTTATCAGACGTAAAGTCTGCGGTGATGAACGCCTCCAGCTTGTTCAGCATGTTCTGCTGTTCTTGTGTCCACAGGGCGGAAGACCGGAACTGGTATTTCTCTGGTGCGTTGGCGAAGATGGCCTGTGCCTTCTCGCGCATCAACTCGATAGCCGCCTCGGTGTGTTCCGGGCTGATCGTCCAACCGTTCTGCTGGATGGCTTTGTAGGTGTGTTCGAGGATGGCATGGTAGATGCTGCCCATCTGAAGGATGTCCATGCCGATTTCGGGGTCTTTCCACGCTTCCAGCCCCAGTAGGCGCTTGGCGAAGAAGCGGAAGCCGCACGTCCCCTGTTCGGTCAGTTGGCTGGCGCTCCACGTATGCTTTGCGCCCAGAT
>CAIPFY010000112.1 GCA_903864435.1 uncultured Chloroflexota bacterium | reverse complement strand
CGCCCGCGCTGGCGAAGAAGGCAAGGGGTTCGCGGTGGTGGCGATGGAAGTGCGCCAACTGGCGGAACAATCCCGCGAGGCGACCAGCCGTGTGCGGCAAATCCTGAGCGAAATCCAGCAGGCGACCAACAGCGCCGTGATGGTGACGGAAGAAGGTAGCAAGGAAGCCGAAAGCGGCATGAAGATGGCAGAAAACGCCGGGCAGGTCATCCGCAATCTGGCGGGAACTATCGAGGAAACCGCGCAGGCGGCTTCGCAGATCGCGGCCAGCACCAACCAGCAGAGCGTGGGCATGAATCAACTGGTGACTGCCATGACCCAGATCAAGCAGGCGGCCACACAAACCGCCGCCAGCACCCGCCAGACCGAGATAAGCATCCGCGAGTTGGGCGAGATGGCGAAGCGGCTGGAGCATGCGGTGAAAGGCTACACCATCTAGCAAACGCGGGAACGTTGTCCCGTCAACAGCGGCGGGGCGCTGAAAAAACAATAGCACAAAAACAGGGCATGGATTTCCATGTCCTGTTTTTATGCAGGGAACACGACGAGTCAGGCGTGGAAGCTGTAGAAAAATCTAAGCAAAACTCGAATCCTTTACGATTCGTAGAGGCATGCAATGTTATCATGAGTATTATGAACTTTCAGTTAATCATACGGACTGGTCGTTCATGGTTGATGATGGTCTACCCCACACCCACTCCCCCTTTCTCCGAATAGGAAAAAGGCAAAGCGAAGCGAGGCCCATCCCGACCTGATTTCACAGTGGGACTAGCTGGTTGAAGCGAGGCACATCATGCAATCTGCGCACACACAACGGAATCTTCCTTTGCACCGCACTATTCAAGGCCAATTGATCGTCTGGTTTCTCGCTCTGGGCGTGATTCCCCTCATCATCGTTGGCGTTGTGTCTTTTAGCAGCGCCAACACCGCGCTGCGAGACAGCATCACCAACACCCTGACCGGGGTGGCTAATGCGAAATCAGCGCGGTTGGCGGCATGGTTGCAAGATACAGGGCGTGGGGCGCAAACGATGGCTATACTGTCCGGTATCCGGGGCAGTCAAGGTGCGGACAATCTCGGCATTCAGGTCATTTCGGATGCCCGATCCAACGCCGAAAAACAAGACCTTTACCGGCAGGCGTATAACTCGGCGCTGGCGGCGTTGAACGCTTTCAAAGAAGTTTATGCACGCATTGATGAAGTGTTCCTGATTGACCATGATGGCCTCATCGTGGTTTCCACCAACAACGATCTCGTCAAAGAAGGCACGTCCGTCCGCCAGATTGAGAACATTGATTTTGAGGCTGGTTTGAAGGGAACATTGATTGGCGACATCACCCTGAGCGTGGACGGTGTGACGCGCATTTTCGTGGTGGTTACGCCGGTGGTTGCGCCGGATGGTTCGGTCATCGGCGTGATCGCCACGCGCAACAATCTGGATACGATCAACACTATCATGACTGACTATACCGGTCTGGGCGAAACCGGCGAAACCTATCTGGTGGACGAAACCGACCACCTGATGCGGACAGTGACCCGCCAAACCGGCGCGGCCTTCGACCGACCGGTTGAAACCTACGCGATACAGCAGTTTGAAACAGGTGCCACAACCGGAACCGGCGAATATGCCGATTACAACGGTATCGGCGTGCTGGGAAGTTGGTCGGGAATCGAAGGGTCAAGCTGGGTGCTGATCGCCGAACTGGACAGCGCCGAAGCGTTTACCCCGGTTT
>CAIPFY010000111.1 GCA_903864435.1 uncultured Chloroflexota bacterium | reverse complement strand
CAAGCCATTCGATAGGGTTTGTGCTGGCAGGCAAAACCGATGTCACAAAATGTCTCCTGTGCGGGGATGAACAGCCCCACCCGTTCGCTATGCGGTGGGGCTGTTCATCCCCGCACCGGAGACATTTTGTGACATCGGTTTTGTCTGCCAGCACAAACCCTATCGAATGGCTTGAAAGGCGCTACCAGCAGCGCAGCACCCCGTCTGTCATGCGCCGCTGGTCTATTCTGGGGCCGGCGACCTGCTGGTGGTGCTGAGTGTGATCGCGCTCACGCTGCTGCGCGTGGACAGCGCCGCCCGTGAATTTGTGGTCGCTACCGTCTGGTTCGCGCAAGGGCTGGTCGTGGTGCGCTGTATCGCGGCGGGCGCGAACGTCATCAGCCGCGAACACATGAGTCAGACGTGGGATACGCTGGTACTCACCGGAATCAGCGCCCGCCAGATTTTGCTCGGCAAGTGGTTCGCGGTACTGCGACAGGTCGCCCCTTGGATGGTCGGACTCGCCACGCTGCGGCTGTTCATGCTGCCCATCTTTATGATGGCCTCTCTCAACCGTTACGCATGGTATATCATCGCCCATGCTGGCACGAGCCGCGCTCAGTTCTACAGCGGCTTCACGGTCATCGGCTGGATTCCTTCGGCAGCAGGCATCGCCGTAGTGGGAACGCTGGCGCTCACCGCGCTGGAAATCCTGTGCTGCACCGCGATAGGGTTGGCGTCCAGCGCCCTGATGCGGCGCGGTTGGACAGCGCTGGTAGTCGGCCTCGGCTTCCGATTCGCGCCGGTACTGCTGTTCGCGGCCTTCACCACCTATGAAGTGGGATGGTCATTATCGTGGCGGGTGATGCGCTACCCGCCGATGGCGATGACCGACGGGGGTTCCGCACCGCTGTTTCAATTGGTACAACCCCTCACCCTTTTCACGCTAGACAACCATTCGACCGCCCTGTACGGCTTGGCTGCGGTTGGAATCATGCTGACCGGAATGATCGTGGTATCCTTAATAGTGGCATGGTGGGCGATCTGCGACGCGGGGGCGCTCCCCCACCCCGACACACAACCCGCATAAGGTCGTTGTTATGGCACGCTTACAACTGGCGCTGGATGGCACACTCGCCGACAGCCAGCGCATCCTCGCCGCAGTCGGTTCACTGGTGGACATCGTAGAAATCGGCACGCCTCTGATCTACCGCGAAGGCATCCACGCCGCACACGCGCTGCGTCCGTATGCCCCCTCTCAAAGCCTGCTGGCGGACTTAAAAATCATGGACGCAGGCGAATACGAAGCGTATATCGCCTTTGAAGCCGGTTGCGACTGGGTGACGATCATGGGCGTGGCGCATGACGACACGATTCGCGGCGCACTGGCTGCCGCCCGTCAAACCGGCAAGCAGGTGGCGATTGACCTGATCGAAGTGGCGAACCCGCTGGAACGAGCGAGGCATCTGCTGGCGATGGGGGCGCATCTGCTGTGCGTGCATACCGGCACCGACCGTCAGCAGCACGACTCGCCGCTGACGGTGCTGCGGCTGCTGCGCGAGGCGCTACCCGATGCGCCGCTGGCGGCTGCCGGTGGCATCAAACTGGCAACCTTAGACGCTGTGCTGGCCTTTCGTCCCGAAGTGGTGGTCGTAGGCAGCGCCATCACGGGCGCACCTGATCCGGCTGCTGCCGCCCGCGCCTTGCGCGAGAAATTGGAACATGGCCGGTAAGCAACCCCGCACCTAAAGGTGGGGACTTTTAACAGCCCAATGCTTACCCGAATCAGCCGCAAGGCTACGTTAGGGACAAATATATAGGCACTTCGGAATACCTCACCAGTTCCGAACTCTGCGGTACAGGATTAAACAGGCTAAAGGGGATATGCCCGTGTCTTGTACAACAAACTGTCCCATAACATTTTCTAGGTGAACT
>CAIPFY010000110.1 GCA_903864435.1 uncultured Chloroflexota bacterium | reverse complement strand
GCTGCAATCCTGATCTATGCCATCATCGGCAACTTCCGTCGCGCCGGGGTGAATGCTGGCATCGTTGTCGTTGCAGTCCACACCGACTGCGTAGGTGTCGCCATCTACATCAGCAGGCGGGGGCGTGACCAGATCGGCACCACTGCAATCCTGATCTATGCCGTCGTCGGGGATTTCGGTCGCACCGGGGTTGATGCTGGCATCGTTGTCGTTGCAGTCCACACCGACCGCGTAGGTGTCGCCATCTACATCAGCAGGCGGGGGCGTGACCAGATCGGCGCCGCTGCAATCCTGATCTATACCGTCATCAGGGATTTCGGTCGCGCCGGGGTTGATACTGGCATCGTTGTCGTTGCAGTCCACACCGACCGCGTAGGTGTCATTGTCGGCATCTACCGGGGGCGTGACCAGATCGGCACCACTGCAATCCTGATCTATGCCGTCGTCAGGGATTTCGGTCGCACCGGGGTTGATGCTGGCGTCGTTGTCGTTGCAGTCCACACCGACCGCGTAGGTGTCGCCATCTACGTCAGCAGGCGGGGGCGTGACCAGATCGGCACCGCTGCAATCCTGATCTATGCCGTCGTCAGGGATTTCGGTCGCACCGGGGTTGATGCTGGCATCGTTGTCGTTGCAGTCCACACCGACCGCGTAGGTGTCATTGTCGGCATCCACTGGCGCGGCGATTCCGTCTACGCCGTCGCAGTTCTGGTCAATGCCATCACCGGCTATATCCGTCGCGCCGGGGTTGATACTGGCGTTGTTGTCGTTGCAATCCACATCCGAGCGATAGGTGTCGTTGTCGGCATCCGGCGGGGCGATTCCGTCCACGCCGTCGCAGTTCTGGTCAATGCTATCACCGACTGAATCGGGAGCGCCGGGGTAGGTGGTGGCATCATTCATGTTGCAATCTGCCGGAGGCGCGAAACCGTCACCGTCCTGATCGTTACCCGCTATGCTAACGGTCAGCGTGTAGGGCATGTCAGCGGGATAATCCCATGTTCCAACGCGAAACACAAAATCGCCGGTGAGAGGGGCGCTAAAGCTGACGGCGGAAGCGTGATAAATGCCCGCGCAGAGCCATCCACCGTTCCCTTCATCGTCATACATAAATTCGGTGCCATTGGGCAAGAAAACCCACATCTGGGTATCCATGTCGTCGTGGTTATTGCAGGTGGCGGTGGCCGATACCTGTTCGCCCGCAATGAGATGGACGACATGATCTTCATACTCGGAACTGGGGTAATTCGTTCCGTCAAGCGCCCCGCCGAACGTAAATGTGCCGGGGTTGGCATTGACGGTCGCCAGATGAACGGTACTCAATCCCACCAGTAGGAGCAGCGGGATCAGAATGTACCATCTGAGTTGTTTAATCTGGAACGCCATGATCTATCATCCTTCTGCTCATTACACCGAATCTTTCTTCCGGCACAGAGCGTTTCATTCAGTAAACCAGAGACATCCCTACACACACCTAACGTCTGAGCGAGTTTCTGTAAGGCGATCCGTCAGTAATCCTTACAGAAAGGTTTGAATTTTGTTTCAATTCGTCCGGGCGGTTTTGTGGTTCCCGCCCTGTCCTTGCTACAATTCCGATTCGCCTATCATTCGCTATTTGCGACCGTCGTTGAAGGGATTATGCCCATGCCGCGCCGTGCCACCCGTGCCATTCACAACCCGTTCCCTGCGCCTGATCGCGCCATTGCCTTCCCGATTTACCAGACCGCCGCGTTTGCTGCCCCGGACAGCGACGGTTTCGCGCAGATCAACGACTATGGTTCCGAGGCGTTCTTCTATACCCGTTACGACAACCCCACCTTGCGTAACGTGGAAACCAAACTGGCTGCGCTGGAACATGCTGAAGCCGCGCTGACCTTCGCCAGCGGGATGACCGCCATCACCACAACCCTCATGGGGCTGCTGCGGGCGGGCGATACGATTGCAGCCAGTCGGACGCTGTACGGCGGGACGGTGACGTTCCTGCGCGACTATGCGCCGCGCTATGGCATTCACGTCAAGCTGCTGGATGAGGCTGACCTGTACGAGGTTGAGAAGCATGTGCCACAGGCGAAGGCGGTGTATTTTGAAACGCCCACCAACCCGCGTTGTGACTGCCTTTCTATCCGCAAGGTGGTGGCGGCGGCTAAACGCATCGGGGCGCTGGTGGTGAAGGACAACACGTTCGCTTCACCCATCAACCAGAACCCGCTGGACTTGGGCGTTGATCTGGTGCTGCACAGCGCCACCAAGTACCTCGGCGGTCATAGCGACCTGACGGCGGGCGCGGTGATGGGGTCGCGGGAACGGCTGGCGGGGCTGTTCGGGGCACGCAAAGTGTTCGGCGGCATCCTTAGCCCGAACGATGCTTTCCTGCTGGATCGCAGCCTGAAAACGCTGGAACTGCGGATGCAGCAGCATAACCGCAGCGCACAGGCGTTGGCGGAACATTTCGCCCATCATCCGAAGGTGCAAGCGGTGTATTACCCCGGCCTGCCGTCCACGCCCGGACATGCGGTGGCGGCTGAACAGATGACCGGCTTTGGCGGGATGATGTGCATCGCGCTGGCTGACCTACAGGCCGCCCGCACGTTATGCGACGGGTTGAAAATCGGTATGAATGTTGCGCATCTGGGCAGCGCCGAAACGCTGGTGAGCATTCCCGTATTGACCAGCCATTCCATGCTGTCCGCCGATGAACTGGCGGGGGCGGGGCTTTCGGCGGGGATGGTGCGGATTTCGGTCGGGCTGGAAGACACGGACGATCTGATCGCAGATTTCGATCAGGCGCTCAGCCGCCTATAGGGGCGCGTTGGGGCGGGTGAAGTAGGTGTAGGGGTACACTTCGGCAAAGCCCAACTGCGCGTAGAGATTCAGCGCGGGGGTGTTGGTCGGCAGCACTTGCAGATAGGCTTGCGCCGCGCCCGCCGCCGCGCCCCAGTGCAGGATGCCATGCACCAGCTGCCGCCCCAACCCTTGCCGCCGCAGCGTCGGGTCGGTGGCGATGTCGAACAGCCCCACATGGTCGCCATCCGCCACGCCCAACCCTAACGCGGCGATTCGCCCGTCATGGCGCAGCGCCGCGAACCCCGCCGGACACGGGATGCGCGTGAGCATATCGCGCATGATGGGTAGGTAGGCCAGCGGTCGCTCATTCAGGCGGAAATAGGCTGCCAACCATTCTTCGGTTAGCGCCGGTGCGATTTCCAGCCCCTCTACCGCCGTGACACCGCGCACGGATGCAACCTGCACACTCGCACCGGCTTCTTGCGCATAGCCGCGTTCGCGCAGTAGTGCCTCCAGTGCGGGCGGGACGGCTGGCGTGAGTTTGAAAATGGTAGGGAGGCCATGCGCGGCGTAGCGCGTTTCGCAGGCCACAACCGCGCCGAGCAGATCATCCGGCATTCCGTACAGCGGGTGAACCGCGTTGCCGCGCCGTGTAAAGCCCGCTGAGAAGCGTAACACCCACCCGCCCAGATAGGCGGTGCGCTGTGCGGGGAGCGCGGTCATCGAAATGGCTTCGAGGTGGTTAATCTGCTTCCAAATCGCTGTCGTCGTCACGTTCTCGCTCATTCTGGTGTTCGTTGTAAAACCGTTCCCACGCCTGCCGGAAGTCGCCCGGACTGACCACATCCTCCGTGCCTGCGCCCAGTGCGCCCGAAACACCCGGCGTCACTTCTTCCAACGCCTTGCGGATGAAGTAGATCATGTCTGCCACTTGCAGCGCCGCCGTCAGACGGTGGCCGACCCATGATAAGCCGAACAGCACCGCGATGAACAGGGCAATCAGCAGCGGGTGGATCGGTACGAAAACCAGAATCGAGGCCATGAAACCGGGGACGATGAAGGTATCGAGGAAGTAGAACACTTTCATGCGGGAGTGCAACCGGATGCGCGTGGAGGAGTCGCCGGTTGGGATCAGTTCGGCGCTGAGGACAGCGGCTTGCGTGGTGCGGGCGCGTCTCCAAGGGATTTTGCTGTTGCTGGTCATGTGGAACCCCTGCGGCGAGGGGTTTAGATAGTAGCGGCGGCCATCTGCGAACAGGTTACGCAGGTGCAGGCGGTTCAAACTGGGGCGTGCTGCTTCTGCGATGCGGCGCGAGCAATCCGCCAACGGCGCTTGTACGGTGAAATCCACCAGCGGCGGCACCGTCCACAACGGGCTAAACAGGCGGCGAGTCCACGACGCATCCATCGAGGTTACGTCACTCGTTCAGCCACAACCACCAATCGCTCGCGGTAGGTGTTGTTCATCAGGTCGTAATCATCGCAGGTGATGAGCGTGATCTGGCTATGATCGTCGGGGTAAAGAACGCTGATATCGTTCGGGTCTACCCGATTCAGGTTGCGGATGACATAGTTCCACTGCTGACCGCCGCGTTTGACGATGATCGGATCGCCTACCTGTACGTCGCCCAGATTGGCGAACACGCCTTTCGTGCCGTCGGCGCGTTCCACATGACCGGCCAATCCGATGTTTCCGAGGGGGTCATCCCATGACGCGGTTCCCTGCAAATGACCGACATGGTTGCCCAGATCGCTCACATCCCAGCTTGTATCGCCCACGTACACTTCCACAATCGGGCTGTTCACCCCGGCAGTCGGCACGATTAGCACGGTTTCCAGCAGGGAAGTCAGCGGCATCTGGATAGGGGTGCGCGTCATGCTGACGGTGGGCTGCGGCGAAGGGGTATGGATGATGGTGCGCATGGCAGTAGGCGACGGCGCAACCGTTGCCACCCCGACGGTGGGACGGGTTCGCGCCATATCCAGCATCAGGTAAGCCATGCCCATAACCACGCCTAGCAGAATAATATTCAGAACAGTCGTTGCTGAACGATGACGACGATTATACACGGAAAGCCGACGGTGATGAGATCGCATGATATAATTTAGATTGTATCGTGTTTGTCACAGGTTTGTTACATCTTATTTGATATTCTCAACCTTGCAATAACCTTGCACCCCAATTATAAAAAACGTAAATGACTCTTAACAAAATCCTACTCACCTCCGCCGTGCGGCTTGGCGTGGTTATGCTGACGCTGCTGCTGCTTGCCACACTGGTCGGGCGCGGTTTGCCGCAGGCTGACTGGACGACGCTCAAACGCGAACGGCATCTGTTCGGGGACATTTATCTGGTGGATGTACAGCGGGGGTTAGCCGCGCCTTTGCTGCGGCTGACGCGCACCGAAGGGCTGCCTGCGCTCGCGTCGGACGGCAGCGCATTGATCTACAGCGCGTGGGGGGATGTGAACTTCGATCTGTACTGGAGGGATGTGTTCACCGGTCAGACGCGCCGCCTGACCGACAACCGCGCCTACAACGCCCTGCCGGCATGGTCGCCGGATGGTACGCAGGTGGCCTTCGCCTCTGGCAGCGATCACACCGAGATTGCCATCCTCACACTTTCCAGTGGTGAGATACAGCCGATCACGCATGAGCAGGGCGGGCATGGTTCACCGGCATGGTCGCCTGACGGCCTGACGCTGCTGTACACGGCAGGCGGGACGGGCGACCCCGCCGATATTTACGCGCAGCGCGTGGTCTGTGCGCCGGACTGCGCACGGTTGCGGCTCACCGGACTGCCGGGGACTGATTTGTACCCGGCGTGGTCGCCGGATGGCGCGTGGATTGCGTTCCTGTCAGATCGCGGCGGTTCGCAGGCCGTGTATGCGCTGCCTGCCGCCTGTTTGGAGGGGGACGATTGTGTGCAGCATAACCCGCTGTTGCTAGGAACAGCGCCGAACGCGGCGGCAGGGTTGCGCTGGTCGCCCGACTCATCCCGCGTACTCTTTCAGGCCGACACTAGCGGCACGCCTGACCTGTTCGCGCTGGCGCTGGCCTGTGGTCAACAACCGGGCGGCTGTGTTCCGGTGCCGTTGACGCAGATGGCGCATTTCCCGCTAATCCACATCGGCATCGGGCAATAAGCCCTAACCCTTCGTGCAGTAGGCAACCGCACTGGTCTGCGCTATGCTGAACGTCATGCAATACGACAGAATGGCTCGACGACAGGCCAAGGGGAAAGCTATGCTACACGGCGGTGGCGGCGGTTGGGGAATGTACATCTGGGGTGACGACGAAGGCCGTCAGAAGAAAGTCAGTCGGGCGCTGCTCAAGCGCGTCCTCGGCTATGCCCGTCCGTATCAGGGGCAGATTATCATGCTGCTGCTGACGATTCTCGTCACCACCGCGCTAGGCTTGCTCAACCCGCTAATCTTCCGCGACCTGATTGACAACGCGCTACCCACCGGGGATGTGGGGCGTTTGAACGTGCTGGCGTTGGGGCTGGTGGCGCTGCCCGTCCTCACCGGCCTGATCCGTGTGTATCAGCGCAAAGTGAACTCCAACATTGGCGAAGGCGTGATCTACGATTTGCGCGTCAGCCTGTTTGAACACATGCAGCGGATGTCCATCCGCTTCTTCACCAACACCAAAACCGGCGAACTGATGAGCCGCCTGAACAATGATGTGGTGGGGGCGCAGCGGGCAATCGGCACGACGATTGTGGACATCATCACCAACATCATCACGGTCATCGCTACACTGGCGATCATGCTCACGATGGAATGGCGGTTGACCGTGCTGGGGATTATGGTGCTGCCGTTCTTTATCATCGCGGCGCGGCGGTTGGGTGGCCGTCTGCGTGACATTGCTCGCACGCAGATGGAAAACAACGCGCAGATGAACGCCATGATGAACGAAACGCTCAACATCAGCGGGGCGCTGCTGGTCAAGCTGTTCGGGCGCGGCAACGACGAGGTGCAGCGGTTCGAGGGGCGCGCCGCCGATGTGCGCGACGCGGGCATCGCGCAGGCCGTGTGGGGCAGTCGCTTCTTCGTGGTCATCGGCATGGTGAGCGTGGTCGGCACGGCGCTGGTTTACTGGGTAGGCGGTCATCTAGTGCTGGATGGCGTGTTCACCGTCGGCACGATTGTGGCCTTCGGCTCATACCTCACACAGTTATACGGGCCGCTGCAAGCGTTGACCAATGCGCCGGTGGATTTTGCGACTTCGATGGTGAGCTTCGAGCGCGTGTTTGAAGTGGTTGACCTGCCGCTAGAAATCGCTGACCGCCCGAACGCGCAGGTGGTGGATAAGGTGCGCGGCGAACTGATCTTCGACCATGTTTCGTTCCGCTACGAGGTCAAAGAGGAAAACCTGCTTTCGGCGGTGAACCGTCCGGGGCGTATGGATAATGTGATGACTTCACTTTCCGGCAGCAGCAAGCCGGCCAGCGGCAAGACGGAGAAACCCGCCATCAGCCATCAGGCGCGGGAAACGGCGCTGGAAGAAGTGTCGTTCACCATTCAGCCGGGGCAGTTGACCGCGCTGGTCGGCCCCAGCGGTGCCGGCAAGACCACGCTCACCTACCTGATTCCGCGCCTGTACGATCCCACCGAAGGGCAAATCCGGCTGGACGGGCGCGACCTGCGCGATATCACGCTGGACTCGCTGGCGGCGCAGATTGGCATGGTGACGCAGGAAACGCACCTGTTCCACGACACGATTCGCACCAACCTGCTCTATGCCCGCGCCGATGCGACACAGGCCGAACTGGAGGCCGCCGCCCGCGCCGCCAATATTCACGACTTCATCATGGGGATGCCGGCGGGGTACGATACGGTGGTGGGCGAACGCGGCTACCGGCTGAGTGGCGGCGAGAAGCAGCGCATCGCTCTCGCCCGCGTCATCCTCAAGAACCCGCGCATTCTGGTGCTGGACGAAGCCACCAGCCACCTCGATAGCCAGTCGGAGGCGCTAATTCAGGATGCGCTCAAGACGGTGATGGCAGGGCGCACCAGCATCGTCATCGCCCACCGTTTGAGCACGATTCTGGCTGCCGATCAGATTCTGGTGCTGGATCGCGGGCGGGTGGTGGAACACGGCACCCATGCCGATCTGCTGGCGCAGGGCGGCCTGTACGCGCACCTGTATGAAACGCAATTCAATTCAGACCGCGAATTGGCGTAAAGAACCTCACCCCTCAGTCCCTTCTCCGCACGGAAAGGGCGCAGCGGGGTGAGGTTGCGGGTTAGGCTTCCAACCGCGTCAGGCCGCGACTTCCTCTTTGACGAGGGTCGCGCCGATATGCCTTTCGAGAGCGTCATGATGTCCGGCACCACGCCGCTGTGCTGATAAACGAACCCGCGAGGTATCAAAGCCGGTCAAGAAGTCTTTGCTCATGGTATCCCCTTTCGCTGGAATACAGTGTGTTTTTGCAAGTCAAATCTCGACTCAGCATTAGCGGCGGGTCGTGCTATACTTCGCCGCCGATGGGCAGCAGAGAGGCGCAGGATAGCATGACCGACTGGTATTTGATCGTTGGGCTGGGCAACCCCGGCAGCGAATATGAGGACACCCGCCACAATGTCGGCTTCCGGGTGGCGGACGAACTCGCCCGCCGTTTCGGGCTAGTGTTCGGCAAAAAAGAACGCAAGGCGCTGGCGGCTACCGGCCTGATTCGCGGGCGCAAAGTGATCCTCGCCAAGCCGCAGACCTACATGAACCTCAGCGGGGAGGCGGTGCGCTCACTGATGGATTTCTATAAGGTTGACCTGCCGAATTTGCTGGTCATCTGTGACGATCTCGACCTGCCGTTGGGGACGGTGCGCCTGCGTCAATCCGGCAGCGCGGGTGGGCAGAACGGGATTAAGAGCGTCATCCAGCACCTCAGTACGCAGGACTTCAGCCGCTTGCGCTTCGGCATCAGCCGCCCGCCGGGGAAGATGGCCGCCAAAGATTACGTGCTAGGCGCGTTCAAAGGCGACGAAGCCATCCTCGCCGCGCAGGTGATTGACCGCGCCGCCGGTGCTGTCGAAACGTGGCTGACCGAAGGCATCGAACTGGCGATGACGCGCCACAACAGTAGCATTGAGGCACCCTGATGCCGCGCCGCCGTTGATGAAAGTGTCGCCACATGGCTGAAACGATCAGAACGTCTATCACGCTCCCCAAGGCGCTGCACCAGCAAGCGCAAGCGGTAGCCGAGCGCCTCCATATCTCCCGGAATCAGGTGGTTCGGACGGCGCTTGAGCAGTTCCTCAACCGCTATTCCGATCCAATGCCGGCTGAGGAACGGGATACCGCCGCCATCCATCGAGGCGGCGTCTACTGGGTGCTGCTTGAAAATCCAGAGGACACCGCAGCGGGCATTCCCCATCCGCATGTGGTCATTCAGGACGATCTTTTGAATCACAGCCGCATCCCGACAGTCGTGACCTGTGCTATGACCTCGAATATCGAGCGCGCCCGTTTGCCGGGGAATGTGGTGCTGGACATGGGTGAGGCCAATTTGCCCAAGCAGAGCGTCGTGGAAGTCTCGAAAGTGTCTACCGTCGCTAAAACGCAGCTTGGCGCCTATATCGGGAGGTTAAGCGACCAGCGGGTGAGCCAGATTTTGGCGGGGATGCAGTTCCTCCAGCGGTCATTTTTTCACAGCTGATCGGATTCGGGGTACTGTGCGCCGCAGGTGACGCAGAGGTAATGGGGCATGGTGCCTCTCCTTCAATAGGACAACCCTGATTGAGGAGCATAGCAGCGATTCGCCTTTCGCGGGTTATCCCAGCAGGAAACGCAGCGCGTCCGGCAGCCGCCGCGCCCACGCCGCTTCGTTGTGTTCGGCCTCCGGTTCCACCACGTAGCGCATATCCTGACCATCGCGCCAGCCCCGCGCCAGCAGGGTTGCGTGCAGTTTGCGGGCGCTGCTCTCGCGGGTGCCGTTGTCCAGATACAATCGTCCGGCGCGGTGCGTCCGGTCGCTGACATACGGGTAGATCGAGCCGCCGCCCACCCACACCGAAGGACTCATCACGCCGGCAAAGCCGAATGTGTCGGCACGGTGAAAGAACCCGTATAGGCTAATCAAGCCGCCCATAGACGACCCCATGATGCCCGTGTGCGCCGCGTCCGGCAGGGTACGGAAGGCGCTGTCAATTTGTGGCTTGAGCGTATCCGCCAAGAACGCCAGATAATCCGCGCCGCGTCCGGCTTCATAGTGCGGGAACGGGTTGTATTCGGGGAAGCGCAGCGGCGTATTCCACACACCGACCACGATGGCCTCGTGGCCCTCGGCGGCTAACTGTGTCAGCGTTTCGTCCACGCCCCACTCTTGCCCCGCGAAGCCCGTCGCCCGGTCAAACAGGTTTTGCCCGTCGTGCATATACAGGGTGGGGTAGCGGCGCTTGCCGTCACCATAGGTGGGCGGCAGCAGCACCACCACCGGACGCGCATTCTGTAACTGCGGACTCCACACCTCCGGCAGCACGCGCAATTCACCTTCGGCGCTGCTCATGCCCGTCTGCCAGTCGCGGTAATTCAGCCAATTCAATCGTTCGCGCTGCATAGACAACCTTTGCGGGGAAAATACGTCCTCTTACACCGATCGTTATTTTCAAGCGTCACGGCGTAAGAAAAAGGGCTTACGGGAGAAATATTGACAAAATCCTAACAATTACCGGTGATTTTCCCCGTAATCGCTTGCATGTTTAGGGAAAATCTGCAATATTAATTATAGGTTATGAGATTCTTCCCTTATTTGAGGGAAATTCGCAACGCCTATCTCAAAAGTTTGATGCTTCGCATCAGCGATCAATAAGGAGATTTATAATGGCAACCGTTGAATTCTATGATGTGAAAGTTCGCAAGAAGGTCAAGATTGACGAAAAGAGCATCACCAAGACCAAGTTCACGACCAAGAATGGGCAGACTCGTTACGGCCTGCGCGCTCAGACCAAGGACGGACGCAACCTGACCAAGTTCGTGAGCCAGAAGGATTGGGAAGCTGCGAAGTACAAGGAATCCTAATCGGTTCTTTGAGGCAACTAAAAAGCGAACCTGCGGGTTCGCTTTTGCTTATGTAGATGTGCAGTCAGCCGATGTCGCTGAACATGGGCAAATCCACCCAGAACAGAGAACCCCCATCCAGCGGGCATTCCACACCCACTATTCCGTGCTGGAGCCTCGCCAGTTCACGCACAATCCACAACCCCAGCCCCGAACCGCTTTCGCCGCCGGTTGGCCGGACACTGAGCTTGGTATAGGGCGAGAACAGACTGCTGCGTTCAGCCAGCGGAATGCCGGGGCCTTCGTCCGCAACCGTGATATGCACCCGGTCATCCACCAGTGACGACGACACCGTGACCATCGCCCCCACCGGGCTGAATTTGACGGCGTTCCCCACCAGATTGCTGATGATCTGGAACAGGCGCGTCCGGTCAGCCACCACCACGCCATCGGTATCGCCCATGAGCAGGGTGATGTTCTTGCGGTTCGCCTCCGCGCCATGCCGAGCGATCACTTCCCAGATCACATCTTCCACCGTCACCCGTTCCAGTTGAACGGTTGTGCGGCCTTCTTCCAACGCGGCGGTTTCCACAAATTCTTCGATCAGATGATTAATGCTCAGGACAGCCGTCTCAATGGTATTCAGCGCGTCCTGTGCATCTGCTTCAACGCCAAAAACGGTTTGCAGGTAGTAGTGCGCCAGACGGATGTTGTTCAGCGGGTTTTTCAGATCGTGGGAAGCCATGCGCAAAAAGCGGGACTTCATCTCGGCATTGGTCTTGAGGTCAATCAGATCGTGGCGCTGCACATCATGACGGCGCTTGAGCGACAGCTGGGTTTTGATGCGGGCTTGCACCACGTTCATATCATAGGGCTTGGTGACATAATCGTTGGCGCCGCGCCGCAGCCCTTGCACAATCTCATCACTGCTCGACAGCGACGACACCAGCATCACCGGCACGTCGGTGTACCGGGGCAGGCTGCGGATCATTTGCAGCACCGCCAGCCCGTTCATATCCTGCATCATTACATCTAGCAGAACCAGATCGAAGGCGTGGCTGTTGAGCAGATGCGCGGCTTCCACCCCGCCGCCGGCCACCATCACTACATAGTCCCGTTCCAGAATGCGTGCCAGCAGTTCGGCAGCATCCGATTCATCGTCGGCGATTAGAATACGCGGACGTAGTTCAGTGTGTTGATTTTGATTGTTCGTCATGGTGAGGATGTTATTCATAACTGGTTGGCGAGTGCGCCTCTCCGTTGAATTATGATTAATCCTACATTTGTTTCGTTAATGAGTCAATGGTTTGCGTTAATTGTTAAACAACTGTGATAGCGAAAACCATGTAATAGGACGAAATACCTATGCTTATCCTCAATTGACGAAGCGGTATTTGAATAACGTCCACAATGCAATCGGCGCATCCGTCCACTTGATCTTCTTGCCTTCGTTCCATTCGCGTCCGTTGTATGAAATCGGTACTTCGTAGATGCGGATGCCCTGCTTGAGTACTTTCGCCGTCACTTCCGGCTCGAACTCGAAGCGCCGCGCACGGATGAGCATGTCTTTCACCACTTCGGCGCGGAACACCTTGTAGCAGGTTTCCATATCGCTGAGGATGGCGTTGTAGAGGATGTTGGTGGCAAGCGTGAGGGAACGGTTGGCGACCATGTTCCAGAAGTTCATGGCTTTGCGCGGCCCGCCCAGAAAGCGCGAACCGTAGACCACTTTGGCGATTCCTTCTTCGATAGGCTTGAGCAGCACCGGATATTCACGCGGGTCATACTCAAAGTCGGCATCCTGAATCAGCAGCACCTGACAGGTGGCCTCCCGGAAGCCGGTAATCACCGCCGCGCCCTTGCCCATATTGCGCTCGTGATAGAGGATGCGCAGGTTGGGATGATCGGCAATTTCGCTTTCGATGCGCTTCAGCACTTCGCGGGTGCCGTCGGTGGAACCGTCATCCACAATGATGATCTCGTTCGCCAGTTCGACATCTTCGACGCGGTTCAGCACTTCTTCGATGTGGTTGCATTCGTTATAGCAGGGGATGATGACACTGAGCGTAATCGGCTGACGGCGTTCAGCCGAATGTTTTTCACGGTGTACAGGTTGCATCGGTTACGAAGCCTCGGCGGGTTAAAAACGGCAAACGGCGTCCATGATACCTGAAAAGTGGAGGAGATGAGAGTGCGGGGACAAAAAAACAGGGAGCCAATTGGCTCCCTGCGGATGTCCTGAAATGGACGAAAGGGGTCTTACTTGACCTCGACGACCGCGCCTTCGGCTTCCAGCTTGGCCTTGGCATCGGCGGCGGCATCCTTGCCCACGCTCTCCAGAACGGTCTGGGGTGCGCCTTCAACCAAGTCCTTGGCTTCTTTCAGGCCGAGGCTGGTGAGGGTGCGGACAACCTTAATGACGTTGATCTTGCGCGGGCCACCGTCCTTGAGGATGACGGCGAACTCGGTCTGTTCTTCTTCCGGTTCGGCGGCGGCAGCCGGAGCAGCAGCGGCGGCGGCCATCATGACCGGGGCAGCAGCGGCGGCGCTAACGCCCCACTTTTCTTCCAGCATCTTCTTCAGTTCAGCGGCTTCCAGAATAGTCAGCCCGCTCAATAACTCTACGATTTGGTTCAGATCAGCCATTGTCTCATCTCCCTAGCACAATACGAGTATGGTTTTTGAACGAATACAATTAGGCGGCTTCGTGTTTGGACACATAAGCCTGAAGAACCTGCGGTACGGCTGCAACCGCACTGTTGATGACACCGACCACACCCGAAGCGGGCTGGACGATGAGTCCGGCGAGCTGCGCACGCAGTTCGTCCAGCGACGGCAGGTTGCTCACTGCATCCACCTGTGCCGCATTTAGAACCGTCCCGGCCATGATGCCGCCCTTGACGGCGTAGAAATTCTCGAAGTCCTTATTGAACCCGATAGCAGCTTTCGCCACCTGCGGGAAATTTTCGGCTCCGAAAATGACTGCTGTCGAACCTGTAAACAGGTTTTCGGGGGCAGGCCAGCCTGCCTCACGCAGCGCGATCAGGAACAGGGTGTTCTTCGTCACCGCATACACGCCCTGCACATCGCGCAGTTTGTCGCGGAGTTGGTTCACCTGTGCCACCGTAATCGCTTTGTACTCGGTCACAACGATGCCCGTCGCCTGCTTGAGCAAGTCGCCATAGATACCGAGCAGTTCTTCCTTACGAGTTTTTGTAATTGCCAAGCTCTTTTTCCTCCTTTCCGTCAAAGATTCAGCCCGGAGGCTGACTCAACAAAAAAGCGGCTCCGCACGAAGCGAGCCGCCCTTGTCATCCTATTGGGATAGTCGGTGCGCCCTCACCTCGGCAGGATATTAAGCGGAAGCACCTGCTGTCTGCGGTAAAGCATCTCAGTTGTTGATGTGTTCCATTCTAGCACGACAGCGGGTTCCGTCAATCCCCATACGCCACCCGCGCCGGATGGATGCGCGGCGATTGCAAACGGACGAGCGTCCGCTTTTCTAACAGGCTTCTAATAGATTTTCGCTGGTTTCCGTTGTATCCTGATTTTCGTAAACGGACTACAGTCCGCTTGTGGTTGTACGATAGCTAAAGATGAGGGATACACGTCACATGGCACAGTATAAGCTCGACCCGACCCATAGCGCAGCCGATTTCTCGACCCGTCACATGATGATTACCACCGTGCGCGGCGGCTTCAAGACCGTCAACGGCACGCTGACCTACGATCCGCAGAATCCGGCGGCCTCGTCGGTGGAAGCCGTGATTGAAACCAAGTCGCTGTCCTCGACTGGCGTCGAACAGCGCGATCAGCATCTCGCCAGCCCGGACTTTCTGGATGTGGCGACTTATCCGAGCATCACCTTCAAGAGTACGAAAGTGGAGCCTTACAGCGGCAGCGAAAAGGCGAAGATCACTGGCGACCTGACCATTCGTAACGTCACCAAGTCGGTTGTGCTGGATGTGGAATTTCTGGGCGAAACCAAGAGTCCCTTCGGCGATACCCGCGTTGGTTTCACCGGCACGACCAAGATCAACCGCGAAGACTTCGGTTTGACGTGGAACATGGCGCTGGAAACCGGCGGCTGGCTGGTGGGCAAGGACATCAACATCACTGTAGACGCGGAAGCGATCCTCGTCGTCTAGGTGCGGTTGCGTAGCTGAGTGTTGGCCTAGAAATCGTGCGTGCTGGTTGACATCCAGAACACACTTCGTTACACTGAGAAACGTTGGGAACAGATGACGGAAAGTGTTCGCACAAGCATGATGTATACCTGCGCGTGTTGTTGTCTGAAGCGGGGGCGTTGACCACACTTCGGATGACTAGGCGATAACCAAGCGGCTTTTACACAGGCCAGCAGCAAGTCATAGAAGCGTGGGCGCGTCCCTGAGTGGATGACGACCCGCGCTTTTTGTTTTGCTGCTGGCCTTTTTTGTTGATTGAGCCGCTTTGACGATACGAACGTTTATTGTTCAAGCAGCGATTAAGGAACCAGCATGGCGCTTCGCAACATCGAACTTGATACCCTGCCTGACGTTGAGGCCACCAGCATCGAGAAAATGATCGGCAACACGCCGTTACTCGGTTTCCGGCGGGTGACGGCGCACCTGCCCGCCGATGTGCAGGTGTTCGCCAAAGCGGAATGGGCGAACCCCGGCGGCAGCGTGAAAGACCGTGCGGCAGCCAACATCATCCGAGAGGCGGAGCGCACCGGCAAGCTGACCCACGACAAAATCCTGCTGGATAGCACCAGCGGCAACACTGGCATCGCCTATGCCATGATTGGCGCGGCGAAGGGCTACCGCGTGACGCTGTTCCTGCCGCAGAACGCCAGCCCGGAACGGGTGGCGATCCTCCGCGCTTATGGCGTGGATATTCGCTTCACCGACCCGCTGGAAGGTTCCGACGGGGCGATTCGCGCTGTGCGTGAACTGGCTGCCGCCGAACCGGACACCTATTTTTATGCCGACCAGTACAGCAACCCGGCGAACTGGCAGGCGCACTACCTGACCACGGGCGTCGAAATCTGGCAGCAGACGGGCGGCAGCGTGACGCATTTTGTGGCGGGGCTGGGAACCAGCGGCACGCTGATGGGGACAGGCCGCCGCTTGAAGGATTTCAGCCGTGCGGTGCAGGTGGTGTCGCTGCAACCGGACTCGCCGTTTCACGGGCTAGAAGGGTTGAAGCACATGCCCACTGCCATCCAGCCGGCGATTTTCGATCCGGTCTTCGCGGATCGCAACATTGGCATCAGCACCGAGGCCACCTATGCGATGGCGCGGCGGCTGGCGCGTGAAGAAGGCTATCTGGTGGGCATTAGCTCGGCGACGGCGATGGTTGGGGCGCTGCAAGTGGCGGAAGAACTGGCGGTGCGCGGCGAGGCGGGCGTGGTGGTGACGCTGTTCCCGGACAACGCTTACAAGTACCTGAGCGAGAGTTTCTGGCAGGCGGGGTCATAGAGACAAGCCGCAGGGACGACCGTTCAGATCGCCCTGCCTTCTCGTTCGTTATTGTCCTGCCGCCAGCGTGCGCTGAATCTGGTCAATATGATCTTCGCCATGCTTGGCGTAGGTGTTCAGGATGTGTTCGACGGTTACTTCTTTGTCGGGGCGCACCCCCACCCGCGACCACTGATCGTCCTGCAAGCTCTCGAACAGGGCGCACCAGCGGGCATGGAGGCTGCGCAGCAGCGCGATTGAGTTGGTCACATCGGCAGCACTGGCATCCGACAGTTTCGCCCATTCGTCCTGATCGTAGGGCTTGAGCGCCGGACGGTCTTCGGTCAGCATCAGGCGGACGCGGATATAAGCGTTCATATGGGAATCCGCCAGATGATGCACGTTTTGCGCCACCGTCCACTCGCCGGGAAGGGTGACGGCGGTACGTTGCGCGGGCGTTAGGGGCTGCACCAGCGCCTCGATCTGGTCAGGCAGGCTGCGCAGGCGGGCGATGCGGTTTTGACGTTCAGCCGGTGTAAGCATCGTTTTTCACTCCTCTCAAGATGGTCGTCCTCATGCTACTCCATCTCCCCCCGGACGACCAGACGCACCATTTAGCCCCTCAATCTCCACCCCCATCCCTCAATCAATGGGGGAGCAAGCAAGCTCTATTCGGCATATAATGAGGCGTGTGGGTGTGTTCAAAAAGGAGTTCTTGTGTTCACATCCGTTTTGTCCGATCCCGGTCTGGTCTATTTCGTCCTCGTATTTGGCCTGTGGGCAGCCGTCATGGCGGTTTATGTCCCCGGCACCGGCGCGTTGGAAATCGCGGCGCTGATTCTGGTGGGCGGGGCGCTGGTGCTGTTCACCAATCTGCCTGTGAACTGGCTCGGCGTGCTGCTAGTGATTGTCGGCCTGCTGAGTTTCCATCTCACCCCGTTGGCCTACCCCCGCGCCGGACGAATCGCGGAAGTTGGCCTGCTGGTACAGGCGTTGGGCGCGTTCCTGCTGTTCAACACGATGCCGGTCGCGTGGTGGTTGATTCTGCTGACCGTTGGCGTGGCGTGGGTATACCACCGCTACGCGCTGATGCCGCTGCTCAAACGGATGCGGCAGCAATCAGCGGTGATTGACGACAACGAGCAGTTAGTGGGCGCGGCGGGGCGTGTGGTGAAAGCCTCGCAACCGGTGGGCAAAGTCCACATTGGCAGCGTGAACGTGCGCGGTGAACACTGGACAGCCTCCAGCGAACACCCGCTGGAAGTCGGTGACGAAGTTATTGTGCAGGATCGTGAAGGACTTCAATTATTGGTAGAAGGGGTCAAGCACAAGCACCAGACCCCGGAACAATCCCATCTGGAGGAGAGGGAATGAACGATTTTAATCAGGCTTTTGGTGGTTCAAGTGCAATTATTCTGTTGATTTTCGTTGTGCTGCTGGTGTTCTGGTTAATCTCGCGCATGATCCGCATCGTGCCGGAAACCGAGCGTCTCGTGGTGCTGTCGTTGGGGCGCTACGCCGGTACACGCGGCCCCGGCGTCGTGTTTGTGATCCCGTTTGTTGAACAGGTGCGTAAGGTGGATGTGCGCGAACGCTTTCTCGACATCCCTTCGCAGACCGGCATTACCCGTGACAATGCCCCGATTGACATTGACTTTCTGGTGTACTACCGCGTGGTAGAGCCGAAACTGGCGGTGCTGCAAGTGGATAATGTGGTTAGCGCGGCGGTGAACATCGCCACGACCACCCTGCGCGCCGTCATCGGTGATCTTACGCTGGATGATGTGCTGGCGAAGCGCGAACAGATTAACGATACGCTGCGCATCAAGCTGGACGAAATTACCGAACGCTGGGGGATGAAGATCACCACCGTCGAAATCCGCGAGATTAAGCCCCCGCGTGAAGTGCAGGACGCCATGAACCGCCAGATGAGCGCCGAACGTGAGCGCCGCGCCACCGTCACCCGTGCCAGCGGTGAACGCGAAGCCTCTATCGCGGTGGCGGAAGGCGAGAAGCAGGCGTCTATTTTGCGGGCGGAAGGCGAGAAACAGCGGTCAATCCTCGAAGCGGAAGGCCAGCGCCAATCGCAGGTGTTGAAGGCGCAGGGTTTCGCGGCGGCGCTGCAAGCCATCGCCAGCCAAGCGAAAGATGTGGATGCCAACACCATGTCGCTGCAATATCTGGATGCGCTGCGCGAGGTAGGTTCCAGCCCTTCGACCAAGTTTGTTCTGCCGATGGAATTGACCAGTATGGCGCAGCAGTTGATGACGGCGATGGCCGCCAACAACCCGAAAGTTCCGCCAGCGGAGTAGACCCGTCGGTTCACTTTCATAACGACAGACAGCGGCACACCACCGGAATACATGCCGGTGGTGTGCCGTTTTGAGTCCGGTTTATTCGGAGCGGGTGAAGGTGAGCAGCGTCCCCCCGACCAGCATCCGAATTTGCCCGTTCCCTTCGCCAATGGTGATGGTTGAGGGTGCGGGCGGGCTGTCCAAGCGCCCGATGGCCGCCGGCAGCGAGTCCGGTGTGTAAGGCGTTCCGGTCAGGGGCAGCGGCACCGACCACAGCGCGATTTCTGCTCTCAAACGCCCCGCCCAGATCAAGCCGGAACGATCGGGCAGGAGCGCGGATTGACGGGGGTTCAGGAAGGTAGGCAGGGCATCATTGGCCTGCATATCGTCTTGGCTGCTGATCGCGCTCAGATCGAGCAGCGGTTGTACCGCACCGCTTTCCAGATCGTACTGGTATAGGTTGCTTACCGCCAGCGAGGGATCGAACGCGCCGACACTCACCAGCAACCCGCTGTCGTCCGCTAACCAGTCCAGCCCGAAGAACGTCATGCGGGTATCGGCAACGAAGGCTGGCAGTCCGGCGCTGAACGACCCGATTCCGTCCTTGCGCTGTAGCGTGCCGTTTTCCAGATCGAACAGGATGATTTGCGCGTTTTCCAGCTTGCGCGGGCGCAGGATCGCCGCCAACCAGCGCCCACTGGAGGACACACTGGCAACGCCGGCCAGATCGTTGGCGTTGATACTGGTGAACACCCCGAACATTTCTTCGGTCTCGCTGCTCAGGTCAGCGACTTTTTCCGCTTCCGCCCAGTTCACCACATTCACACGGTACAGCGCCGTCGGGAAGGGTTGGTTCTCCGAATAGGTGGTGCGGAAGAAATACAGCGTATCGCCCGACCAGACCGGGGTAATATCCACCCCTAGACTGCTCACCCCCTGCTTGGTGGCTTTGCTGAACGGGAAAAACGACCCTTCGTAACCATCTGGCGTCATGTTGCGGACTTCGCTGGCGACCACATCCAGCACCCAGATGTCACTGTCTACCATCTGTGTTGTCGCATCTTCATGGAAGGCCACATAAAGGCTGTCCGGCGACCATGTGAGCGCTTTGGGAATGAAGGAACGCTGGAGGGGAATGGGGGTACAAACGCTATCGCCCGCGCCGCCACCTTCCGCGAAAGTGAGTACACAAACGCCGTCTGGATTGGCATACGCCAACCGCGACGCATCCGGCGACACGGCCCACACCCGCGAATCGGGATAATCGCGCAGGCTTTCGCTGCCGGTCAGCGTGGCAGTGCTGAACGTGCCGGGTTGGACGGGTTGCGCGTTGACGGCGGGCTGCGCCGCAGTCGGTTCAGCGGCGGGCGGGGCGAAACGGGCAGACGATAAGATCGTGGTGAACTGTTCTGTGCTGGTCAGGTCGCTAGTTCCGGCGGCGAACAACAGGATTGTGTGATCGCCATCGTTAATCACGCCGGCATATTCCACCAGCTTGCCGTCCGCCTCGTTAGACGGATTCACAAAGTAGAGCGCCTCGCGCCCGTCTACGGTCAACTGCACCGCCGCCGGAAACTGTTGAATAAGCTCATCAAAACTGAGGTGCATATTGATGGCGATGGTCTTATCGAGGATGAACACATACCCGCCCGCATACGACTCCGGCGGGGTGGGGCGGTCTGACGAATCGGCCTGCTTGCCGGTCAAAGCCGCATAGGTCGGCTGCATGACCGCCTGGATATGGGTGACACTGGTTTCGTCCGCGCCGAACAGCAGCCCGACGGGGAGATCCACCTGACCGATCCAACCTTCCGGCAGGTCTACGGTCAGCAGCCCCAGATCATAACCGCTAGATTGGGCAGCGACGGGAAAGAGCGTGGCAAAAAGACTCAGTATCACAAGAATCAGTAGATAATGGCGTTTCATTGCGTGTATTGGCCTTCCGTTCAGTACAGGATACAACAGCCCTTAATTACGGCAGTTATAATTATACTCATGAACAAATTTTCACAAAACCGGAGCGCAGGCCGTAGGGGGAGAAAGCAAACGGCGGGATGAGATTGCTCACCCCGCCGCCAGAACTTTCACAGCGCGATTATTTGGAGGCGTACCCGTGCGGGTGCGACTGATGCCAGTTCCACGCCGTCTGGATGATCTGGTGCAGGTCGCCAAACTCCGGTTGCCAGCCCAGTTCCTTCTGAATGCGGGTGCTGTCGGCGATCAGCGTGGCGGGATCACCAGCGCGGCGCGGGCCAGCGGTTGCCGGAATCGAATGGCCGGTGATGTCCCGCGCCATCTGAATCACCTGCTGAATCGAGTAGCCTTTGCCGTTGCCGAGGTTGTACTTGCGGCTCTTGCCGTCCGCCAGCGCCTCGAAAGCCAGAACGTGCGCTTCCGCCAGATCAATCACATGGATATAGTCACGGATGCAGGTGCCGTCCGGCGTGGGATAATCGTCCCCGAAAATGGTCAGTTTTTCGCGCTGCCCCAGCGCCACCTGCAAAATGATCGGGATCAGGTGGTATTCGGGCGTGTGGTCTTCGCCGATATGTCCCAGCGGGTGCGCGCCGCTGGCGTTGAAGTAGCGCAGGCAGCAGTACGCCATGCCGTAGATGCGCTCCATCCAGTGCAGGTAGCGTTCCACGAAGAATTTGCTTTCGCCGTAGGGACTGCCGGGGACGATGCGTTCTTCGGCGGTGATGGGAATTACTTCCGGCGCGTCGAACAGGTTGGCGGTGGAGGACAGGATAAAGCGTTTGACCGATTTGCGGGCAGCGGCTTCCAGCAGGTTGCTGGCGGCCACCGCGTTATCGCGCAGGTAGAGCCAGGGCAGCTGCATACTTTCGCCCACCAGCGTGTGCGAGGCGAAATGCAGGATGCCGCTAAAGTCGTGTTCGTCGAACAGCTTATCCACAGCCGGCTTATCCAGCAGGTCGCCTTTGACGAATAGCGCGTCCTTATGCACCGCTTCGGCGTGTCCGGTGTAGAGATTGTCGAAAACGACCACATCGTAGCCACGATTAACCATCAAGTCTACTACGTGGCTGCCGATGTAACCGGCGCCGCCAGTAACAAGTACCTTCATTGTTCTCATGCTCCTCATCATGTTGGGATAGCGTGTGTATTTGCATCACAGACTACGCTGCCGCACCTATCGCACACCTAACGCTGCCATTATTTGCGTAATTGAAATATAAATCTAAGCGCGATTTTTAGCGATATTGATCTTCAATGGCTCGGTAGATCGGCAAAGAGATGCGCGGCGGCATCGTCTTTCGGGCGGATGTCCGCTTAGGATTTTTTTGCCCCACGCTACTATAATAACCTGAGACAGCGAAACCTCAATATCGCTTGTCCCCTTACGACAAGGGACGATCCTTCTAAGCCGTTTTCCCGATCATGAGGGCGGGCGGGGGATGGGGATCATGAGTGCGCGTTATCCAGCACGGATGTCATGAGAGTCTGTCAACGACCCCTTAGCTAAAGCTAGGGGCTTGTAGGAAGAAAAGCTAGGTTGACCCGACTCAGCCACTAGCCGAAAGGCTGACGGGGCTACGTTAGTAAAGACCTACCTACGGGTGCTTCAGCAGCCCGTAGCACTAGAACCTACGCATTAAACAGATTGAAGGTCTAAATCAGTGTGCGGTTGGGATAGTACAGGCTACTAACATTGTCAAGGTGAACTTCACCCCCGTAAGGGGGCAGGTACGGGAGAGGCCATAGGTAACTTAAATCTCTCCCTCCCTTCGGGGATTATCGCCCACTTAACCTAAAAAAGGAGTTTCGGCTTTCATCCCCGTACCTGAAAGTAGGGGTTTCCAGCCGAATAACACTGATGAACACGCATCACTGGCCGGTTTACGGACACGATTGGGCAGTTGACCATTTGCGACGCGCACTTGCCAACGGGCGCGTTCGTCATGCTTATCTCATCGTCGGCACCGAATCAATCGGCAAAGAAACCTTCGCCCGTGCGTTTGCCATGACGCTGAACTGCACCGAGGCGGACGAAACCGCACGCCCTTGCGGACGTTGCTCGGCCTGCAAGCGAATCGCCAGCGGCAGCCACCCGGATATTCTGTATTCCGAGAATGACCCGGCTACCGGCGTGCTGAAAACGGAAGAAGTGCGGGCGATGATGGGGCGCATCGCGCTCAAGCCCTACGAAGCCCGCTACCGCATCGCCATTTTCCGCGACTTTGACCATGCACGCGGCAACGCGCAGGATGCCCTGCTCAAAACGCTGGAGGAACCCCCGCCGCAGGCCGTTTTGCTGCTGCTGGCACCCGCCCCCGAAACGCTCTTACCCACCATCACCAGCCGCAGTCAGGTGATTGCGCTGCGTCCGCTGGCGACAGAAGCCGTGCGCGAGGCGCTCATCCAGCATAAAGGCGCTGCGCCCGATCAGGCCGATTTGCTGGCGCGGTTGTGCGGCGGGCGCATGGGCTGGGCGATTCGCGCTCTGCAAGACCCCGCCATTCTCGACCAGCGGGCGCAGGCGCTCGATCTGCTGGAGGATGCGCTGCATCGTAACCGTGCCGGACGGTTTGAGATTGCGGACGGACTCAGCCGTGACAAGCTGGCGCTCACGCCGCTGCTGGAACTGTGGCAAACCTACTGGCGCGATGTGCTGCTGCTGGCACAGGGCGCTGCCGCGCCGCCTGCCAATCTGGATCGCCTCGACGCGCTGAAACGACTGGCAAACAGCATGACGCCGGACGAGGCGCTGTCCTCGTTGAAAGCCACGCGCCGCACACTGGACGACCTGACCAAGAACCTCAACCTGCGACTGGCGCTGGAAGTGCTGTTTCTGGATTACCCCGGTTTATCCGGTGATGTGTAGCTGTCGGCACGCTGGCGCAGCCGTTGGAGCGTATCGGGCGGGACGGTCTGGCTTGCCAGCGCGTCGCCCGGACGATGAAAATCCGAACCGCCGGTGACAATCAGATCCAACCGCCGCGCCAACCCGCGCAAATTTGCCCGCACCGACGAACGATGCGCCGGGTGCATCACTTCGAGGCCGTCCAGACCGGGTTGGTTGGCCCAACGTTCCGGTTCGCGCAGCAGCCCCGGATGTGCCAGTACCGCCGCGCCGCCCGCCTGATGGATTAAATCAATCGCCTGCGCCAGATCGAGCCATTTTCCCGCCACGTAAGCCGGTTGTCCCACCCGCAAATAACGGTCGAACGCGCCGTTTACCGTGTCCACATGACCGGCTTCCACCAGCGCCCGCGCCACATGTGGACGGCTGATGGATTCGCCCGCCGCCTGTGCCAGCACCGCTTCCCATGTGATCGGTGCGCCCAGCGCGGACAATCGTTCCAGCATGGCCTGTGCGCGTTCCTGTCGGCGGCGGTGCTGGATGTGCAGCGCGGCATTGAGGGCGGGGTCATCTGGATTCAGGTAATAGCCGAGCAGATGGATTTCCTCCGCGTCGCCGCCGCAGCTCATTTCGACGCCGGGAATCACAACTGGCGAACCATTGGCCGCCTCTTGTGCGGGATGAATCCCTGCTGTGGTGTCATGATCGGTGATGGCGATGGCGTTCAGCCCGCGCCGCTTCGCAAGCTGAACCAACTCCACAGGCGTCAATAGCCCGTCCGAAGCGCAAGTATGCACATGGAGATCAATGCGCAGTACAGCCCCCTAACGCTGCGTGCGCAGTTCGACAGCGAAACGCACCGCCGTGCGTTCCTGACCATCAATACTCACTTCGGTGAAGAATGGTGTGAAACAAATATCTATTTCATCCCGATTCAGATAGCCGCGTGCAATTGCCAGCGCCTTCACGGCCTGATTCACGGCACCCGCGCCGATGGCTTGCACCTCGGCATAGCGATGTTCGCGGATCACACCAGCGATGGCTCCTGCGACTGCCGTTGAGCGCGATTTCGCTGAAACCTTGATGACGTCAGGGCCCGATTCGTTCTTTTCTTCTGGGTGCATTGCGACCTCACGTTCCAAGAGTTCCTCCTTCAGGTAGGTCAGAGGAAACGACTGAATTTCAGCCGCCCATCGGTTAGCGACCTATCCAAAAACCCGTTGGAACGATCCTCCTGAGTGTAAAATAGGAGGTGAGGCAATGATGGAGTGGGTTTTCTGGACATATCCTCAAAAAACGCCGATGTTCCTCCAACATACGTACAAAGAAAATTTTACCTTCATGATCTTCCATCTTATGCAATATGGCATGTATTAACTACAGATGTAACTCATGGACTTATGGTAACATATGTCATGTTAGGTGCAATAAAAATAGATTAATCACAAATTGCGCCAACAATCTTTACGTTTTCGTAATGTAGTAGGGAGCGCACACGATTTTCTTATGCTGGACTGGCTGATCGTCGGGGGTGGAATTCACGGTACGTATTTGTCTCTTTTTCTAACGCGCCGCAAAAGCGTCCCGCCTGCTGCCGTGCGGGTGCTGGATGCCTATGACTCGCCGCTGGCGCTGTGGTCGCGTTTTTCCGCCAATGCGGGCATGGAATACCTGCGTTCCTCTCATGCCCATAATCTGCACTATGACCCGTTCTCGCTCATCACTTTCGCCCGCACCCTGTCGGGGCAACCGCTGGCGCGTTTCATCGAGCCGTATGCACGCCCTGCGCTGCCGTTGTTTCAGGCGCACAGCCAGCATTTGATCGAACGCTACCGCCTGCGCGATCTGCGTGTCACCGGACGGGCGCGGCAACTGACGCGGGTGCAGGACGGTTGGCAGGTGGAAACAGATGCCGGCAGTTTGCGTGCCCGCCACGTGGTGCTGGCGATGGGTGCTACCGAACAACCGCACTGGCCGGCGTGGGCGCTGGCGCTGCGGGCGGCGGGCGCTCCCGTTCATCACCTATTCGACCCTGCTTTTGAACGCGCCGCGCTGCCTGTGGGCGGTAGGATGGTGGTGGTGGGCGGCGGGATTACTGCCGCGCAGTCTGCCATCGCGCTGGCGGTGCGTGCATCCGGCAGCGTGACTCTGCTCATGCGTCACGCGCCGCGCATTCACCAGTTTGACGCGGATACCGGCTGGATTACCTATCAACATCTGGAGAATTTTCACCGTCAGACGGATTACGCGGTTCGGCGGACGTTAATCCGCGAGGCGCGGCATCGCGGGTCTATGCCTGCCGATGTCGCGGCGGAACTGCGGAAAGCCGAAGCGCACCAACTGTTGCGGCGGCACACCGCAACGGTGCAGGCCGCCGCTGCGCTGCCGGACTCGATCCGGCTCACGCTGGACGATGGCGAACAACTACATGCCGATCATGTTCTGCTGGCAACCGGCTTTGAGCCGCACCGACCGGGCGGCGCGTGGCTGGCGGAAGCAATCGCGCAGGCGGGTTTGCCCGTCGCGGCGGATGGCTATCCTATCGTGAACCGGAATTTATGCTGGTCGCCGGGGCTGTTCGCTGTTGGCCCGCTGGCGGAACTGGAAGTTGGCCCCGTGTCCCGCAATTTCGCCGGGATCAAATTGGCCGCTGAACGCATTGGAGAGATGTTATGACTCTTTGGTCGCTGCTACTCATCGCCGCCGTCCCCCTTGCCGCACTGGGGATATACTGGCGCAACCGCGTGCAGGTGATTGACCCGTTGACTCTGATTCTACCGCTGCCGGTTGATCTGCCGCCGCGTGAAAAACCGCTGGAAGGCGCGATCAACTTTCGTGATGTCGGCGGGTATGCCACAACGGATGGGCGGCGGGTGCGTAGGGGGCGGGTGTTTCGCAGCGGGGCGCTGCATCACCTGTCGGCAGAGGATGAGCGCCGCCTGACCGAACTCGGCATTCGCTGGGTATGCGACCTGCGCAGTCAGGAAGAAGTGACCGAGGAACCGGATGCCTTGCCGGACGGCGTGGCTTATGCACACATGCCGTTGGATGCGGTAGATAACCGGCTGGAACGGTTGATCGCCCTGTTCATCAATCGGCGCAAGTTCATCACCATGATGCCTAAAATGTATGTGGACACGATTCTGGAACGCAACGCCGCCCTGTATGGTCGCGTTTTGCGCCATCTGGCCGATCCGTCCAACCTGCCCGCCATCATTCACTGCACGGCAGGCAAAGACCGCACCGGAGTCGCGGCGGCGCTGCTGCTCTTGCTGCTGGGAGTGCCGGAAGAAACCATCGTGGCGGATTACAGTCAGAGCAACGTCTATCACGCGCATTTTATGCAGTACGGGGCGCGGGCTGTCCAATCGTTGCGGCGCTTTGGCATCCGCGCCGAACATTTGCAACCGCTGCTGGTGGCCGATCCGCGCAGCATACGGGCGGCGCTGGCGCATATTCAAGCGCGTTATGGCGGCATCGAAGGCTATCTCACCCGCGCCGCAGGGCTGGACAGCGCGACCCTAGTGGCGCTGCGGGCGGCGCTGCTGGAATGACGCCCGCACCACCATCATCTGGGCGAAGGGCGGGGGAAATATGCTTTCAAGGGTAGGTTTTTTGTTGGGAAACCCTCATCCCCAGCACTTCTCCCTCAGGGCGTGCAGCACTTCCCCTCCCTATAGTGGTACTCCGCGTGATGGAGAGGGGACTGAGGGGTGAGGTTCTTCAAAAACCTACCTTTGAGGCGCGAAGGGCGTTTAGCGCCAATCGGGGGCGTAGATCAGGCCGCCAGTGGTCGCCAGCGCGTTCAGGGTGCGTGCGATGGGCAGCGGCGATTGCGACCCTAGATTGCGGGCATAGATTTCGCCGTAGTGGCCCACCTGTGCCACCACCGACTGCATGAAACCGGTCGCCAGCCCCAACTGCGCCCCCATGCCGAGGGAGGTGTCCAGCACCCGCGCCACCGACCAACCGACGCGGTTCAGGTAGTCCGCATCCACTTCATCGAACGGCTGCGTTGCGTCCTGCGGATTCGGCACTTTGCCGCGTTTGAGCGTGGTCACGGTTTCGCTGCTAATCCCTAATTGTTCGGCTTGAATCAGGCCGAGAATTGTCCAGCGCACGATGTTCGCCCACTGGTCATCTCCCGCCCGCAGCAGCGGCGCGAACGGTTCACGGGTGTAAATCTGATCGGCGCGCTGCCACACCCCATAAGCCGTCGAGTCGTCGGCTTGCTGCTGGAGCAGCGTGAGGCTGGTCAGATCGGCGCTGATCGCGTCGCAGCGGCCATTGCTCAGGCCATCCCACGCGGCAGACAGGTTATTCAGTGGCGAGATGATGGCACTCAAGCCGCGCAGATCGAGGGCCGCTGGCAGCGACTCCTCGGCGGAACCGCCGGCGACCACGCAGATATTGGCGCTGCTCAACCCCGGCCAGTCCTGCACAGGGCTGTCGGCGCGGGTGAGGAATGACTGTCCGCTGTAAAAGATGACCGGCGCGAATTCCATGTCTGCCGCATCATCTGCCAGCGAAACGACCGCCATTTGCAGCAAGACATCAATCTGCCCATCCTGGAGGGCGGCGCGTCCTTCCGTCGGGCTGAACAGGGGGATGGTTTCGACAGCGGTGGCATCGCCAAAGAGTGCGGCGGCCAGCGCCCGACAGAAATCCACATCAAAGCCGTTCAGCAGGCCGCTGTTGGGGTCTACCACGCCAAAACCGGGGAAGTCGGCACTGACGCCGCAGTTGACCACCCCCCGTGAGAGGATGCTGTTCAAGGTGGGGCCAATGACGGCGGGCGTTTCGGGTTGTGCGGCTGCCGTTTGCCACCCCAGCACCAGTACACCCATGCACAGCAGCGCGATCAGTTTCCTCATACGTGCTTATCCTCTCCAAATGCTTGATTCGCCCCCGCTGATCTTGCGGGACACGGGGGCGGGTTTGCGGATTTTGGGGCAGTCGCTCAAAAGCCCTCACCCCAACCCCTCTCCCAACCGCTGAGTACAGCTAGGCGAGGGGAGAAATACAGTAGGGACATGACGCGAGATGTGTCCGCTTGCCTTACACCCTTCGCCATGACGCGCAGCGGAAGGGCAGGAGATGAGGGTCATTGCCCCCGTTTCCGAATGCACCCGACACGGGGGCGGGTTTGCGGATCATTCGCTGTCGGGAATAAATTCGACACCGGGCGGGCGAATGGCGTCGGCTTTCGCCCGGATCAGCGCCAGAATTTCGCCCGGTTCAGCATGTCGCCCCAGCGCCTTCTTTGAAAAAATAAGTTCCCCGTTGACGGTGACTTCAAAACGTCCGCCCGAACTGGGAACCAGTGTCCATGAGCGCACAAATGTCTCGATTTCCGGCACACTCAGCGATTCGTCCGTCAAACTGACGGCGCGGGGAGTGTGGTGTCAAACCGCGCAGTATTCGATGGTCACATCGAGCAGTGGATAGCGCATGATTCTGTCCTTTTTTTGAGTAACGTGTCCGGTTATTATAGCGTATCCCTTTTTCAGCGGCGCTCTGAAAATCAGGCTACAATCCAAATACAAGCATTTCGCATCTCGATCAATGGCGATCAGGAGCCGTGCAGGTGGGACGACAAAAAGAAATCTTCAAAGAATATGCACGGATGCGCGACAATGGTCTGGATGCCAAAGGTGCGCTGAATGTGCTTCGTCCTCATATTGAAGGGCTGAACAAACAGGAACGCGAAGAATTGGCCGGCGCGCTGCGTGGTCATGAGCAAAAGCTGGCGCAGGCGGCGGGGCTTGTGGGCGGCGTGGTGAAGCCCATCGGGCAAGCGCCGCCTGCGCCCTCTAGCAACCCGTCCATTCGCCCGATTCAACCCGCGCACCCGCTGCCGCCCGTCACGCCGCCCTTCTCGGCAGAGATTGAGCCGCCGCCCGCGCCGCCCTCTGCCCCCCAAATCGTTCCGTTGGCCTCATCCCGACCGAGTCCAACAGTGGAAACGCAGACCATTACCCAGTTTGTTCCCGCCGCAGGCGATCGCCTGCTGGCACAACGTCCGCCGGACAGCGACCCCGCTGCGATTGTGTGGGTGAAATGCCCGAATTGCGGCAAGACGAACCAGAAGCATGAGGTGTTTTGCTATTCGTGCGGGCAAATGCTGGAACCTGTGAAAGGCGTTTTTGAAACGCGCACTTTTACCGACAAAGAAACATTACCGCTGGATAGCGAATTCTTCGGTTCGGATTCGGTGATGGTGCTGCGGGTGCGCGGCACAACCGAAACGTTCGAGGTGCGCCCGCAGAGATCCGAGCAGGAATTGGTGGTCGGACGCAGCACGCAGGGCAGCGCCGTCACGCCGGATGTGGATTTGAAGAATACCAAAGCGGTTGATCTGGGCGTATCGCGCATGCACATGACGCTGCACTACGACAGCGCCAACAATGCGGTGCTGGCGGCTGATCTGGGGAGTTCCAACGGGTCGTACCTAAACGGTCAGCGGATGCTGGCGAAAGAAGTGCGCGTGTTGCGGCACGGCGATGAACTGCGCCTCGGCAGGCTGGTGCTGTCGGTGTCGTTCCGTCATCCGGGGAATATCCTTGCCGAGTAAACTTTGCAGATCAGCGCAGGGAACACGGCCTGCGTCGTGTCCCTGCGCTGTGCAATCGGCCTGTTAGCTGGAAAGCAAGTTTACGTTCTCGCTGTCCCAGAATACGTATACCTTTTGCCCCTTCTGGAACAGGCTGTCGGAGCGCAACCCGTAGTTCTGCACCCGTACTACCAGTTCAATATCGGCATCTTTGCCGATCCCCACCACATAGCGGAAGTCCGTTCCAATGTAGACAGCCTGACGCACCACGCCCGGATGCACTTCGATGTCCGGGTCTTTGAGGATGGCGGCGCGATAGGCTTCGGACGTATCGAAACTGCCGTCGTTGTATTTCACCATGCCTTCAACGGGGAACAGGTTCAGCTTTTCGGGGCGCACCGCCACAGAGACATCGCTGCCCACTGCCGCGTCGTTTTCGCCAGTCAGCGCCCGCACCATCGTACTGTCGTCCAATTGAACCACGCTGTACTGGTCTTTGCGGTCGGTGATTTTGCCTTTCGCAAAGTTGGTTTCACCGATGAAGTCCGCTACAAACTTGGTGGTAGGCGACTCGTAAATTTCTTCGGGCGTGCCGACTTGCAGCACACGCCCCTTGTCCATGACGGCGATGCGGTCTGCCATCGTCATCGCTTCTTCCTGATCGTGGGTGACGAAAATGAAGGTGATGCCGAGGCTTTTCTGCATGGCTTTCAGTTCAAAGCGCATGGCTTCGCGCAGTTTAAGATCGAGCGCCGACAGCGGTTCGTCCAGCAGAAGCACCTGCGGGCGCTTGACGAGGGCGCGGGCGAGCGCCACACGCTGCTGCATACCGCCCGACAGCTGGCGCGGCTTGCGGTCGGCGGCCTGTGGCAAGCGCACCAGTTCCAGCGCCTCCATTGCGCGTTTGCGAGCTTCCGGCTTCTTCACGCCTTCCATTTCCAGCCCGAACATCACGTTCTGAAGGGCGGTCATGTGGGGGAACAGCGCGTAATCCTGAAACACGGTATTCACGGGACGGTGGAAAGGTGGCACGTCCTGCACCGCCTTGCCGCGAATCAAGATTTGACCGGACGAGGTATCCTCGAATCCGGCGATCATCCGCAGCGTGGTCGTCTTGCCGCAGCCGCTGGGGCCGAGCAGGGCGAAAAACTCCCCATCATAAATATCCAGCGACACATCGTCTACCGCCCGCACCGTCCCATCTTGACGGGGCGAAGGGAATTCTTTGACGACGTTAATCAGTGCAACGTCCACCTGCGGCATGTGAATCAGCCTCCGATCTTAACCTTGATTGTGTCTCACGCATTATTGTAAACGGGTTCAACCGCCGGGGGGATGGCGTACTCACGCACATCCATCGCCGGTGGGGTACAACGCAGGGTTCGTGTATCCGCCATGCTATCGGCTGATCGCAATTTTTACCTCATCCCACGCATCGCTGTAAAGCTGTTCGGCATCCGGCGGTATGACGATATAAAACAGGCGCTTGAGCGTGGCCTCGTCCGGGTAAATGCCGGGGTTGGCGAGCAGCGCCGGATCAATCAGACCGGCATCAATCGCGGCCTGATTGGGCGTGGGATAGGCGGTGTAGGTGGCGATGTCGGCAGCCACCTGTGGGTCGAGCAGGTAGTCAATAAACACGTTCGCCAGCGCCGGATTTTGTGCGCCGACCGGAACGCCGACGAAACCAGACGAGAAGGTTGAGCCTTCTTCGGGCAGCACATAGATGAAATCATCACAACCGCAGTCCTGCGCGATCTGATAGATGTCGCCGTTGTACTCGATCACCATGTCCACCTCGCCCCGTGCGAGGAGTTCTTGCCCATCGTCCCCGGCGATTACCGTTACATTGTCGCCATGTGCGATCAGGTAGTCGCGGGCATCCTGTATGGCCTGCGGGTCGGCGCTGTTCAGCGTGTGACCGGACATGAGCAGCCCCAGCGTCATCATCCAACGGGTATCTTCAATCCACGCCACTTTGCCCGCATAGTTGAAAAACTGTTCCCATGACGTGATGGCTTCGCTGGTGGCTTTCTGGTTGTAACCCAGCCCTATCGTGCCGGTAAGATAGGGGACGGTATACTGGTTTTCGGGGTCAAAAACGGTGTTTTTATAAGCCGCGCCAATGTTGGCATCGTTGGGGATTTTGCTGAAGTCCAACGGCAGCAGCAGGTTTTCGCGGATGAGCGTTGCCACGCTGATGTCGCTCGGCACGACAATATCATAGCCGGGATTGCCCTGTCGCAAGCGTGCCAGCAGCCCATCATCCCCTTCGTACACATCGTAATTGACGCTCACGCCGCAGGCCGCCTCAAAGTTGGCGACGGTATCCTCGGCAATATAGGTTGACCAGTTGAACACATTCAGCGTTTGCCCTTCGTATCCGGGGGGACACACCCATGCGGCAGGGACATCCTGAGCCGCAATCGGAGCGTACCACACCAGAACGGCAAAGGTGAAAAGGAGGAAACCCACACGGCACATCATTTTGGACATGAGATGTTCTGTCAATCTCCTGTATCGTCACGATAAAACAATTGACAGTGGGGACATTCCCCACTGTCAACCTGTTTTCTACCCGTTATGCACGCTCAAAAGTGAGTCTGCATGTCGAGGGGGATCGTACATCACGCGCTTTAGCTGCCGATGCGAATCTTGATCTCGTCCCACGCATCGTTGTAATACTGTTCGGCATCCGGGTCGAGCGCCGAGACGAAGAACAGCTTGGGCAGAACTTCGGCGGGCGGGTAAATGCCGGGGTTTTCCAGCAGTTCGGGCAGGATCAGCCCCGCATCAATCGAAGCCTGATTCGGGGTGGCGAACGAGGTGTAGTTGCTGATGTCCGCGCCCACTTTCGCGTCGAGGATATAGTCAATGAACACGTTCGCCAGCGCCTCGTTCTGTGCGCCCGACGGGATAGCGATGTTATCCGCCCACTTATTCGCGCCTTCTTCGGGGATGACATAGCGGAAGTCGGAGGTGCAGGCCGAGTCTGCCTGACATTCGCTGATCTTCTGGAAGATGTCGCCCATAAATTCGATGGTGATATGCACTTCGCCACGCGCCAGCAGTTCCTGCCCATCATCGCCGGCGATGTAGGTCACGTTGCCGCCGTTGGCGATCAGGAATTCCTTCGCCGCGTTGATTTCGTCCGGGTTGATGCTGTTGGCGTCATAACCGTTCAGGTTGAGCGCCAGCCCCATCATTTCGCGCTTGGCTTCCAGCCACGCCACCGGGCCGTCGTAGCTAAAGACCTGCGACCAGCTGGTGATGTCTGCGCCCACCGCGTTATGGTCGTAGCCAATGCCGATCGTGCCCCACTGGTAGACAGCGGTGTAGACGTTGCCCGGATCGTAGACCGGATTCGCCATTTCCGCGCTCAGGTTCTTCAGGTTGGGGATGGCAGCCTGATCCAGCGGGACGATCAGCCCTTCGGCGACCAGCGACTGAATGGTGTAATCGGCAGGCACCACGATGTCGTAGCCGGGGTTGCCCTGTTGCAAACGCGAAACCAGCGCGTCGGCACTTTCGTAGGTGTCGTAAGTGACGGTGACGCCGCAGGCCGCCTCGAAGTTCGAGATCGTGTCTTCAGCCACATAGGTCGTCCAGTTATAGACGTTCAACGTTTGCCCTTCAAAACCGGGGGGGCAAACCCACGCGGCAGGGGCATCCTGAGCAGCCGTGACAGCCGTCCCCAGTACGAGGACAATCAATGTGAGCAGCAGTACCAATTTACGCATTTCAGCCTCCTCAATGAATTCAAAACAACGACAGATACGGTAACGCTTGACCACGCTATGCGAGCGCGTTCACCCGCGATCCCCACAACAGGATGCTATTTGTTCGAGTCGCGCCCCTGCATCAACAGGGAAATACCCACCAGCAGCGTAGATACCAGCAGCATCAAGGTGGAGATGGCATTGATTTCCGGCGGCACTTTGGTTTTCAGCAGGCCGTAGACAAACAACGGAAGGGTGGTCGTGCCGATGCCGGAGGTGAAAAAGGTGACGATGAAATCGTCGAGCGAGATGGTGAAGGCCAGCAGCGCACCTGCCACCACGCCGGGAAGGATCAACGGGAAGGTGACGCGCCAGAAGGTGCGCCATTCGTTCGCGCCCAGATCGCGGGCGGCTTCTTCGAGGCGCGGGTTCATGTCGGCGAAACGGGCGCGTACCACAATGGTGACATACGAGATGCAGAAGGCCACATGCCCGATGATGATGGTGCCGAAGCCCGTTGTGGCAGGCCGATCCAACCCGGCGTTGGTATTGATGAAATCGAACAGGATGCGGAAGAATACGGCCAGCGAAATGGCCTGCGTGATTTCCGGGATGACGACGGGCAGATAAAGCACGGCGTCCAACAGGTTTTTGCCGGGAAACCTCCCGCGCACGAGGCTCATGGCAACCATTGTGCCGATGACCGTCGAAAACACGGTGGTGACGAAACCGACCAGCAGACTGTTTC
>CAIPFY010000109.1 GCA_903864435.1 uncultured Chloroflexota bacterium | reverse complement strand
TTTCGCGCTGGCGGTGCAGGACATTTTCCCGGTCTAAATACACCCTCATCCCCCGTTCCCTTCCGCGTGCGCGTCATGGCGAAGGGGTGCAAAGAGTCCCCTATCCCCCAACCCCTTATCCCCATACATGGGGCAAGGGGAGAAAGACGGAAGAAATACGCATCTTCGTAGGGACGCGGCGCGAGCCGTGTCCTGTTATTTCTCGTAAAAAACAAGTGGACACGACATGCGCCGTGTCCCCCTACGAAATTCTCGCTTTCACCTTACGCCCTTCGCCCTGAGTGAGGGTTATCCCGCAAAAACTGCCCTTTAGAGGTGCAGGCGGTGCGGTTCTTACAAGGGCGCGGGTGCTTATCACACTGGCTTTCTCGTCAGGCGGTTGGCGTAGAACGTCACCAGCAGAATCGCTAGGCCGAGAGGCGCGACGATGCCATACGCCCGCTGGATGCCGATCTGGTCGGCGGCGGTGCCGAGGATTTGCGGCGTGATGAGAATGGCGAGTCCGCCGGCTGTCGAAATGCGGGCGCTGGCACGGTTGGGATTCGCCGCGCCGACGCTGCTGGCTGCCGACAGCGTGAGGGGGAACAGGTTGGCGATGCCCAGACCGGACACGAACAGGCCGATGATATTCAATGCAGGCACACGCCCTAACCAGAACATCGGGAAGCCGATCAGCACAATGACCGCCGCGATTTGCAGCAGCCGTCCGGTGGGGATGGTTCGCGTGAAATAGCTGCCTGCCGCCCGTCCTATCACGGTGGCGAAGAAGAACAGGCTCACGGTGGACGAGGCGGCTTCCGGGCTGAAGCCGACGACCTTCCGCATGAAATCCGCTGCCCAGAAGATCATGCACCATTCGATAGACACCCCGATGAACACCACCAGCGTATACGCCCAGAATGCGCGGGGGAGGCGGCCTGCTGGTTCCGGTTCGGTGGATTTTCGGGCAGGGACGGCGGCTTCGGGCAGGGGAACCCGCCAGTTGAACACCGCCATCAGCACCCACGCCAACACACCGACCACCAGCGTCACCCGCCAGCCGATGCCCGACGACTGTCCGAAGCCCACGATCAGCGGCGCTATGGTACCGGCAAGGCTGGCGAGGATGTTAGCTTCCGTCAGGGCGAATGCCCGGTGCGCCCCGTGATGATCCGCGAGGGTGGCCTGTATCATCACCAGCAGATACGAGCCGATGAGCGCCATGCCGAGCGTGGTGGCGATGGTGACAGGCGCACTCTGCCCGAACATGAGCAGCAGCCCGCCTAGCGCCATCCCCGCGCCGCCGCCCCAGAACACCCGCCACCGTCCCCATCGCCGCGCCAGCCGGTCAGCGGTTAGCCCCGCGCCGATCATGCCTAGCGCGAAGGCGCTCAAGTGTGCGCCGGCGATGGTGTAGTTCATGCCGATTTCTTCGCGCAAGAAAGGGATGAGTGGCCCCAGCGAGGACTGCATAAAGGCGTAATAACCTAGCATGGCATACGCCAACCAAGTGAAACGGTCACGGGTAAAGACAGGCATTACGAAAAATCTGCTTTCTGTTCGGATGCTGATTGGTTACGAAGGTTCACGGTCACGCGCATTCCCAAAGGTCAGGCGGCGGATATGGGTGCCGTCCCCATCCATGATGTACAAATCCGGGCTGCCATCTCGCTGTGATTCAAACACGATGCGCCCGCCGCTGACCCACACCGGACTGGAGTCCCACGCAGGCTGTTGCGTCAGGCGCAGCACGTCGCTGCCGTCGGTGTTAATCCGGTAAATCTCGAAGTTACGGTTGTACTGGTCAGACACATACAGCAGATGCCGCCCATCGGCGCTCCATGCCGGTTCGAGATGGCGCACGCGGGTAT
>CAIPFY010000108.1 GCA_903864435.1 uncultured Chloroflexota bacterium | reverse complement strand
GTCCCTGCTGGAAAGTATGCTGGAACGCATATCGGGCGCGTGTCTTGCCGCGCAACAGGCAGTTTCGACATCACAACTGCCACTGGAAAAGTAACCGTATCGCACAAACATATCAAGACTATCCATCATTCCGATGGGTACTGCTATACGAAAGGATTAGGCGCTATCCCTCCCCGCACCTAAAGGTGGGGGTATCTCGCGCCGTTTTTTGATGAAAACCTACGCGGAATGGGTTTCGATTGTTACCGCTGAAGTCGCCGAATCGTTAGGCGCTGTCCCCCCGGAATCGCTGCAACAGTTGCGCGAAGGGCTGCGCGGGGCGCAGCGCGTGTTCACTGCCGCGAGAGGGCGGTCAGGGCTGTGTATGCGAGCATTCGCCATGCGGTTGATGCACCTCGGCCTGACGGCGCATGTGGTGGATGAAGTGACGACGCCCTCAATCGGCGAGGGAGATGTGCTGCTGCTGGCGTCCGGTTCCGGCAAAACGGCCTCTCTGCTCAGTTATGCAGCGGCGGCAAAAGCGCAAGGTGCGGCTGTACTGGTCATCACGGCGCATCCAGCGTCCCCCCTCGGTCAGCAAGCGCAGCACATCGTCCACATCCCCGCCCCTAGTGTGAAAGCCGAACACAGTCAGGGAAGCTCGGCGCAACCGATGGCGAACCGCTTCGAGCAGTCGCTATGGCTGATGCTGGATATTACCAGTATTCAACTGATGGATGAGATGGGATTAACCGAGGCGCAGTTGTTCGCACGGCACGCCAATCTGGAGTAGCAAACTCAGCTCTGAATCTTTTTCAGCAAGAAGGCTTCGGCTTCGGCGGCAGTGCGGAATACCTGTGCGCTGCCGCGATGACTCATCTGGGCGAACACCTTCAAGATGCCTTCGGCTTTGGCATAGGCGAACCAGCGGGCGTTGGGGTGATACAGCCATTCGCCCAGTGTCGAAAGCTGGAGCGCATCCGGTTGCACCATGCCCGCGTCGCTAAAATCCAGCAAGAACGACACTTGAGCCACGTCAAGGGCGGTCAAGCAAGCGAGGATCGCGTCGCGCATATCCGACACGCTCACCGTCCCGCTAAAATGCACCGCAAAGATTTCGCCTTCGCTAATCCAACTGGTTTGAATAGACATAGCGGTCAACACCCCGAACGGGATGTCCACCCATCAATCAAGCACAACCATAACATACCGTTAGCCTCCAACCGGCGGCACATCACGACGCGCACGCGGGATTCCCGGCGGACGTGACCGGTCCCGGCGGGGAACCGCTGGCGGTTCAGGAGCCGCGTTCAATGCGCTCGGCCCGACGACACCGGGGCTGCCCGCGAAAGGGTTCGGGGAGGGAGCCTGCGGGATGCCGGTGGCCGGCTGCGAAATGCCGGGAATCTGCGGCGCGAGGGTATCATGATACACCGATAGATATTCAAGGATGGTTTTGCGCTGGTCATTCGCGGCATTCTGGCGCTTTTGATCCTGTGCGCGATCCTGCCGGCGCGAAATCTCCTGTTGAATCTCCTGCGGGCGATAGACGTTGGTGATGCGCTTGGCGTTCTTCTCGTCCGCGCCACTGAGCATAATGCGGACTTCGCCCACCTGCATCAGGCTGTTCATAAAACCGGTGGTGCTGGAAAGCACATTATCCACCTGTGAGATGAGAACCTGATCTTTCTGGTCTTGCATCCACAACGGGCGCTTGCGAATCAGGGTGATAGTCTGATCGCCGACGATATACAGATCGTTGCGCCAGTCCCAATCCATCAAATAGAACCAGCCCGCCCCTAACGCCATGATGACGACGGGCAGGAAAAAGCCAATCACGCCTAGCATAAGCACAATAAACCCGCCCAGAATCAGCAGCGCGGGCAAGAAAATATGCAGAAACCAGACACTATGATGCTTGCGGTAAACCGTTTCCCCTTTCTCGTTGGTGAACTTCAGGCTGAAGAAACCGGGCGCGGGTGCGGCATGGGTCACATTCATCGTCGCCTCAAGCGCAGGAGCATCCGGCGCGTACCCTAGCAGTTGGTTCAGTTCAGTGCGGATGGCATTCCGGTTTTCGTCCTGTTGTTCGCGGGCGCGGCTGTCGCGGAAGGCTTTGGCAGAATTAAAGATCATCTTCTGGATATTCTGCGGTTCCGGGATTTCTTCGATGCGCAAATTGTTCACATCGCCCGATGTTTTGATGGTAATCGTCCCATAGCCCATCATCCGCCCGACCACATCCGAAGGCAGCGTCACGTTCACCTCATGCACGCCGGCCAGCGGCAACTCGTTGCGTTTGAGCGCGAACGTGAGAAGGTTCTTCTGAATATTCACCACGCGCCGGTCGGTGATGAGCAGGCGATCATTGCGCCATTCGGCATAGTGGTAGGCTAGATACAGCAGCAGCAGCGCCGAAATCGGCAGCGGGATGAGCATCAGCGCGGACGCAGACGGCAGAAAGCTGACCAGAATGGCGCACAGCACCCACGATAGGATGATGAGCAGCGCGGCACGCACCATCGCGCCAGCAACCGCCCACCAGTGGCGGCGCGTTTCCAGCAAAATCGTCTCGTTCTCGCGCTGGTCTTCAAACTGCTTGGCCTTGTCGCTCTGCGCGGTCAACGGGACGCTCCCCGGCGACAGCAAGCGGGCTTTCACATCGGGGTAAAACGAAAGCACCTTGAGCATATTCTGCCGCGACAGGAACAACGTGACCACCGTTTCGGCGGCACGCAGGGTCAACGGTGAAATCTGTTCGCTAAACAAGGCCGTCTCGCCGGTATACTCGTTCGCCGACACTTTGCCAAACGGCAGTTCCGCCCCGTCCGGGCCGCGCTGAAACAGCAGGCCGCTGCCAGATACAAACAGGAACATGCCCGGACTGGGCTGCCCCTGCCGCAGCAGGTCTTCACCCGGTTCGTAACGCAACACCTGCATCGCGTTCGCTACCGCCTCGGATTGCGCCATATCGAGCGCCGAAAACATCGGCAACCGACGCACCTGCGAAAGAATGAAACGATCAGCCATAGAGTCGGGCTTATCCCCAGATTACCATTGATGCAATTTTACCCGAAAAATTAATGAGTGAAACTAATCCGAACCAAAAACTCATAAATGAGCATCAGCAGGCATGGGGAACTGCGCCTGAACCACTTCCACATAGCGCGAGAGGTAGTGAATGAAATCCTGTCGTTCCTGTTCGGTAAGCAGGCTGAACACCAACCGCACCTGCCCCATCAGATCGGTCTGAACCGCGATGAACCGCGCCTCTCCGGCATCGGTCAGCCGCACATTCACCGAACGTCCGTCGGCAGGGCTGGGTTCGCGCTGTACCAGCGGGGGCGACACGGCCTCCATGCGCTTGACAAGGCCGGTCATGGTGGCGCTGGTCAGGTGGTGGGCGCGGGCGATTTCGCCAATCGGACAGCGCCCGCCCCGTTCCCACAGCGTTTTGAGTACATAGAACTGCGGCGGGGTAAGGTCATGCGCCAGCAGGTAAGCCGCGATACGCTTTTCGCCATCCAGCACGATGCGAAAAAGCAGCGACCAGAGCGTATTGACATCATTATCCAGCTGAGCATTCTGTAGGCCAGATGGCGAATTCATGATGGTTGCGATCATGCGTGGTAGGCGAACGGATATAGCTTGAGTGTAGCCCTGTTGCGCTTCCTGCGCTATAAAGCAATTGCGCGGACTGACAAAATCAGCCCGCGCAACGCCACAAGGAGAGAACTACGGGAACAATCTATCCATTCATCACGAGTTGCAACCGCATTCGCTACAAACGCTGCGCAGCGGCCACCGCCTCGGTGATTTCCTGCATCGTGGGCCACACCCGATCATCGGGCATGATCCATTTATGTTGCACAACCTGCGAACGATCAATCACCAGCATGGCGGGCGATTGCAACAGGTTGTACAGGGCATGAATATGCCCGTCCACATCCGCCAGCAGCGGGAAGTCCATCTGCACCGGACTGCTGGCATAAAACCCGTACAGCAGATAGGTATCATCATTGGCGACCAGCGCCACATTGAAGCCATCGCGGATGAAGGCGTTGGCATGACGCTGCAACCAGACGATGCGGCGCACATTAGCGGATTGCCAGATGTTGCCGACGAAATTCAAGAGCAGACCATTTTCGCCCATCAGGTTCGGCAGGCGATGAAACAAGCCTTCTTGATCGCGGGCGGCAAAGTCAGGCGCGGGCCGGTGCAGGCGCGGGCCAATATCCACCGGGGCAGCACCATTGGCGCCAGAACTTTCCACCGCACTTCCCTTCACATGTCGGTGTGAACTCTAATTGGAGTATACACTAAATATCCACCAGTAAACCCTTAAGCCTTGTTACAAAGGCGTGACTCATTTCACCTTATTGTCGGACAGGCCGCCCATATCATGCTCCACGAACGGCACATCCAGCCCGAAGTCGGCAAAAGCGGGGTCGGGCAGCGGCTGACCGAGGACGTGCGCCGCGAGAATTTCGCCCGCCGCCGGAGCCGACATAATCCCATGCCCGACGTGCGCCACCGACACGAACAGCCCTTCCACCTCCGGCCAGCGGTCTACGATAGCGCGTTGGCTGTCGTAAGGCTGGCGCGTGCCATCTGCCAGCGCATAAGTGGCGTTGTCGCGGTAGACATAGTAGCCGGCGCGGTGATCTACCCCGCGCAGGTAACGCGGGTCAGCGAAGCCTTCACCGGGGGCATAGCCGAACTGCCGCGCCATCAGCCCTAGCGTGAGCGAAGGGAAACGCGGGTCTTTCCACTGCGAGACAGGGTAAACGGGTTCTTCCAGTTTGTCGCGCACGGGGTAGTCGCCTGTGTGGTGCGTGTTCCAGCGGTACTCGTAGGCGAAGATCGCGCCTGTACCGGCTTCGGGGCGCACATGCGGGAAAGGCGCGGCGCTGATGATGCAGGGCGAGTCTTCCTCGAATCCGGCGTGGCGGTAGGGCGTGGTGAAGCTCTGGCGGGGACGCACCACCACCGGAATCTCGATACCGATGCCGCGCCCTAGCGCCCGCGCACCCGGCCCGGCGGCGATCACCACCTTCGGCGCGTCAATCGCCCCGTTCGCCGTGTCCACGCCCACCACCCGCCCGCCGACCACGCGGATGCGCGTCTCGCGCACATCCAGCAGGAACACGGTGTTCTGCGCGGCGCGGGCGAAGGCATACACCAGCGCGTTCGAGTCCAGCCAACCGGCAATCGGATCGTACTTGGCGGCCAGCACGCGCCCTTTTAACCACGCATAGCGGCGGCCTACCTCGTCCCCGTCCAGATATTCGACATGCGTCAGGCCGCAGCGGTGCAAATGCTCGACATCGCTGCGCAGGCGCTCGGCATCGGCGGATTTGAAGCCCACGAACAAATAGCCCTGCTGCTTCACGCCCAGTTTCACGCCTTCGCCCAGAAATTCATCGGGATGGTGGAAAATGTGGATGCTGCGCTGCATCATGCGGTGCAAACAGGGCGCAGCCCAACAGGTGCGGAAATTCTCCAATGAGGCTAAGGATGCGCCCGCCGCTAACTGACTACTCTGCTCGATGACCACGATGCGCGTGCCGGGGGCGGCGCGGTCAATCGCCCACGCTGCGGCGGCTCCGGCTGGCCCGCCGCCGATAATCACCACGTCCGCTGTGCGCGGCATGTCTGCCGGAACAGGGTTGGAACGAAACTTCTCCGCCATGTGACTGCCCTCACTCCGATGCGCCCATCACGCATCCGGCGAATCGGTGCGAGGGCGGTTGCTATGCTACAACTCGCAAATCCGTATGTAATCCAGCAGGAAGCTGTTCGGCGGCACACGGCTGGAACCGAAGAAAGCCACGCGCCCGCTTGCCCACGCTGGGTCATCCACCGAAGTGAGGAACACGCCGTTCACGTAGAAATCGTAGCGACTGCCCTGCATATCCACGCGCATCGTGTTCACCGCACCATCGCCGGTATTGATGGCGGTGCTTCCGGTGTAGGGAACCAGATCATTATACTGATTGTCTTGATAGCGCCCCACATAATATGTGCCATTGTTGCGGATGAAAAAGGCCATGAAATTCTCGGCATCCTGATAGCGCAGCCACAATCCGGTGCGATTGGTCTCGTCCGAGAACTTCTCCACCTTAATCACGGCTTCCACGCGGGCATCTGTCAGATCAATCCCGCGCAGGCTGCCCCATGTGGTCGCGTTTTGCAGGCCAGCGCCAATCGCCCGCACCCGCAGCTCGTAGTAATCGGGGATGATTTGCTCGGCAGATTGCGAATCGGTGGTCGCGTCCTGAAACCAGTCATGCGACGACAGGCCGCCCGTGAACTCATCTTCCGCAATCAGTCCCTTGCAGAACGGTTGGAGGAAACGTCCACCGGGCAGCGCCGCGCCCGTTCTGGCAGCAGAATTAGAGATCACCGGCGTGATGAAGTAACTTTCCACCCCCTGCGCGATCCAGCCTTCCACGCGCCCGCTGATGCGGAACCACGCGATCCCGTTCACGCAGGTTGGCCCTTCCAGCACGCGGATACGATCACCGGATTGCAGTTCGCCAATTTCGTTGTACTGGCGGCCTGCCCCCACGCGCACATTGACCGGAGTCGGGTCATCGGTTGCCACCATCGCTTCCATGCCCGGTTCGACAATCGAAGGCAGCGCGCCGGGACACGAGGTATAAACGGCCATCGTGGGCAGCGGCGTGATGGTGAACGTGGCCGTCGCCACAGGCGTGAAGGTGAGCGTGACCGTCGCGCTGGGCGTAACAGAGGGGGTGATCGTAGCGGTGTGCGTAGCCGTTGCGCTAGGCGTAACGGTCGCCGTCGCGGTTGCTGTCGGGGTGGGCGTAAGCGTGTAAGTCGCGGTCGGAGCCATCGCTACGGGCAGCGCCAGCAGATTGCCGAAAGGTTGCACCAGCGCGTTCGAGGCCGGAACCCAGCCGCGAGAGCCATCTGCCAGCAGCAGTTCGTACCACGCGCCATCCTCGCTGATGCCCAGAATATCCGAGCGTTCGCCAGCGGCAATCGCGCCGATCTGCGGATACTGCGAACCGGGGCCTAGCCGCGCCGTCAGCCCGCGCAGCGCCTCTGCAACCGGCGTGGCCGGCGTAGCGGTGGAGGTCACGGTGGGGGTGTGCGTAGCCGTGTGCGTAGCGGTCGGTGTGCTGGTCGCGGTCGCGGTCGGCGTGTGCGTGTGCGTAGCCGTCGCGGTCGGCGTGTGCGTGTGCGTCGCCGTCGCCGTCGGCGTGTGCGTCGCCGTCGGCGTGTATGTCGCTGTAGCGGTAGCCGTCGGCGTGTGGGTGTGCGTAGCCGTGTGCGTAGCCGTCGCTGTGTGCGTCGAAGTATAGGTCGCCGTCGCGGTCGGGGTACTGGTGGCGGTGGGTGTGCTAGTTGCCGTTGCAGTGTGCGTGGCGGACAAGATGAACGCCACTGCCGTCTGCGTCTGCGCGGCCACCCCTGTCTCCAAGCCGGATTGCGTGGCGGTGGATTGTGCCGCTTGCTGGCTGTTGTTGAATAGCAGCAGGCCGATCAAGCCCACCACTACCACCATCGCCGCCGCCGCCCCGAACACCAGCGGATTGAGTCCGCTGCGGGGTGCGGTGGGCGCTGTGCCGGTTGAACTTATTGCGCCGGACGAAGGCGTGACCGAACGCGGAGTCATGGTGGGCGAGAAATCCGCCGCCAAAGCGTTCGGCAGCGGCGTGGTCGGCCCATCGAACGCGGGCAGCGGCGGATGCTGCGTGGGCGTGCTGCTGGCGGGGTGCGATGTGTCGTGCGCAAGCGGCGGTTCGGGAATGCGACTGGACAGGGGCGTGATGAAAAACGGCGCCGAACGCCGATCCACCCCGCGCAGGGCGCTCTCGAAATCGGACGCAAAGTCCCGCGTGGACGGAAAGCGGTCACGGGCATTCTTCGCCAGCGCCCGCAGCAGCACATGGCGCACCGGTTCGGGAATATCCGTGCGCCACACCTGCGGCGAGATAGGTTCTTCGTTGAGATGCTTGTGCATCAGCGCGTAGGGCGTGGTGGCCTCGAACGGCATTTTGCCGGTGAGCATGTGATAGGTCATCACCGCCAGCGCGTACTGGTCGGTGGCGGGGGTGATGCTTTCACCGCGCCACTGTTCGGGAGCCATATAGCTCGGCGTGCCGATGGCGACCCCTGTGCCGGTCAAGCCAGTCGTGGAATTGATGAGCTTGGCGATCCCGAAGTCCACAAGGAAAGGGCTGCCCTGATCGTCGAACATCACGTTGTTGCTTTTGATGTCGCGGTGAATCACGCCACGAGAATGCGCGTAATCCAGCGCGCTCGCCAGCGACCGGATGACCTCCGCCGTCTCGTTCATCGAGGGCAGTTTGCCGCCCTTGCTACCTTCCGTCAGGCGTTCTGCCAGCGACCCGCCCGAAAGCAAGCGCATGACCACGAAATACAGGCCGCCATACGAGCCGTAATCGTACACGGGGACGATGTGGGCATGTTCCAGCGCCGCCGCCGTCTGCGCTTCGCGGGTGAACCGTTCCACAAATTCGGACTGCGCCGCCAGCGTGGGCGGCAGCACTTTCAGCGCCACTTCGCGCCGCAGCCCCGGTTGATAAGCGCGATAGACCGCGCCCATACCGCCCATCCCCAGCAGGCGACGCACTTCGTATTGACCGAGCGTTTGCCCGGTCAGGTTTTCGATGCTGACGGTGATGGGCGCACTGGGCGCGGCAGCACCAATATTCGCCACCTGCCACGCGGCGGTGTTTTCCACCATCCGCGCCAGCATGGTCATGGCAGTATCCACATACAGGTCTTTCAGATCATAGACCTGCACGCCATCGCGTTCCAGCAGGCGCTTGATATGCGGCGTGGGCGCTTGTTCCAGCGGCGCAGGCGTGTAGTTCTCTTGAAACACCGGAATCATCGGCTTTTGCAGCCGGTCAGCCTGCTCCACCTCGCGCTGAACGACGGCGCTCAAAAAAGTGCCGTCCCCCACCAAGCAGATGAACACATCCGCCTGTTCGATGGCGCGGCGCGATTCGCTACGCAACCCACCGCTGCTATCCAATGCGTCCAGCGACCGCGTGACCCGGAACCCACGCGACTCAAAATCTTGAATGAGCCGATCAGCCAACGCCGCGCTGGTGGCGATACGGCAACTGAGATAAATGGAAGTCATTGTTCGACTCTTATCGTCCCTGAGTAACAAACAGTATAACGCTTACCAACAGATACGCAAAATGACAGATGGAAACGTTTTTCAGGGTGCTTGACAGGATTCGCATTTTTCATCTACACTCATTATTTAGCCAATCCCATTATCCAAATATCATGTGAATGTGCAGATAATGGCAGGGGCAATTTGTTCTAAATAATGCAGTTCTTCAGGAGTTTGGCTTATGTCGCAACGAATCAAGGGAACCGTAAAATGGTTTAGCGCCGAAAAAGGCTACGGATTCATCACCCCGGACAATGGTTCCTCGGACGTGTTCGTCCATTACAGTGCCATACAAATGGGTGGATATCGCACGCTGGAAGAAAAGTTGCAAGTGGAATTTGAAGTAGTTGAGGGGCCAAAGGGGAAACAGGCCGCCAGCGTCACCAAAGCAACCTAGTCCGCCCCCCTCCCCGTCTTCAAATCACAATTGACGTGCTAAACTAAGCCTATCCGGGGCAGATAGGCTTAGTTATTCCCGCCGACAGGAGTTGTTGTCCACATGGATTTGCAAGCGATCCGTATGACGGTCAGCCACCTCGCACGCGAAGCAGGTGCGGCCTTGATGAAGAATTTCGACCAGCCTCACCAGCAAACCGTGAAACGCTATGTGACCGACATCGTGACCGAGGGCGATATGGCTTCGGAGGCCGTCATTCTGGCTGGCCTGCGTGAGCAGTTCCCGGATCACCACATCGTCAGCGAAGAAGGCGGCGGCGCGGGCAACGGCAGCGCCCCGGCGGAAACGGCGGAGTATTTCTGGTACATTGACCCGCTGGACGGCACCAGCAACTACGCCAGCAACATCCCGCTTTTCAGCGTCAGCATCGGGCTGGCCGACCGCCACATGCGCCCGCTGGTAGGCGTGGTCTATGACCCGTTCTCGGACGAACTCTACAGCGCGGCGCTGGGACATGGCACCACGCTGAACGATCGCCCGATCACGACTTCTGGCACGCTCGATCTGCAACAAGCGATGTTGTGTTCCGGCTTCCCGTATGATTCCACCAAGCAGGACAACAACATCCGCGAATGGGCGGCGTTCACCCGGCGCACACGCGGCCTGCGGCGCTTCGGCTCGGTGGCGCTGGAAATGAGCTACATCGCAGCGGGACGGCTGGATGGCCTGTGGGAACAGTGGTTGAACTCGTGGGACGTGATGGCGGGCATTCTGCTGGTGCGCGAGGCAGGCGGCGCGGTGAGCGATTTCGCAGGGGCGGATAGCAAAATGATCTATGAGGGGCGGCAGATTGTCGTCAACAACAGCCACCTGCACGCCGCCATGATTAGCCTCTTAAGTGAGGTACGTAGCGCAAATCCGTAGAACTACGGATTCTTGCCAGCCTCAATCTGGCACACAATGGCTGAGTAACGTATTCATAATACAGCTTGTATGAGGCGTTGTATGAGGCGAAGCGAGCAGAGCGTCAAATTACGCAAAAATCGCAGCGATCGTCCGCACATCCTCATCGCCAGCCAAAACCGAATCCAGCGGCGTGCGTTACACACACTCCGCAGCCGGGTCGAACACATCGAACATCTGTTGGCCGCCGAAACTGCCCGCCGCCAGTTTGCAGAAGAAGCACTCTCACGCAACCAGAATGTGCTGGATGGGGTGGCGCAAACGCTCCCGCATGGAGCCATCATTGTGCTGGATAAAGACCAGCAGTGCGTTTCGATCAGCGGACAAGAACTGCATACAATGGGCGTCCTCCCACCCAAAGTGGTCGGACACAAATTGGTAGACCTCATAAAACCGCGTGATCGGCTGCTGGAAGTGCTGGTGGAATCGGCACTGGGCGGCGAAAGCGGAGTCCTCCAAACCTATTATCGCGGATATACCTACGAGATTCACGCGGCTCCGTTGAGCAATTCGGCGCAACAGGTGGAGCGCGTCGTCCTCATCGTGCAGAACGTCAGCAGCCTGAAACAAGCAGCCAGCGAACACGCTAACCTCGCCTCAATCGTGGAACAGGCCAGCGACCCGATTATCACGGAAACGCTGGATGGACTCATCCAGACATGGAATCCGGCAGCCGAGCGCCTATACGGGTATGCGGACGAAGACATTGTGGGTTGTTCGGCGCATCTCCTCATCCCGCCAGATCGCGCCACCGAACTCGATGTACTGATGAGTACGGTGCGTGAGGGGAAGCGGGTGGAACAGTTTGAAACGGTACGCATAACGAAAGATGGCAGCCCGATTCCTTGCCTGTGTACCTACATCCCGATCCACGACGAAGCCGGTTGCGTAGTCGGCATCAGCAGCATTCACCACGACATCCGCAAATATAAGCTCACAGAAACCCAACTCGCCACCAGTAACGAGCGTTTCAATCAGCTGGTTGAACACCTCGATACGGTTTTCTGGATGGTGGATATGCAATCGTCGCGGGCGCTGTATATCAGCCCGCAGAGTGCGAGCATTCTGGGGGTTAGCCCGCCAGAAGTGATGCAGGACATCACCACCCTCATGCGTCCGGTTCATCACGAAGATCGCCCCCTGTTCGCCCACGTCCAGCAACAGTTAGCCATTGGCATCGGTTCACACCTGCAATACCGGATTGTGCAACCGGATGGCACGCTGCGCTGGGTAGAACTGCGTGCCTTCCCGATTCGGGGAACCCGCCGCGCCGTCGAGTTGGCAGTGGATGTGACCGAACAACGGCGACTGCGCGATAAGCTGCAAGAGCGCGAACGGTTTGTGACGCGGGTGGCGGATACCCTGTCGGACATCCTGTACATCTTCGACTTGCGCGAAACCCGGAACGTGTTCGTCAATCAGAACATGGCGCGAGTGCTGGGGTACACGCCTGAAGAAACGCAGGCGATGGGCAGCAAAATGCTTCACACGCTCATGCACCCGGAGGATTCCATCCGCATCCCTTATAATATGGTACGTATCATGTCGCTGTCGGATTCGGCTGTTTTCGCGTGGGAATACCGGATGCGCCACGCCGACGGTTCGTGGCACTGGATGTACAGCCGGGAGATGATCTTCCAGCGCGACGCCGCCGGCCACCCGGTTCAAATCGTGGGCGTGGCAGAAGACATCACCCTGCGCAAACAACTGGAGCAGATTGAGTCCGTCTCCCAACTGCAACAGGAACAACTGCGGCGCTTGGCGACATTCGTCAACGTGTCTGCGATTGATTTCCGCACCGTGATGACCGCCATCAACTCGATTTTGTATTTGATGAATAAACCCACCGTCGCCACCCCCGAACAAAACACCCATCGGCTTCAGATGATCGAACAACATATAGATCAGATGACGGGCATCACCGATCAACTGGAACACATAGCGAAGATCGAAGGCGGAGATATTCAATCCCACACGATGCTGAGTCTTTCGCATTTGCTCAGTCAGGTCGTCTCGTCGGCGCTGGAAAAGTGGAAAACGCGGCACTACAGCGTCCGCGAGTCTTATCCCAGTGACCCGATCACCCTGCTGGCAGACGCAAACCGGCTGTCGCAAGCGTTCGCGCAGGTGATGGACAACGCCTTCCGCTATACGCCCGAAGGCGGCAGCATCTCCATCCAATTGCGCAAACATGCACTGGAAGGGATCGTGGTGGAAATCATGGATAACGGGCCGGGCTTTGCCGCCGACAAACTGGCACAAGCCTACAATAACTACCCGCATACGAGATTACCCGGCAACGGCCTCATTCTCGCCCGCCGCATCATCGAACAGCATCGGGGAACGCTGCACATCGAGAGCAAGCTCAATCAAGGCACCCGAGTCGAAATCTGGTTCCCGATCTAGCGCCCCGCTACACCCCTACCCGCCCTGCCCGCACATGGAATCGGCACAAGGCTTCCGCTATAATGCGCACATTCCCGTTCATCCGGTTGAACCAACATGGGTACTGCACATGCCATTACGAACGATCATCCAGCCTGATAACCCTGTACTGCGGAAAAAAGCGATCCGCGTTCATAGCTACGACAAGAAATTTCAGACCCTTGTGGATGACATGATTGAAACGCTGATGGCCGCGCCCGGTGTGGGTTTAGCTGCGCCGCAGGTGGCTGTGAGTCAGCGGTTGATTATCGTGCAACTGCCGAACGACGACGATGCCAAAGCGGAGTTTGGCGACGAAGCCGGCAAGCTGTATGTGGTCGCCAACCCGGAAATCATCAAGGCCAGCAAAGCGATGCTCGAAGGGGTGGAAGGCTGTCTCTCAATCCCCGGCTATGTCGGCCTTGTGGATCGCCACGAGAAAATCACCATCACCGGATTTGATCGGCACGGTCAACCGCTGCGCATCAAAGCCGAAGGCTGGCAAGCGCGGGTATTCCAGCACGAAATTGACCATCTGGACGGGCGGCTGTACATTGACATCGCCAGTGAGATATGGAAACCGAGCGAACGCGAAGCCGAGGAAGCGGAAGACTAGAGCCTGTTATGTATTTTTACCCTCATCCCCCGTCCCCTTCTCCCTCAGGGCGAAGGGGTGCAAGAGGGTTACGTGACTCTTAAGTCCCTCGCCATGAGGGAGAGGGATTTAGGGTGAGGATGAATTTCAAGCGAACAAAGTGCATAGCACGCTCTAGACGAGGCTTTCGTCCACATAATCGCGGCGCGTGCGATCCACAATATCAATCAGGGTGTCCACCGTGTACGGGAGGGAATGCAAATCGTGCCACAGCGCCGCGAACGCCATCCCCAGCGCATAATCGTAGCGCACGCCTGACGGCTCATCCCCCATCACCACCATTCTCAAGCCGATCACATCCACGCCGGCCTGCGCCAGCAGCAGCGTCACCCCCGCCGGATAACGCGCCCAACGCGGCAGCGGGCGCTGCGTGACGGTGCGTTTGACGCGGGCGCTTTGCAGGTTGAAGGTGGCGCGGCCTTCCAGATCAGCAGCCACCAGCGTAAATTCGCCATCCCGCGCCGCTGCCGCCGCGATCCACATTTCACGTCCCGGCGCGCAAATCACCCAATCGGGCAAACTATCGGGAAACGATTGCTGAAAGGCAACCAGCAGGCGCAAAGGCGGGTTTGAACGCGGATCAGGGGTTTCCACAGGCAGACCTCACGGAGGGCGACATCTCGTTCATGCAAGTGTAGCACATCCCGGCACGGACTGGTCAGATTTTCCTTCCCTCTCTATAATGCCAACCAGTTCAAACGGCAATGCGGTTTAGTGGATGTGGGGCTGTATGGGTAAATGGGCGCTAACGGGATTCGCGGTGATTCTGTGGATCGTGTTGGGTGCGGGCGGGTCTGCCGCACAGGACAGCGCCGCGCCTGCTCCGGCCTGCGCTGCCGCCGCTGAAGCCATCTGGACGGCGGCCAGCATCGCCTGCATCAGCGGCCCCATCGGTTACATCTGCAACGGCGGCAGCCCACCGCTGGCCGACCCCGCCGGGCCGGTCGCCAATGCGCTCAACCCGATGGGAGCGCTGGTGGAAGTGGGCGCTGTGAAGGCGCTGCGCACGACGATTATCACCGCCGAAACTGGAACGGGGGGGCTGGTGTGGATTCGCGTTCCGCAGCCGAACCAGTACACCGCGCTGCTGGTGGGCGATGCCGCCACCCGCGACATCACGCCGGAAGGATTCCCGGCATGGCAGTCCATCCTTGTGCAAACAGCCGAAACCCTACCCGGTTGTCCCGCTTTGCCCCACAATTCCTACATGGCACAAACGCCGCTTAATCAGCCCGTGAGTCTGGTTATCAACGGGGCATCCATCACCTTAAACGGCACCCTGCTCGTCCAAACGCAGGGCGAGGCCACCCTGTTCGCCGGACTTTCCGGTCAGCACAGCATCTATGCGTTAGGCGCGGAACAAATTCTGCGTCCGGGGCAAGTCATCGCAGTCAGTCATGCCGGGAGTACGTTTGGTGCGCCCAGCGCCCCCCCCGGCGCTCCGCAACCATTGGATACCGCGATGGAAGCCGGACTGCCGGTGGCGCTGCTGGATAGGCCGATCATCCTGCCGCAACCGGGCTACGTGACCACCGAGGGACAGGTGAATATGCGCGTGGCGCCCACCACTGACGCGGCGGTACTGGCTGAAGTGCCGCCCGGACAGGTGTTGAGCATCCTCGGACGTGACCCGTCCGGCGAATGGTATCACGTCCGGTTGGACAGCGGCGAAACGGGGTGGATGTATGCCTCCCTGCTGAACCAGAACGTCGGCAACATTCAGGCCGTGTATTCTGCCACCCCGTTGCCGCCCCAGCGTTACGGCGAAATGGGATACACCGCAACCGTGCTGGCTCCCGTTGGGGCGAATATGCGGCAAGCGCCGGATGTCACCTTCCCGTGGGTACTCACCATCCCCGATAAAGCCAAAGTTACGCTCATCGCCCGCAGCCCCTACAGCCCATGGGTCAAAGTGGATTTCAACGGCACCGTCGGTTGGTTGGCGCTCATCACCCTGCAAACGCAAGCCGTGATCGAAGCCCTGCCGGTGGATGTGAACGTGCCGCCGCTGCCCGAACCCACGCGGGTTCCGGGGTCATTCGGCAACGCCTTCCCCGATCCGAACGGTAAGGGAAACTAACGCGCACCGATAGGGTGTATTCGGAAATGGGGGCAATGACCCTCATCCCCTGCTCTTCCGCTGCGCGTCATGGCGAAGGGTGTAAGGCAAGTGGACACATCTCGCGCCATGTCCCCACTGTATTTCTCCCCTCGCCTAGCTGTACTCAGCGGTTGGGAGAGGGGATGGGGGTGAGGGCTTTTGAACGCCTTCCCCGATCCGAACGGTAAGGGGAACTAACGCGCACCGATATACCGCCGCTGCGGGTGTCTGCCGTGCCGGGGACGGCAGATTACAGCGCAAATTATGAACACGGGCTATACTGATAGTGGGAAACGAATAGCCTTTCCGAATCATCAGGACAGACCATGCCCAGTTGGAATCCACAACTGCGTTTCGTAAGTCCGAATTTTGCAGCCCTCATCGAGCCATCGCCTGCCTTATTGGATCGTCAAGAGCGCCAGCAGTCACGGTTGTTGCTTTTTATCCTCCTCATCCTGCTCATCACCAGTGGATTCATCCTCCTCGTTCAAGTGTTCACCAATCCCAGCGGGCTGGATGATATTGACTTCTGGGTGACGACGCTGATCTGGTTCATCGGGATGGGCATGTATCTCGCAGCACGACGCGGGCGCACACAAACAATCGCCGCATCCTTGATTTTCCTGCTGTTCATTCTCACGACCCTCGTTCCGCTGACCGCCAACAGCCTGAGTTCGCTACCGTTCTACGGGGTGATTCCGCTGCTGCTGACCGCGATCTTCTTCCAACCGCGCTGGGTGATCCGCCTGAGCGTTCTCATCGTCTTTATGCTGACCATCGGTTATATCCTGATGCCCCCCGCAGGCGATTTTTCGGCACATCTGGTGATCGAAAGCATTCTGTTTACCCTACCCGTAGGCGGGATCACATGGGCGTTCACATGGCAGCGGCACATGGTGGAGCGCATCCGCCGCGAGGAACTCCAAACCGCCTACAATCAAGTGGTGGCCTCCGAAGCGCAACTGGAACAACGGGTGCAGGTGCGCACACAAGAGCTACTAGACTCGCAGGAGGCTTTACGCACCAGCGAAGCACATCACAATGCGCTCTTGCGTGCCATCCCGGATGTCATCCTGCTCACCAACCGGGACGGCACCTATCTCGATTATCATATTGACCATCCCGAACAGGCGCGGATCGCGCTCGATCAACTGATCGGGCAGAATGCCAGCCGCTTGCACCTGCGCGAACTACCAGATGCGCTCACGCAGCGGTTGGGCAACCAGCATTACAACGCCATTCAGGACGCCCTGAGCAGCGATGCGGAAATCAACCGGGAGCTTTCATTGCCGCTTAATGGACAGGACATCCATTATGAGGCGCGGGTGATGGCCTCCGGGCAGGATAAAGTGCTGACGATCATCCGCAATATCAGCGAGCGCAAAAAGCTGGAAGCGCAAACGCTGGCCTTAATGAGCGAACGCGAACGCATCGAAGTGTTGAACCGTTTCGTGCAGAACATTTCCCACGAACTCCGCACCCCGCTGTCCATCATCAGCACCGGACTGCACCTGATGAACCGGTCGCCCGATGGGGAAAAACGGCTGGAATATGCCCGCCGGAGCGAACAGCAGATTGTGCGAATCAACCGGTTGCTAGGCATGATCCTGAGTATGACGCGGCTGAACAGCGGCCTCCCGTTCGTAACGCAGCCCACCAACCTCATCCCCATTCTGGAACAGGTCACGGCGGCGGCGCAGCAGACCGTAGAGGACAAGCAGCTGCGGTTGGAGTTTGTGCAGGGGTCGGCGCAGATCCTTCTGAATGCCAACGGCGAGTGGCTGCACGAAGCCTTCACCCAACTGCTGGACAACGCGATACGCTTCACGCTGGAAGGCGGAAGCATCCGCCTATCCCTTACCGAGGTTGAGAACGGCGTAGAAGTGCTGCTGAAGGATACCGGAATCGGGATCGCGAAAGCCGATCTCCCGCATGTGTTCGAGCATTTCTGGCGGCAGGACAGTTCGCACAGCACACCGGGGTTCGGGCTGGGGCTGACCCTCGCGCAAAAGATTGTGCAGCTGCACGATGGCGAGATCACGATTGAGAGCGCCGTCGGAAACGGTACTGCTGTACGGGTATTCTTGCCGATACCGACATAAAGCGCGGATCAACTCTTGTCCAGTGCGCGGACTCGCCCTATAATGACGACATAGTGGGGAGTCGCCAAGCGGCAAGGCTCCGGACTTTGGATCCGGCATTCGTAGGTTCGAATCCTACCTCCCCAGCAAAGCAAAACGCCGACGCGAAACGTCGGCGTTTTTGTTGGCCTAACCGGGCGAACGGCACTCAAGGCGAATGCCCCTCACCTGCCAGCGGGATAATCATAGAAGGTGATCCAACCCAGTGTTCTACGCAGTTTGATGGGGTAGATTTAGCGTTGTGATCTATTCTTTCGTACAGGGGTAATCGCCCGCTGCAAGCTCACCTAATCGTTGTTGTACCCGTTCTTCGTCGTTGATCCGCAAGACAACAACCGTCGTGCGGCCTTCCGGTGTCAACCCCACCAGAGTCGCATCGGGATTAATCCTGAAGTGATCGTCCCAAAGCTGCTGACGTGGGTCGTAGAGCCTAGCAGCACCGCCTGTCTGCGGGTCTAACGCGGCGACGTTGCTGCCCTTGTAGCCGTTGCACTTGGGGCAGGCCAGACACAAATTTTCCTCTGTGTCGGTGCCTCCATGTTTGATGGCAACGACATGATCTACATGAAAGCGTGCCAAACGTCCGCTCTGTGCGAGCCGACAATATTCACAGCAATTCCCCGCACGTTCATGAACGCGGCGACGCTGATCGCTGCGGATGGTCATTCCGATGGCTTCCTGAGCTTGCGCTTCATCTTGGTCTTGAGCAGCGAGAACATCTCATCGGCATTCAAAAACAGTTGAAGTTCTTCGCGCTCGGCAGGGGTGAGCAAATCTTCGCCGTTGCGATCCAACAGATCATCCAGCCGTTGTTGCAGGTCATCCGGCAGGTAATAATCAACAATCTCCTGTGGTGACGGCTCGACTGCCAAAAAGTCGGTTATGACATCAAACACGGTGCGGATCGGAACAGATTGCATGGTTCACTCCGTGATTCGCTACGATAATTGTACCATGTAGTGATGCTCTGCTGCGGCTAAAATCGTGTGGCTTCCAATCCGACACCTAACCGGGCGAACGGCACTCAAGGCGAATGCCCCTCACCTGCCAGCGGGATAATCAACGTGTGATCTTGCATGTTCAAGTTCCCGGTGGTCAACGTGATTGGCAACCTGTCCATGCTCTCCGAATCGTATAGCGCGATCATCACGGCAACCGCGCCGTCGAACTGGGGGACGCAATGCTCATCGTCAAGCGTCTGTCCGGGCAACCACTGTCCGCTTGGGTACAGCCCATCAAGCGGCGGACGGTCAGCGATATGCAGCGCCGCGCCGCCCGCATCGAGTAGGTGCAGCATGAGCGTGTAGTCCCTCTCCGGCGGGCTGCTGACAACCCAGCGCAGTCGCAAGCAAACCGTGTTCGCGTCGGGGCGCGTCAGGGCGTACCCGCTTAAGGCAAGCGCCGCACCGAAGCGAGCGTTCATCGGCGTCAACGTGTCAAAACGGCGGTCATCGCCGGTGATAGACACCCTCGTGAGGATGGCATCACTACCGCTGCCATCTGCCAGCAGAACAGATTTGGGGTTCGATACCCCATCTTCCACCAGCAACCGAAGCTCTGCTGTGTAAGGGGGAGCATCGGCGGAAATCGGCACGGTGAACCGTTCAACGGCGTACCCATCCAGCCGCCACTGCTTAGAGGAAATGTCTGCCAGATTGATCGCCACGACGCTGCCCAATTCCTGAACGGCATTGGCGCTGGTCAGCTTAATCTCGTAATGCAGCCTAGCGACACTTTCAATCGTACCGATACGCCGCCAATAGAGTACCCCACTCAACGTCTCACCGGGCGTAGCACGCTCCCGATCCAGATCGTAGCCAACCAGTTCAACCTTGTCGCCGAAAACGTAGCTCACACGATGCTGCGCGGGTAGGGTGTTAAAGGTGCTGCGCGGGTGAAAGAGGTCGGCGTATGCGGCAGGCAAGAACGTATCATAGGCAATCCACACGAAGACGGCAACCAGCGGCAACACCACCCAAACACGTTTAACGGGTCGGGGTTGAACCGTCGCGGGGGCAACAACCTGCGCTGTCGGGCGCAATGACGCAAGGAACAGTCCCGCGCAGAGTACCAGACCGACCAGCGACAGCGCCTCTGATGCGTGCTGTACCGGCGTACCCGCGTAGCGCAGGGTGAGGCGGTGACGCCCTGCGGAGAGGTTGAGGGACAGCAACCCGTTCACGCCAAGCGGGTATGTCTCTACCGTCGCGCCGTCCACTTGCGCGAACCAGCCCGGAAAATACATTTGCTTGAACATGAACGCGAACGCCTGCGGGCTACTCACGGTATAACAGACTGTGCCGCGTGCGCAGTCCGCCACCGGGGTGACAGTCGCGCCGGCGGGCAGAGAATCGCTCCAGACGCCCACCGACCAAACGAGAGTCTCATAGTCGGATAGGGTAACGCGCAGCGGGCGCTCCTCGGCCCAGCGCGGCAGGTATTCGTTGCCGCTGGTTAGCCCCATATTGCCCGTTTCCATTTCGTAGCGGATTGCGCCAGCAGGAGTGGGGGCTTGCGAGGGAAGCAGCGATAGCGGCGCATAGCGCATGGGCAGCGCGAAGGCGAACAGCACGGCAATCACGCCGCAGGCCACCCCCACCCGCCAGCGTGGAGGAACCAGATCAACGAGCGCCGCCGCAGCGGGCAGAACGGCAAGCGCCGCAATCCCTAGCAATCGCCACGGAAAGACAAGCAGGTTAGCGATGGGGATCGCCGACCAAAACGATGCCGATGACGGAATCATCAGAACGATGCAAACCGCCAGAGTCACCGTACCGAAGGCGACTTGAATCTTCAGCACACGGGGAAAGCGGCGAAAGGCGATTGTCAGCACACCCAGTAGCGCCAGCCCCACTTGCGGCGTCCCGATAGAGAGGAAGGACGGCGTGTTGATTCGCGCCAGATCAACCGCCAGAGTCGGGCTTATGAGCGTCGTCAGGGGCAGCAAGTTGGCGGCAGAGCTTAATGCGCCCTGCTGCACCGCCGCGATCTGCACAAATTGCAGTTCAGCCAGCGCCGGAATCAGGAAAACCGAGGCGATGCACAACCCAAGCGCCAGACCGCCCAGATGAATCGCCCAATGCCGGATCGAGCGCCAGCCGGTCATGATGGCATAGCCCCCTGCCGCCACCGCCGTCATGAAGCCAGTCGGGTGATGCGCCAGAATGATCGCAGCGAACAGCAGGGCGATCCAAGCAGCCCGCCGGGGGCGATCCGACGGGGAGGGCAATAGGGCGGTGAACAGGAACGGAATCAACGACATGGCGACGAACTGCGACAGGTTGGTTTGCGTCCATAGTTCGTGAAAGCGGAAGGGTGCCAGCGTGTAGGCTGCCGCCGCGACCAGCGCCGCCGGACGGCTGGCGAACCGGCGCGCAAAAAGATATGCACCCAGCGGGTACAGCAGCGTCGCCCCGATCTGAAGAAACTTAATCACCTGCACGGGGTTGGCGGAAGTGGCTTGCATGATGAGCGCACCGATGATGTGAACGCCGGGAGCGTAGAAGTTGTGAATGGGGTAGCCGAAGCCGTGATGCAAGTAGGGTGTCCAGCGCGGATACCCGTAGCCAGCATCGAGATTCACCAGTGCGCTCATCATCCGGTGCAGATGAATCTCGGCATCGGCGGTCGCAGGCAACCCCTCGCCAAGAAAAGGGACGATCAGGGGGTACAGCGAGCAGCAAAGAGAGGATTGCGAAACCATCTACAGGCCGGCAAAGACGCCGGACAAAGCGTTGGAGGGCGGAAATGCCGT
>CAIPFY010000107.1 GCA_903864435.1 uncultured Chloroflexota bacterium | reverse complement strand
GGACAACTGGCTCATGCGCGGGCGATGTGCGCGGTGCTGGCGCCGCTGGTGAACTCGTACAAGCGGTTGGGGACGAGCTTTGAAGCGCCGGTCTATGTGACGTGGGCGCATATCAATCGTTCGGCGCTGATTCGAGTGCCGCATATTGGCGCTGGCAGCGAGTCTCATACCCGTTTGGAACTGCGCTGCCCTGACCCCAGTAGTAACCCGTATCTCGCCAGCGCGGTGATGTTGTGCGCCGGACTGGATGGCATCCGACAGCAGCTTGCTTTGCCTGACCCGCTGGAAGAAACGCTGGTGCGGCAGGGTCGCAGCCGGATGCGGACGCTGGAAGTGCTGCCGACTTCGCTGATGGAGGCGCTGGAGGCGCTCAATCAGGATGATGTGGTTTTAGGCGCACTCGGCCCGTATATCAGCGACCGCTATTTGGCGGCCAAGCAGCAGGAAGCGGACGAGTACAACCGGCAGGTGACAGCGTGGGAAGTGGAACGCTATTTCAACCATTACTAGGCGGGATGGCCTAGTGCGGATTCAAAATCAACTCGTGGATTCGGATGAGCGCCTCGTCTGCATAATGGCTGTTGACCACGACTGAAAAGCTGCAATTGGACGGCCCCTGTGCCAACCCCAGAATCGGGAGGTTGCGCAGGGCGTTCAACACCTGCGCGACCAACTGAGGGCGATGGTCAAAACTATCGCTGATGGCGGTGATGATGCTGACGGTGTTGACCCGCCATCCGCCATCGGCAGCCTGTTCCGACAGCTTTTTTTCGAGCGCGATATGGGTATTGTGAATGGCATCTGGCCCAGCGGCGGTTGGGATCAGCACGCAAAGGAAACTGCGCGTGGAGGATTGCGACGAAATCATCACGTCGGCATGACTGCGCGTGTTTTCGTATAGCGTCTGGTCAACCAGTGCGGAGATGGTCGAAAGTGACCCGCTGTGGTCAGCGGTGAGCGCCACGCCAGCGATAGATGTGACCGCTTTAATCGTCAGTTCGGAGCGTCCGCTGCCCGGACTGATGTTCGACCCCGGTTTTTGGGGTTTGAACACGTTTTTAATCCAGACGGGAATGTGTTCGGATTGAATGGGCGCAAGCATACGGGTATGCAAAATGCGTGCCCCGAAATAAGCCAGTTCCGCCGCTTCCTCATACGACAGATGCGGGATGACCTGCGCCGTATCCACTTCGCGGGGATCGGCGGTCATTAAGCCGTCCACATCCGTCCACAGCCAGATTTCCTGTGCGCCCACCCCTGCGCCCAGAATAGAAGCGGTTAGATCGCTGCCGCCGCGTCCGAGCGTGGTAGGCTGACCGCTGCGCGTGGCACCAATGAAACCGGTGATTACTGGCACAATGCCGCGTTCCAGAAGGGGAAGCACATTGGTGGCAATTTGAGTGCGCGACATGGCGATATTCGGGATGGCATTGCCATGCGAATCGTCGGTGACGATCAGGTTGGTGGTGTCTATAGCCACGCTGCGGACATCGTTCTGGCGGAGCAGGGCGGCGATGATTCGCGCTGCCAGCTTTTCGCCAACGCCGATGGAGGCATCTAGCTTTTGCGTGGCTGCCCAACGGTCGCTGGAATGCGTCATGCCCTGATAGATGTCCAGCATATCGAACAACAGGCGGTCAATATCGGCCTGCAACGCGCCGCGTTCACTGTTGCCCAGCGGAAGTTCCTCGATCATGGCGAGGTGGCGGGTGCGCAGATTGGCGACAATGCGGCGATAGCCCCGCTGGTTGCCCATGTTCGCCAGCCCTGCGGCTTCGATGAGCATATCGGTTACACCGTCCAGCGCCGAGACAACCAGAACCAGACGATCCCATTGTTCGCGTTCGTTCAGGACGATACTCAAGACCTGAATCAAGGCCGAAGTAGTTCCAACGGAGGAACCACCAAATTTCATCACGAGGGTTTTCATGTGTGTCCTCTGCGAACACAAGACCGTGTACGAGAGCGTCTCGTTTTCGGATGTCAGCGTCGAGCTGCGGATGGCGCGGCATGTTTGAGACTAGCATTTTGACAAAATTCTGTCAACATATTTTGCAAGAGTAGGCTTGTATAGTCTATATTAAAAGGGAAGCGTTAGAAACCATTTTAAGCGCAGTAACCGTAAATGTGAGTTAAGGTGCCTTTTATGACCGATATGCCTGTTATCCGGCAAAAAACGGTAGCCGGTGTCCGTTTTCACAAGGTAGGCAAGCTCTACCATTTTGACCACAGCGCCTATCCTGAACTTCAGCGGGGCGATTATGTAATCGTGGAAACCGCACGGGGTCGTCAGATGGGTGAAGTGGTTGGTTTCGTGGAGGCAGAGGACGATAACCACGACTACAAGTTGATTATGCGGCCCGCAACGCCGCGTGATTTCTCGCTGAAACAGTATTGGGAGATGCGCGAGGGCGACGCGCTGGAGAAGTGCAACGAGAAAGCCAATCAGATCGGCGGCTTTCAGGATGTGAAGTTTGTGGCTGCCCAGTACAACTATGATGGCAGTATGCTGACCTTCCTGTATACCACCGAGGATAAGGCCAACACCGGGCGTTTGGCCTCCGAACTGTCGCGCATGTTCACGGCGCAGATTGAGATGCGACAGATCGGCCCGCGTGATGTCGCCAAACTGTTAGGCGGGTTTGGCGCGTGCGGCGAACTGCGTTGTTGCAGCACCTTCCTGACCGATTTCAGCCCGATTTCGATCAAGATGGCGAAGATGCAGGGGATTTCGCTCAACCCGTCCGAAATTACGGGGATGTGCGGACGCTTGCGCTGCTGCTTGGTGTACGAGTACGAGCAGTACGTGGAAGCCCGCAAGTTGCTCCCGAAGCGTAACAAGCGCGTGGGAACACCGCATGGCGAGGCGAAAGTGATTGATGTGCATCCGCTACTGGATGCGGTGACGGTGATTGTGGAAGATACGCGCTACTTCCTGAAGCGTGAAGAACTGATTCCGCTGGATGAGTGGGAAGCCTTGCAGAAGAAGGCCAAAGAACCGTGTGCCAAGCATGGCGACGGCCCGTGTGACTGCGGTGCGAAACCGGGCAAGGCGGCTGAATCCACGCCTGCGGACGACGAATAACCGTGTGCGGGCGTGAGGAACACTTCACGCCCGCTGGATTGTTTCCTGCCTATTCTGAGATGGAGTGGATGTGAGTACCGTAGCGAATGAGGGACAGCCGAAACGGGTGTTGGGGGTGTTCGCGCATCCCGATGATCCAGAGTTTTTCTGCGGGGCGACGTTTGCGCGTTGGGCGGCGGAAGGCGCTAAGATCACGTTTGTGGTGGCGACTAGCGGCGATAAGGGCAGCAGCGACCCTGACATGACCTCGGAACGCTTGGTGGAAATCCGTGAAGTGGAAGAACGCAATGCCGCCGCTGTACTGGGTGTGCAGGAAGTCATCTTTTTGCGTTATAAGGATGGCGAACTGATGCCCACGCTGGAACTGCGGCGCGATATTGCGCGGCTGATCCGGCGCACGCAACCGGACATTCTGGTGACGACTGACCCGACAGTGTTCTGGTCTGGCACAACCAGCATCAATCACCCCGATCATCGAGCCATCGGCGCGTCTGCGCTGGAAGCGGTGTATCCGACGGCGCGAGATCGGCTGAACTTCCCCGAATTGGAGCGCGATGAGGGGTTAGCGCCGCACAAGACCCGTCAAGTGTACATCAGCGGCACGGCCTCGCCAACGACCCGCGTGGATGTGACAGATTATCTGGAAACCAAGATACGCGCTTTACGCGAACACAAGAGCCAGATACCGGATATGGAAGCGATGGCAGAGCGCCAGCGAACTATTACCCGCGACCCGGAATCGCCCACCGATGCGCCCCGATTTATCGAGTCGTTCCGGGTGATTACGTTTGCACGTTGACCATTCGCATTGGAAGTACCGTTCATCGTTGGATACAATCAACCATGCTGTACCCGCTGCTGCCAGTGTATGGCGCAGCGTTTTTGTGTGTGGAAGGGGTGTTGCGATGACGACGATTGATTTTATGCAGCAGGCGAATGCCTTGCGTGAAGAACTGATTACGCGGCGGCGCGATTTGCACCGCCATCCAGAACTGGCGTTTGAGGAGTTCCGCACGGCGGGAATCGTGGCGGAGGAACTGAACCGCCTCGGCCTCGAAGTGCAGACGGGCGTGGGGAAAACCGGTGTGGTGGGCATACTGGAAGGCGCACAGGATGGCCCGACGGTATTGGTGCGGGCGGATATGGACGCGCTGCCGATTCTCGAAGAAAACACATTTGAACATGCGTCCAGTGTGCCGGGAAAGATGCACGCCTGCGGTCATGACGGGCATACCACGATTGCGCTAGGCGTTGCCAAGCTGTTCGCGGCGCAGCGTGAGCAGATCAAAGGGCGCATCAAGTTCGTGTTTCAGCCCGCCGAGGAAATCGTGGGCGGCGCGAAAGCCATGATCGCCGATGGCGTGCTGAACGACCCGCGACCGGATGTGACGCTGGGGCTGCACCTGTGGAATGGGATGCCTCTCGGTAAGCTGGGCGTGGCGGATGGGCCGATCATGGCCGGTTCGCTCGTTTTCACGATCAAGATTACCGGCAAGGGCGGTCATGCCGCTTCCCCGCATCTGGCGGTTGATCCGGTGGTGTGCGCCGCGCAGACGATTACGGCTTTGCAGACGATTGCCAGCCGCAACCTGAACCCGCTGGACAGCGCCGTTATTTCGGTGACGTATATGAGCGCGGGGACGGCCTTCAACATCATCCCGCAGGATGTGGAACTGCGCGGCACGGTGCGCTTCTTCCGCCTCGAAGTGCGTAATCAGGTGGTGGAACGGATGCGCGGCATCGTGAACGGAATCGCTGCCGCAATGGGCTGCACCGCGACGGTGGATGTGGTAGATCATGTGCTGCCGGTGGTGAACAATGCCGAAGTGGGTGCGAAAGTGCGCCCGGTGTTCGAGCGTTACATCTCCGCTGACCAGTTCGTGATGGATGAGCGCACGATGGGCGCAGAAGATGTCGGATTGCTGATGACCGATATTCCGGGCATGTACTTCTTCGTCGGGGCATCGGTGCCGAATCAGGATGCGTATTACGGGCATCATCACCCGCGCTTCGACTTTGACGAGAATGCGCTGCCTTTGAGCGTGGCGCTGTTGTCGGCGGCTGTGGCTGATTATGTGATGCCGGAGTGAACATGGATTTTTTGACACTGGCGGCTGAACTGCGTTCTGAACTGGTGGAGCGCCGACGGGATTTGCATCGCCATCCTGAACTGGGCTACGAGGAGTTTCGCACGGCGGGAATCGTGGCGGATGAACTCAATCGGCTTGGGCTGGAGGTGCAGACGGGCGTGGGCAAAACCGGCGTGGTCGGCATTCTGGAAGGCGCACAGGACGGCCCGACCGTGCTGGTGCGGGCAGATATGGACGCGCTGCCGATTCTTGAGGAAAACACCCACGATTACACTTCGACTGTTCCGGGCAAGATGCACGCCTGCGGGCATGATGCACACACGACGATTGCGCTGGGCGTGGCGAAACTGCTGATGGCGCAGCGCGACCAGATCAAGGGGCGCATCAAGTTTGTGTTTCAGCCAGCTGAAGAAGGCGGCGGCGGCGCTAGGGCGATGATCGCCGATGGCGTACTGGGCGACCCGCGACCGGATGTGTCGGTGGGGCTGCATGTGTGGGCGGATATGCCTGTGGGCGTGATCGGTCTGACGGATGGCTCGATGATGGCCGGCGCCTCGTTGTTCCGGGTGGTGCTGACCGGACACGGTGGACACGGCGCGATGCCGCATTTGACGATTGATCCGGTGCCGGTGGCGGGGCTGTTGATTAGTGCGCTGAACGGGGTGGTCGGGCGAAAAGTGGATGCTCTGTCTGGCGCGGTGCTGACGGTTACGAGCGTTCGCACCAGCAGCGAAGCCTATAACGTGATTCCGCAGAGTGTGGAACTACGTGGCACGTTCCGCACGTTTGAGCATGAAGTGGCGCAGCAGTTGGAGCAGCGCATCCGGGAGATTTCTACCGCGCTGGCTTCCGCGCATGAGTGCCGTGCGGAAATCGAGGTGAACCATTTGACGATTCCGGTGGTCAACGAT
>CAIPFY010000106.1 GCA_903864435.1 uncultured Chloroflexota bacterium | reverse complement strand
GGTTTCGCGTCCCCTTCAAAATCACTGATCACTGTGGGGGCGGTGCGGCGTCAGCCGCAGGCGCGTAGCGCCAGCCCCCTCTTGCTTTTTCGCTCCCCCCCCCCCGCGAAGCGGAGTCAAAATTTTTGCCGATCCCGCTTTTACCCCTACGCCGCCTGCAACCCTAGCGAGCGCAGCCTGTGCCACGCGCCAGACGAGGGTGCGGATGTGATTTTGAGCGAGAAATTGCCGACGCGCCAAACAAAAACGCCGACGGGTTTCGCGTCGGCGTTTTGCTTTGCTGGGGGACCTGGATTCGAACCAAGATCAGCAGGGCCAGAACCTGTCGTTCTACCGTTGAACTATCCCCCAATGTGCTAACGGGGCGCAGTGTAGCACGCCCCGCGCCTCATTTCAAGAGTTGGTTACGGATTTCTCGATGGAATCCCGCAGACTTTCCTGCGCCAGTTCCAACCGTGCCACCGATTCCGCTTGTCCCAGAACTTCCATCGTCTCAAATAGCGGGGTAGAGACTTGCTGTCCCGTCACCGCCACGCGCAGCACCCCGAACAATTGACCGTTGCTCAGGCTCAGTTCGGTCGTGAGTGGCTCCAGCACCGCTTGCTGGCTGGCGTGGCTGAAATCGGTCAAGGCTGCCAGCGCCGCGATGCTGCGTTCCAGTGCCTGCTGTGTTTGTGCCGCATCCATTTTCTTCTGAATCAGGTGTTCCGGCGGCGGCGGCGTGAATTCGTCGCGGAAGAAGAACCCCGCGATGGCGACCGCATCCGTCAGACGCTTCAGCCGGATTTGCAGCAGCGGCGCGACCTGCCGCAGCACCTCGTCGCGCACGGTCAATCCGGCGGTTTCAAACACGTCGCGCAGCCGGGTAGCCAGTTCGTCCATCGGCAGGGCGCGGATGTGTTCGCCATTCAGCCATTCCAACTTTTCCACCGGGAAGGCGCTGTTGGCGGGGTTGATGCGCGTCAGGTCGAAGCGTTCGATGGCTTCCGCCATGCTGAAGAACTCGCGCTCGTCGCCAAAGTTCCAGCCGATGTTGGTCAGGAAGTTGTCCATCGCTTCGGGCAGGTAGCCGCCGCGCATATAGTCATGCACCATCACCGGAATGATGTTGCCGAACTTGTCCTTCGGCGGGTTGCGCTTGCTCATCTTGCCTTTGCCGTTCGGATTTAGCAGGACGGGCAGGTGTGCGAAGATCGGCTTTTCCCAGCCGAACGCTTCCCAGATTTGCCAGTGCAGCGGGAAAGACGGGAACCATTCGACGGCACGCATGACGTGTGAAATTTGCATGGCGTGGTCATCCAGCACATGCGCCAGATGATAGGTCGGGAAGCCGTCAGACTTCAGCAGCACCATATCCTGCTGCGTGTTGTTCTCGAAAACCGTTTCGCCGCGAATCGCATCCTGCACCACCGTTTGCCCTTCGAGGGGCATCTTGAAGCGGATGACGTATTTTTGCCCCTGTGCCTCGCGTTCAGCCACTTCTACCGGTGTCAGGTGGCGGCAGAAGCGGTCATAGCCGGACGGTTCGCCTTTGGCGGTTTTGGCCTCGTTGACCTGCTTCAGGCGTTCGCTGCTGCAAAAGCACTTGTAGGCTTTGCCCTCATCCACCAGCCATTGCGCCTGCTGCTGATACCCCGCCAGCCGTTCCGACTGCACATAGGGCGCGAACGGTCCGTTGATCTCTGGCCCTTCGTCCCACTGTAAGCCCGCCCAGCGTAGTGCCTCCATCAGCGTTGTGAGCGCGGTGGGATCGAAGCGGTTCTGGTCGGTGTCCTCGATACGCAGGATGAATTGACCGCCGTGATGTCGGGCGAAAAGCCAGTTGAACAGGGCTGTACGCAGGCCGCCAATATGCAGCGACCCGGTTGGGCTGGGGGCGAAGCGCGTTCGCACAGGGCGTGCAGCGGAGTCAGTCACAATACGCTCCTCAGACGTTAGGGAAAGGATGCTCATCTTACAACACGGGGACGTGTAAGAGTAGGGGAGGGTGAGGACGGGGTATATCCGGTGGCTGTCCGGCCTGAACCGCTTGCCTGCTTATGGCGGTGCGATGACGCTGCGGAATCCGTAATAACTGGCAAGGTCGCGGTTGGTTTGGTCATTCGGATTTTCGGTCAACGGGATATTCACCGCCACATAAGCGAGGTCGAACGAAAAGCGACTCACGACCACATCCTGTTCGCTGCGTGCCTGCGCTGCCCGCAACTGACCATGAATGGTATACCAATCGTGGTTGAAGGCGGCCATTTTCGCCGCCTGATCCACGCTGTTGACCAGCGCCAATCCGGGGCCGAGGATCATGAATACCACCACCGCCCCCCCATAGAGCCGATTTTGCCAGTGTGCGTTTGGTCTAAGGCGTCTCCGCAGGCTTGCACCCATAATGTAGCCACATGCGCTGATGGCGAGAATGAGCGTAAAGGCGGGCGTGGTGTTGGCGCGTGCCGGTAAGTAGCTGGACATGGCATAGGCACCTGTCGAGAACGCGCTGGCGATTAACGCCAGCCCCGCGAGGCTGATTGCCCCCATTAAGCGGTAGCGATACCGCCACAGGCCAAACACGCTGCCGGGGTGCAACCGGTATCCCGCCCATCCTGCAATTAGTAGCGTCAATAGGATCGAAGCCGGTGCGAGAACCGCTGTCTCCGCTGCAAGGAACTCCAACGTATATAGGACAGTCAGCTTCACGATCTCCAGCACGCCGGGAGACGACGGGAAATAGGTTTGGCGGATAACAGTTCCCGGCGCGATCATGATGATGACTAAAGCACCGAGCGCAGTGAGTAGCGCCGCGATGAGTACCGGAAATGCCGCCCGCTGTTCGGGTTTGCTGCCCAAGCGCCACAAGGCCACAATGAGCAGGAATAGCGCCACAATCAGGTGGGCGGTACTGGGTGACGAGAACCCCGCTACAAAAAATAGATACGGGATGGTCAGGCCAACGGCTAAGACGGTGGCTCCTTTGGAGGGTTGCCGCCGCGCAAACCATGACACGAACGCGGCAAAATAGACGAGGCCGACGAGGGGAAGCACATGCGCGATACTGCCGGATGCCCAGTACAAGGTGTCATAGATATTGAACAAGCCGTCAATCACGGTCGCCGTGAGAATACTGCCGAACAGCAGGCTGGTTAGGCGCGGGCGCTGCCATCCGATACGTCGGGCGATTTCATAGAACAACCACCACGATCCTCCCCACCACCCCAATAGGGTCAAGCCGAGCAGCCACCCCAGCACGGCTGGGTCAAACAACGTCAAAACGCTTTGCACAACGTAGGCGCTGTAGTTGCCTGACCAGTTGTTATACCAGTAGGCGACAGTCGCCCACACCCCTTCACGCGCCACCCGTGCCGGATAGAGATAGTCATCCCCGATCATACGGCTGAACTGAGACGCGAACGCCGTGATTACAATCGTGAGCAAGGCTAATAACCCGGCGCACCCGTGCTGCCATGTGAAATCAAGGCGCTGTTTGTTCGTCGTTTGATCGGGTTGAGTGGTCATTGCAGGATTATGTACTTTCGGTATCGCGCATCCTGATGAAGGATGACCGGGCTTTCACACGCATGGATGCGGCGCGGGGCTGTTCACACCCGGCGGCAGCGGATAATCACGCTTTCCGCGAGGCCGATACCGGCCAGCATGGACAACAGCGATGTGCCGCCTGAACTGACGAACGGCAGCACCAGACCGGTTACAGGTAAGATGTTCAGGTTCATCCCGATGGAAACCACCGTCTGAAAAAAGACGATGGCCGCCACTCCGTAGCAGATCAGGCTGCCTAACGGGTCGGTGGCGTTACGTGCGCCGCGCAAGATTCGCAGGATGATTAACCCGATGGCGGCCATCACCACCGCCCCGCCTACAAACCCGAATTCTTCGGCGATCACGCTGAAGATGAAATCGGTGTGGCGCACCCGCAGGAAACGCAGCTGGCTTTGCGTGCCGTTGGCATAGCCTTTGCCCACCGCGCCCCCGGAACCGATGCTGATGAGCGCCTGCCGGATGTTGAACTGCGCGTCCGGGTCGCCTTCCGGGTTAATGAATGTGGTGATGCGCGACTTTTGATAGTCTTCCATCTGCGTCCACATAACCGGTGCGGCGATCAACAGGATCAACACGAACAGGCCGATGTGCTTCAGCCGCAATCCCGCCGCCCAGATCATAGCGAACCAGATCACCATAAACACGATGGTCGTGCCGAGGTTGGGCTGCAAGAAGATCAACCCGGTCGGGACGGACATGTGCATGAGCGAGCGTCCCACCGCGCCGAGGCTGTCTAACTTCTGGTAGTTCAGCGAAAGGTGGTAGCCTAGCGTGACGATGATGAGGATTTTGCCGATTTCAGAGGGCTGGATGCGGATGCCGAGGTTGATCCAGCGTTGTGAGCCGGCATCGCCTTCCACGCCGAGGAAGCGCACCAGAACGAGCAGCGCCACCATGATGATATACAGCCACACATGCAGGCCGCCGAGCAGACGATAATCAATCGCCGCCAGCGCGAACACCACAGCGATACCGATTACAGCGTAGCGAATTTGGTCGGGAACTCGGCTGATAAGTTCAGGGTCAATCGCGCCGATCGTGGCGCTGCGGATCATCAGGATACCGAAGATGATGAGCGCAGTGGTTGTGCCAAATAGAATCCAATCAAAATGCCGCCAGAATTGCCCACGAGTCATGCACACCTCGAAACATCATTTCGATGTGCGCCGGATTATAGCGGCCTACCGGATGGGGGAGAAGGGTTTAGCCGTCGTCGGTGTTGTTATCCACCGTTTTCCCCCGCGTATCGGAGGCCAATCGGCGGCGAGCCTCATCCCGTTCGTTGCCGCCCGTGAACGGGATTTCGGCTACGATCAGGCTATCCCGGTCGCGCTGCTCCAGCGCAATATCCACGTTTTCGCTGTCCACATCTACATATTTGGAAATGACCGCCAGTATTTCCTGCTTCATGGCTTGCAGGCGTTCCGGCGGCAGGTTAATGCGGTCGTGTACCAGAATGAATTGCAGACGCTCTTTAGCTGCATGGCTACTGCCTTTGCCTGCGGTGCGTCCGCGTAAGCGGTCGAAGAATCCGGACATCGTCTCAACCCCTTTCTTACTCGGACGATTGGCTGCCTGTGAACAAACGCATGAGCCGCTGCAAGAAGGTTCCTGTTTCTTCAAGCTGCATGAACGGCACTTCTTCGCCTGTCAGCCGTCGGGCGATGTTGCGGAAAGCGATCCCTGCTCTGGAATTTTCATTCAGCGTGACTGGGATGCCGCTGTTGGAGGCGGGGATGACGGTTTCATCCTCTGGCACGATTCCCACGAGCTTGATGGCGAGAATGTCGGTCACATCATCTGCCGAGAGCATTTCGCCTTTGCGCACCATTTCCGCTTTCACACGGTTTAGGATGAGTTTGCCCGGCCCTTTGTTATTGGCTTCCAGCAGGCCGATGATTCGATCTGCATCACGCACCGCCGACACTTCGGGGTTGGTCACGATCAGCACTTCATCCGCCGGGGCGATGGCATTACGGAAGCCACGTTCAATGCCCGCCGGGGAGTCTATTAGGATATAGTCGAACTCCGGGCGCAGCTTATCCGCGATTTGGATCATATCCGCCGGACTGACCGCTGTTTTGTCGCGGGTTTGTGCGGAAGGGATGAGGAACAGTTCCGCGAACTGCTTGTGCTTAATCATGGCTTGCCGCAGCTGGCAGCGCCCCTCGATCACATCCACCAGATCATACACGATGCGGTTTTCTAATCCCATGATAAGATCGAGGTTTCGCAGCCCCACATCGGCATCTATGACCACGACTTTCTTACCCATGCGGGCGAAGGCGATGCCCAGATTGGCTGTGGTGGTGGTTTTGCCCACCCCGCCTTTGCCCGAAGTAATGGTAATGACTTTTGCCCCCATGCCGAGTCCCTTTCTATCCGGTTGACCACGTTTCAACCACAATTTGCCCCTTGCGCACCGAAGCCGTTTCCGGGCTAGGTTTGCGGCGCTTTTCGGGCGGTGACGTGGTGATATAACTAGCAATTCGTAGTTGTGTGGGGTTCATGTTCAGCGCACACACAACGGCGGTTTCGTCGCCGTCCGCGCCAGCATGAACGATTCCACGCAGGTGTCCCCACACGATGATGTCGCCTGCTGCCACAATTTCCGCACCGGGGTTCACATCGCCATACACCACCACATGCCCGGCGCTCCGAACGCTGCGCCCCGAACGGAGCGTTCGCTTAATCAGAACGCCCACCCCGCCTTCTTCCTGCGAACTCACTTCGGTGCCTTCGCTGGATTCGCGTCCGGGAATCGGGTTGGCGGTGCTGGTTTTAAGATCGAGCGCCATTGCCGCGTCAATCGTGGTGGAACTGTCACTCAGGACGGCCCACAGGGTTAGCCCGCGCCGTTCTAGTAGCGCCTTGAGCGTCCCTAACTCGTGCTTGGGGACGGGGCGTTCACCCAGATCAACCGTGATACGCGCTCCAGCAAAGAATGCTGACTGCTGGTCAATTCGCGCCGCCAAATCCGCAGTAATGGCTAACCATTCTTCGGTTGGGCTGAGCGAGATCAGCAGGCCATCCTTGATGCCTTTGATAGCGACTGTCTGTTCCTGCATACAATTTACTGCCTATGCGTCGTGCGGTATGCTGCTATCCAAAAGTAAAATCGAGTCTTCATAGAGACTCGGAATAAGTGTACTCGAAATTTGCAAGTGCGCTATATCACCCTATCGTTTTACCTTTCAAATCCCGTCATTCCCCTACGCTTTTTGATTATTTTGGGAGCGTGATATAATTCACGTTTGGTTTTGCCCGTCAGGAGTGTGTCGTGCTCAGTCCACTCGATTATTTTCTAGGTTTATTCTCGCTGGACATTGGCATTGACCTCGGAACGGCCAATACCTTAGTCAGCGTTCGCGGTAAAGGCATTGTCATCAACGAACCTTCTTTCGTGGCGTTGGAGAAAAAAACCCGTCGCCCGATCGAAGTCGGTTCGCGTGCCAAAGAGATGTGGAGCAAGAACCCCAAGGATATTCTGGTGGTTCGCCCTTTGCGGGATGGCGTCATCAGCGAGTTTGAAGTGACCGAAGCCATGCTGCACCATCTCATTAGCAAGGCACATGAACAGTCGTGGGTGCCGCTGCCGCGTCCGCGTGTGGTGATTGGCATTCCTAGCGGCGTGACGGAAGTGGAAAAGCGGGCAGTATTCGATGCGGCCATGAGCGCTGGCGCTCGTGAAGCCTATCTCATCGAGGAACCCGTCGCGGCTGCCATCGGTGCTGGCCTGCCCGTACAGGAAACACGCGGCAGCATGGTGATTGATATTGGCGGCGGCACGACGGAAGTAGCCATCTTCTCGCTAGGCGGCATCGTCATCAGCCGTTCAATCCGCGTGGCCGGTGACGAAATGGACGAGGACATCGTTCAGTACATGCGCACCAAGCACAATCTGCTGATTGGTGAACCCACCGCCGAAAAAGTGAAAATCGAAATGGGTTCCGCCTATCCGTTGCCGCAAGAACGCACGATGATCGTTAAGGGGCGCAATCTGCTCACTGGCTTGCCATCTTCGGTAGAAGTGAGTTCGATTGAAATCCGTGAGGCGGTCAGCGGTTCGGTGGGCATTATCGTGGATACCGTGAAGGACGCGCTGGACGATACCCCGCCTGAATTGGTGGCTGACCTGATGGAAAGCGGTATCTGCATGGCGGGCGGCAGCAGCCAGCTCAAAGGCTTGACCGACCGCATGACCGACGAAATCAACATCCGCACATGGCTGGCAGATGACCCGATGACCTGCGTGGCGCGGGGAGCCGGTCGTGTCCTCGAAGACTACAACAACCTGCGTCGTTTGCTGGTGGGGTTGGAGCGCGGCAGCACCCATCATTAAATACTGCCAGCTTCGGATTTTAACCCCTTCAACCCGCGAATGGTGAGGGGGTTTCTCACACCCAGCCGACAATGCGGGTGAGCAACAGCAGCGGCAGCAGCGCAAAAATCACCGGCGCCAACCATGCCACCTCGGTTGTCACATGCAGGCTGCGCTGCAACCAGTGGCTAAAGGTGTACACCGCATAAGTAACCCAGATCATCTGGATCATGAGCAGCGGCAGCAGCAGCACCGCTTGGTCTGACCCGAAATACACCAGCCCCCACACCCCGTAACAACCGTAGGCGACCATACTCACCACACCCACCGGCGGGTACCAACGTGCCAGCCGCGTGAGTCCGATTACGCCCAACGCCGCACCGATGAGCGTGAACTGACCGATCACCATCTGGATGAGTGCCACCCAGCGCGTACCCGCCCGCCAGCCGTCCGCCATCACATAAGGGACTGTGATTCCCCGCGCTTGGGCTTCCGCCGCTGGATATAACCACCAGTTCGTGTTGAGATAAAGCTGGCTTACACCCACCAGTCCCACCCCACTCATCACGATGAAGATCGCCCAGTACCAGCGCGGCAGGGGGGTGCGTGACCAGCCCATCGCCAGCGCCGCTGCTGGAATCATCAGCGTGAACAGTGGATCGTTCAGCACGCCTAGCACCAGCAGGAGCAGCAGCCCCATCGTGTGATAAGGACGGAGGGAGGCAGGCGGTGGCCCGTCGGGGCGGGGGTTGGCGGTCAGCAGCGCATCAATCATCAAGAACAGCGCCCACGCGCTAAAGAAGGTCGTCAGGCGCAAACTGCGCGGTGTGCCGACCAGCACCCAGAACAGCACCGCGAACAACACGATACCCGCCGCCGCGCCGAGCAGTGGACGCTTGCCCGCCCCGAAGACGGCGGTGGTCAGCAGCGCGCCGCCCAGTAGCAGCGCGATCAGCCCGAAAGCCGCCGACTCGGTTCCGCCGGTTTGCGACCAGTAGGCCGGACTGAAGGCCAGCGCCAGCCCGCCGATAATCGCCAGCACCGCGCCGAACCGCCGCAACGTTAGGACGACACCCATGAGCGCCGCTGCGAGGCCGAAAGCACGAATGGGCGGCGTGTGACCGATGGTGATGAAGGCCGCCAGCGCCACCCCCGCGCTGATGACCGCCGGCCACACCATTTGCCACAATGTTTTGATACGCGGATTAGAAAGAGTCTCTCGCATCGTTTAGCCCCCTGCCTGAACCGCTGTGGCAGTGGGCAGCGGCACGCCCAGATCAACCGAAGGCGGCGCGGGCAAACCGGCACGCTCATTTTTCAGGCGGAAATAGGCTTCCATCGTTTCGACCACCACCGGCAGCGCCCATAGCGACCCTTCCTTGCCGTTGTAGACGAAGCCCAGAATCATGATTTCCGGGTTTTCATACGGCGCATACGAGGCGAACCACGCATGTGCGGGCCAGTTCCCCGGTACGCATAACCCCAACGGGCGGGCGATGTCGTCGCAGTATTCCGCCGTTCCGGTTTTTCCCGCCACATTGACATACGGCAAATTGGCACGTTGCGCCGTGCCGACCGTGACCGCCTGCTGCATCCCTTGCTGAATAATCTGGAACGTGGACTGTGTGATGAAGGCTGGCAAATAGCTGTCGTTAAAGCGCAGCGGGTTGCACACCCGCCCGTTAAATACATAGCTTTCCGGGATAAAAACCTGATATTCACGCATGTCCGGCGTCAGCGGATCGGCGCTCACATCCACCGTGTTGCGGTAATTTCGGGCATCACAGCGCACCGGGTTATAGTAGCTGCTGTCAGATTCGCAGATGCAAGCCAAGCTGCTCGGCCCTTTCATAATCATGTCTTCGACCAGATGCAGGGTGAGCGTTCCGTTGACATCCGCCAGATCAATATTGCGCAGGATATGCGGCTGGAAAGGTTCGACGACGTTCCCTTCGGGGTCGAGGAAACTTTCGATGATGGAGGGCTGGTAAACCGTGCCGCCGTTCGCCACAGTGGAAACCATCGTCGCCAGTTGCAGCGGCGTGACCGTCACATACCCTTGTCCGAGCGAGGCGTTGTAGGTGTCACCCGTTGACCAGTTTTCGCCGTAGCGGATACGTTTCCAGTCTGCATCGGGCATACGTCCCTGATTTTCAGCCGGTAGTTCGACGCCCTGTTCGCTGCCAATGCCGAAGGCCGTCGCATAGCGGAACAGGTCGTTAATGCCCAGTCCGCCGCGCCGCAGCGTGACTTCTGGCACGTCGGGATTGCCGCCGCCCACTTGATAGAAATACACGTTGCAACTTTGTGCAACCCCACTCCACACATCCACCAGCCCGTGCCCCTCACGATTCCAGCACACAAAAGTTTGTGCAGCGGCGCGGTCGTTGGGCGCGTAGCGGTTTTCCACCACCAGACTGCCACCATCGAACAGCTTGCTCTCCGGTTGAATAACGCCTTCTTGCAGCGCACCAGCAGCCGTGATGAGCTTCCAGACCGAACCGGGCGGGTATAGCGAACGGATGGCGTTATTCACCAGCGGACGCAGGGGATTATTCGCTGCTTCGAGGTAATACTGCACATCAATAGTACGGGCGAAGCGGCTGTTGTCGTAGCCGGGGTAGCTCACCATCGCCAGAATCTGCCCGTTCTGCGGGTTCATGGCGATGACCACCCCTTGCTGGCTGACAATGCGGTTGCTGGACGCATTAAGCAGGGCGAGGCGTTTTTTGAGTGCTTCTTCCGCCGCCCGTTGCAGTTCCAGATCAATCGTCAGCCGGATGTTCTGTCCCGGAATCGATTGCACCCGTTCCAGTTCGCGGATTTGCGCGCCGGCCACATCTACCTCGCGCAGGACGAAACCGCGCTGACCGCCGAGTTCGGAGTTTAGGAAGTATTCGATGCCGTCCACGCCTACGCGGTCAAAGGCCGGATCATAACCCTGTTCGATCAGAGCTTCGGCTTCTTCTGCCGGAATGGGTGCCATATAGCCGATCAGATGGGCGGTGAGTTCTCCGGTTGGATATTCGCGCACCGAAGCCGCTTGTACCGCCACGCCGGGGAGTGATTGCTGTTCCTCGTTGATTTGCAGCGCCACATGGAACTCCACATCCTGCGCGATGACGACAGCGCGAAACGGCGCGATACCTTCGCCTTCCGCCACCAATTCCTCGATGCTGCGCACACGGCGACCGGATGCCGCCGCAATCGCCACAGTGGGCGGCACATCCACCAGCGCCGATAGGCGGTTGAAGATGGCGAGTGTTGCGTCACGGTCAGAAGGGAGGCCGGCGGGGACAATCGTCACATTAAAGGCTGGCACATTCTTTGCCAGTGCTTGATTGTAGCGATCAAAGATTACACCACGCGGCGCGGTTAGCGGGAGTCGGTTTAGGCGGTTTTCGTCTGCCGCCGCTTGATATTCGTCATAACGGGCGATTTGCAAGTCGTACATGCGGAGCGAGAATACAAGAAAAACCGCGAACATCACCACCTGAAAAGCGGTGAGCCGCCAGCCTTGAAAGGGCATCAGGCGCCGATTCATTGCGCCCTCCTGTTCACTTGTTCCCCCATCATCACGAAAGCCGCCGTGGTCGGTTGCTGGTGCGCTGTAACCGCCGCACCAACCAGTACATCGGGAAGATGCCAATCAGATTATAGACGATGGTCGGCAGCAAGATAGTTGAAATTTCCAGAAACACCACGTTATAGCCTAGCTGACTGCCGAATGCAGGCTGAAACCCGCTGGTGAACAGGATCAGCAAGGTGGTGCTGAACTGCATGACTGTCCCCAACATAATCACCCACACCAGCGTGAACACACCGACCGAGTATAACTGCTGCCGAACCAGCGATACGAACGACAGCAGCAGCACCATTCCGATAATCGAAGTGCCTAACGGCGCTGCCGAGAGCAGGTCTTTGCACAACCCGCCGATGACCGCCCACAGAATACCCTGTTCCAGCGGCACATTCAGTGACCACGCGACCACCAGCAGCAGCACCAGATCGGGCGTTCCTCCCAGAATGCTGATGTATGGGGCGAGGCTGACTTGCAAGGCGGCGGCTAATGCCAGCAAAGGGACGCTGAGAAAATTGCTCATCGCTCAGTTTCCTGTCGTCGCTTGTTCAAAAACCGACAGGTCAACCGGCTGGAAGTTCGTCACCACCAGTACGATTTCTAGCGTGTCGAAGTTGTTCAGGCTGCGCACGACGGCTTGCTGGAACAACTCGAACTCCAACTGGCGCACGCTGGTGACTTGCCCGATGACAATATCCGAAGGCAAGTTGCCGCCCAGCCCGGACGTGATGACCAGATCGCCCTCCTGTACCTGTGCATCCAGCGGGATGAACGTCATCAACAGGTCGCCGCCGGCCTGCCCGATGACGCTCCCTTCGACGCGGCTGGTTTGCAGGCGGGCGCTGATCGCGCTCGAAGGATCGCTCACCAGCAGCACCCGCGAGGCGTTGGCGGTGATGTTCAAGATGCGCCCCACCAATCCCTGTCCGGTCACAACGGGCATTCCCACCGCCAGACCATCGCGCCCGCCCCGGTTAATGACGATGGTACGCAGTGGCGCGTTCGGGTCGGATAGCGCGATCACCTCGGCGGCGATGAATTCTTGATCGCGGGTATTGGACGTATAGTCCAGCAGTTGCGAAAGCCGCGTGTAGTCACTCGCGATTTCGCGCAGTTCCACCAGTTCGGATTGAAAGCGGGCGAGGGCTTCTTCAAGGTCAGCATTACGGCGTTGGAGCGTGGCGAGATCGGCCAGTCCTTCCCCGCCGCTGGTGAGCGCCAGCCCGATGCGGTTGAAGATGCCCGTTAGCAGATTCAGCGGCGCGGCAGCGATCCCGCGCAGCGGCCCCAGAACCCCCAGTTGACTCGCCGTAATGAGTCCGAAGCTGATGAGCAGCACCACGCCCAGAAAGACCCACCGGCTGGATCGAAAATTACGCACGCTCGGCACCTCGCATCTCGTTACCGCTGTGCATTATAGCAAAATCCCTTTCCCCGAAAGTGTGGACTGCTGTCCGCAGGTTTATAATGCAGGCTTATACGGGAAGGGTCAGCCGTTTAAGGATAGGTGGATTGTACGACCAATTGAGACAGGCTATCCAGCAGAATCAGTTGATTCCAGACGGGGCGCGGTTGGTGGTCGGCGTATCCGGCGGTGCTGATTCGCTGGCGCTGCTTCATGCGCTGCACGCGCTCGCCCCCGCTGCCGGATGGCATTTGCATGTCGCCACGCTCGATCACGGCTTGCGCGGCGCGGCAGGCGCGGCGGATGCGGACTATGTGCGCGGGCTGTGCGTGGCGTGGGGGCTGCCCGTGACGGTCGGGCAGGCCGATGTGCGATCAGCGGGAGGAATCGAGGCCGCTGCTCGCCGCGCTCGTTATGATTTTCTGGCGGCTGTTGCCCATGAAGTCGGCGCTGGAATAGTCGCCGTCGCTCATCATGCCGACGATCAGGCCGAAACGGTGCTGCTGCGGTTGTTGCGTGGCACCGGGTTGCGCGGACTGCGCGGGATGGCGCTAACGTCCCCGCTGCCGTTTCACCCTGAATTGCAAGTGGTGCGTCCGCTGCTGTTTACCCCGCGCCGTCAGATTGACGACTACTGCCGCCAGCACGCGCTGCTCCCGCGTGAAGATGCCACCAACGCTGACACGACGCTGCTGCGAAACGCTGTTCGTCACCAAGTGCTGCCCTTGCTCGAAACGCTTGCTCCCCCCATTCGTCAATCGCTCATTCGCCTCGCTGAGACTGCTGCACTGGAAGACGATTATCTCTCGCTGGAACTCCGGCGGTTGTGGGAGTCCTCGGCCTGTGTGAACACAGCCGACTCCGCCTCCATTCGCCGTGAGGTGTTCCGCGCTCTCCATCCCGCGTTGCAGCGCCGTTGGGTGATCGGGGCGGTTGAGCAGGTTGCCGGCGCCGAGTGGGTAGACCACGTGCATGTACTGGCGGCGCGGCAAATCGCGCTGTCGGGCAGGCAGGGCGCACGGGCGCAGTTCGCGGGTGGGGCGCATCTGCGCGTGGACTATGACTTTGTGCGGGTGGAAAAAGCAGAGCAGGTTATAGCGGCTTTTTTGCTGCCGCCGGATACGGATGTGCCGTTGCCTGTTCCCGGTGTGCTGCGTATGGCGAGCATCGAAATTGGCGTGGAGACGGTTCCGGTGGGCACAGCGGGCGCACTGGGCATCCCGCAGGGGGTTCTGCTCCGGCTTCGTACCCGCCGCGAGGGGGATCGCTTTGCCCCGCAGGGCATGGGCGGCCACACTCGTAAGCTCAGTCGTTGGATGGGCGACCGCCATGTGCCGCTGGCACAACGGGATGGGCTGCCGCTGCTGGAGATTGCAGGCGAGGTGGTCGCGGTTTGGTGGGAACAGGGCTGGCAAATCAGCGCCCGCTGGGCAACCCGAAGCGGTGACGAACCTGTGTATCAGATTCGTCTTGGGGTGATTTGATTTAAGTTGCCACCCTGTTGTGAAATTCGTATACTATCGCTGAAATTTGGCTGTTTAGATAAGCAGTTCTGTAGGTTGCAAGGTCATAAAATCATTGTTATAATTAAGGAAACGTGAGGAAAGTATAAACTACACGCAGGATGGTGCCGGATGGAAACCAATGATACCGCCCATGTGTTGGTGGTAGATGACGAAGGCGCAATTCGTTATTCCGTAAGTAAGACTTTGCAGCGTATTGGTTACGAGGTAGATGAGGCTTCCAGCGGCGAAGAAGCACTAGAGATGATTGGCAAGCGCGAATACGATGTCGTGCTGACCGACATTCGTATGCCGGGACTGACCGGCGTTGAACTGCTCAAGCGCATCAAAGACACCTCGCCGGATTCCATCGTCATCCTTATGACGGGCTATGCCAGTTTGGGGACGGCAGTCGAAAGTTTGCGCTTGGGCGCACACGATTACCTCATCAAGCCCAGCTCCAGTCAGGACATCCGGCAGAGCGTGGCGCGGGGTGTGGAACGGGCGCGTAACTTGAAGCGCCGCCGCGCTTTGCTAGACGCCATCCGCAGCAACGTCTTTGAACTGTCCTCGGCAGATATGGCTGCCATTAATGCGGCTTATCAGGACGACGAGGAAGACGATTTGCCTCCGCTGCCTCCGCCTCCGCAGCAGCATTTTGAAGACCATAGCGGCGATTCGGCCAGCAACAACAACATGACGCTTGGCCCGTTGACCATTTATCCGGGACGCTACCAGATTTCGGTGGGCGATAAACCGATTGACCTGACGCCGACGGAGTTTGACCTGTTGCTCTATCTGGCGGCGCATCGCGGGCGCGTCGTGTCGTGCCACGAGCTGGTGCGTGAAGTGCGCGGCTATGCGGTAGACGAGGCCGAAGCCCGCGAAGTGATTCGCCCGCACGTCAGCAACCTGCGCCGCAAGCTCAAGCAAACGGGCGAGGACGCCGATTTGATCGTGAATGTGCGCGGCATCGGTTATCGCCTGAGCGAAACGGGCGAGTAGTCCGGGGTTTCATGAGCCGTTTAATCCGGGTTATGCAGGGGGCGGGGCGTTGTCTCGCCCCTTTTCTATTGCTGATCGCGTTGGTGTGCGTCCCCGCTGCCGCGCAGGATGACCCGCTGGCGGCGCTTTCGCTGGAACAGCAGGTGGCGCAGATGTTCTTCGTCCACCTCTACGGCGACACGCTCACCATCCCCGATCAGGATTTCCTCACCCGCTACCAACCGGGCGGCGTGGTGCTGATGGATACCAACACGGGCAGTCCCGCCGATGTGACCCGCCTCGTGAACCGCTACCAGCAGGCCATCACCGCAGCCGGCGGGTTGCCGCTGCTGGTAGCCGCCGATCAGGAGATGGGGCCGATCCGCGCCCTAGAGGACGGTTTCACGGCCTTTCCCACGCCCACGCTGCTCACGGCTACCGCTAATCCCGCGCTGGCGGCGGCGGTGGGTGCGGCGCTGGCTGCCGAACTGCGGGCGTTAGGCGTGAACATGGATTTCGCGCCGGTGGCCGATCTGGAAACCAATCGCGCCAACACGGTCATCAATCGCCGTTCTGCGGGCAGCTTCCCCGAACAGGTCGCCCCGATGATCGCCGCTTTCGTACAGGGGATGCAGTCCGGCGGCGTGCTGGCGACGGTCAAGCACTTCCCCGGTCATGGCGATTCCAGCGCCGATTCGCACACCTCATTGCCCGTGATCGCGCTGGATCGGGAACGGCTGGAAACCACCGAACTCGTTCCTTTCCGCGCCGCGCTGGAGTCCGGTGTGGAAGCGGTCATGGTGGCGCACATCTGGTATCCGGCGCTCGAACCACAGGAGAGCCGCCCCGCGTCCCTCTCTCACGCGGTCATCACTGATGTGCTGCGCGGCGAACTGGGCTTTGACGGCCTGATTCTGACCGACGCACTGGACATGGACGCGATAGATACGCAGTACGGCTATTCCGAAGCGGTGGTTCAGGCGATTGAAGCTGGCGTGGATATGCTGCTGTCGGCGCATGTCGGGCCGCAGGCGCACGCCGAAGCGATTGCAGCGGTGGTGGCGGCTGTCGAGTCCGGGCGCTTGACTGAGGCGCGAATTGAGGATTCGGTGCGCCGCATCCTCGCCGTCAAAGCCCGTTACGGGGTGCTGGCATGGCAGACGCTCGACCCGCAGACGGCAGATGCTCGCGTAGATCAGGCCGCGCATCAGGCCTTATCGGATTCGCTGTTCGCGCAGGGGGTGACGCTGGTCGCCAACGCGGGACTCGTCCCGCTGTCCGCTGATGGACGCTATGCGTTGATCTACCCCGGCACGCGCAACCTGATCGGGCAGGCGTGCGGCGGGGCGAATGCGCTGCCTCTCGCGGTGTCCGAATCGCCCACGCCAGACGAGATCGCCGCCGCGCAGAACACCGCCGCCCGCGCTGAGGTAGCTGTCGTGTTCACGCAAAACGTGGACGAAACCCCCGCGCAGGCCGCGCTGGTGAACGCCCTCCCGCTCGAAAAGACCATTGTGATTGCGCTGCAATCGCCCTACGATGTGCTGGCCTTCCCGCAGGTGGGCGCGTATCTGGTCACGTACAGCCCGCAGGTCGCCGCCATCCCCGCCGCCTGCGACATTCTGCTCGGACGGCAACCGGCACGGGGGCGGCTCTCAGTGGCGATTCCCGGTTTGTCATCGTAGGGACACGGCGTGAGCCGTGTCTGCACCCCTTCGCCATGAGGGAGAAGGGGATGAGGGTAGAATACCCTAAGCCTTCTTGATTTTGCGGCTTTCCATGTTGGCGTGGGTGTTGAGCAGATTCAGCCACGCCCGCGCCGTCAGCGGGCCATACATATTGTGCAGCACCTTCTGGTCAGGGGTGGCTTTGCTGCCCAGTTCCCGCGCCAGCCGCACCGTTTCGGCGCGGGTGTCGGTGAACTGCGTTTGCAGCGTGTCCCATGTGGTTTCCCGCGCCGGACGGTAGCCATCGTACTCATCCTGCTGGAACGGTGCGCCCAACAGCACCTTCAGCCGGCTTTGCCCCCAACGTTCGATGCCGATCACATGACTCAGCACGCGCCGGTTATACTCGCCATCACCTGTGGCGGTGTAGTGCTCGAGGAGCGTGCGCCCATCGGCTTCCATGCGGTCAGCCGTTTGCACGCACGGTTTATTCTTGGCGAGTTGTTCCAGCGCCGGCCCGCCGAGCATTTTCAGAATCGTATCGCGGAGTCCCATGCCGTTCCGTCCTTCGTGTGTGTCCTATTTACGCCCCGATTGTAACGCGCTCTCAGAATCCATTCTGCTGGTTGAACATGAACGCGAGGAAGTTCATCTGCTCATCCGCCGTCATCGGGCGCGGGCGGGCGTTGTCGTCAATGATGCCCGTGAACAACCCTACCGTCAGCAGCCGCCCTTCATAAATCCACAAATCATCCATGAAGAAGCGCATATTGCCCCAGAAAGGCTGGTCGAACAGGAAATTGCCCATGCCGTAGTGAATGAAGCTGTTCCCGTAAAACTCGAAGGTTTGCGGCTTATGCGCCTGCGTGCCGATCACCACATCCGCGCCCAAATCCGCCAACCCGCGAAAATCGAGTTCTTGCTGCGGCAGCGGACGGTAATCTTCCACTTCGGTGTACTGCACTGTCACTACCAGCACATCGCTGGCCGCCGCCAGCGCCGGTAGCGTTTCGCGTAGCCAATTCCAATCACAATCGGCAGCCCCCGGTGCATCGGCATCGGCAATCGCGTAATACGGGCCAACCGCGTTGCAGGCCAGCATCACAATCCGGTTGTGGTGATGTTCCAGTTGCAGCGGCGTTCGTGCCGCCTCCAGATTGCTCCCGCCGCCCACTGTGGCAATCCCGTTGTCGCTGTACCATGCCAGTGTTTTCAGGGTATTGTCCGTCCCGAAGTCATTGTTGTGGTTGCCGGTCAGTTCCACGATGTCCAACCCCAACAGTTTCAGGATGTCGAAATGGGCTTCTTTGGCGCAGAACTCGCCCAATTGCACCCCGTCCGGTTGCGGGCAGGTCGGGCTGAACGAAACTTCGTTGCTGGTGTGGAAGAAATCCGCCCGTTGCGTGTAGGGCGCGATTGCCTCCGCCGCCCATGCCACGCCGTTCTTGTCCAGCGCCTCGCGGGTCAGC
>CAIPFY010000105.1 GCA_903864435.1 uncultured Chloroflexota bacterium | reverse complement strand
CTGCGTCTCGCTAGTGGTTGCATCCTGCGCGGCAACCGGAATGGTCAACATCCACAGCAGCAGCGCCGCCATCAGGGTTATGGTGCGTTTCATCACGCGCTCTTACTCCATTGCTTTGTGTTCGGAATGCCCGACATGGTATCACACTCAGGCGGCACGACAATCAACGCTCACCCACCGCACAGGATACGCACCGCACAGAGGTGAGAATCAAAACGGGGGCGCACAGCCCCCGCTGGAAGCCCGTCGGGGCGGTTTCAGTCCTTACGCAGCCGCCGCAGCGATTGGTAAGCCGGGTCGCCCTGAATTTCCTTGAAGCGTTCCACCCAGTTATCAGTGTGATACTCGGTGCAGAACAGGCCGTTGGGATCAATGTAGCAGAAGGCCGGCTTCATCATCAGGATTTGCCGCATCACGCCGATCAGTTCTTTCACTTCGCGGCCTGCACGCAGCACAAACCACTTGCCCGGTTGGAACTCGAACTGCACTGGCATCCCGTTCCACGAACCTTCCATCTGGATCGGCGTGGTGTAGCGCGTGCAAATCATAGACAGACCCTGCAAGCGATTTTTCCACAGGGTATGGTTCACTCGCTCTTCAATGAAGTACGGGCGGGGTTCGGGCGTGGTGTAAAACCATGTCCGCGCATCAGTAGCCATAAGGGGGAGCGCCTCCAGTTCCAGTTCACAATACGCGCCTAGTGTACACGATAACACCGCAACTTTCGAGGCTATTTGCAAACTCACTTGTTCAGCATTGGACGGGGACGGGCTTCGGGTTTGTACATGCTGATTTGGGATTTCTGTTATACTGCCTTCACCGATCATTTCAAAAAATATTACCAAGTAAAAATCAACCATCCATTCACAGATAGACATGATACGGGGATAGGGCAATCACAATGAGTACTCATCATGTGTTTCGGGTTGGACTTGGCCTGCTGGTTGTATTCTGTCTGCTGACGCTCAGCGTGCTGGCCTTTCCCGTCGTTTCGGTGAGCGCGCAGGCTGCATCCTCATCCCCGTCACCATCCCCGACCAGCGGGCAATCGCTGTTCCTCCCTTCGGATGTGATCTCGGCGCAGTCGGCACAGGCTGGCGTGTTGCGGTCGCGTCCGGTGGAGATCAACCTTGCCGCGCTGCCTCCCAGCACCGGAGAAGTCGGGGCGCAGTCGCTCGATACCCTGACCTTCAATTTCTTCCCGGATGTGACGCTCATCGGGCAGGCCATCCGCACCGAACCCAGTGAAGTCGCCGCCGATGGTTATGTGTGGGTGGGGACGGTGGCCGGCGACCCCTACAGTCAGGCCGTGCTGTCGGTAAGCGGCGGGCAGGTGGAAGGCTTCGTCAGCACCCGTGATGCGTTTTACCAGATCACCAACAGCGGCGGGACGGTGCAGATCGTCAACCAGATTGACCCGGCGACCTTTACCTCGCGCCAGCAGGACGGCCTAGAACCCCCGCCTATTTCGCCGGAAGCGCAGGCGCTGAATAACGCGGATGTGGCGGCGGCATCCACCACCGTGAACCGGATTGATTTGCTGGTGGCCTATACCGCCAACGCCCGCGCCGCGCAGGGCGGCACAACCCCGATGGAAAATGCGATTCAGGCGGCGGTGGCGGCGGCCAACCAAGCCTACCTGAACAGCGATGTGAACATTCGCCTGAGATTAGTCG
>CAIPFY010000104.1 GCA_903864435.1 uncultured Chloroflexota bacterium | reverse complement strand
CGGGGTTCGAGTCCATCAAAGCGGTCACACGACGCGCCGCCTCCACGTCACGGGAAGCAATAGCCGCTTCCAGCAGCGCCACGACATCGGCGGCGGGGGTTTCGGATGGTGCATCAATCGCTGGCAGTATATCGAGCACATCACTCGTCGTCACGAGCAGTCCTCATTAAGTGAACACTAAACAACCACATTGCGAATCATAACACACATCAACTGGAATCGTCACAGCGATTCCGAACGAACACAGACGCGATAATCTGTACAACACCCACAAATACCCTTGCTGCCGTAATCAGATGGCGGCTTCGGGGTACAGGCGAGCGCCGATCCAGATCAGCACGATGGTGAAGGCGATCAGCACGCCGAAATCCACTAGCAGGTTGGTGGCGCTAGGCAGTCCTAGCATCAACGAACGCAAAATATCCACCTGATACGACAGCGGATTCACGCGGGCAATCACCTTCAACCAATCGGGCATGATGGCGATGGGATAGATGGCATTACTGGCGAAAAACAGCGGCATGGTCATCAACTGACCGATTCCCATGAAGCGTTCCCGCGTTTTGACCAGACAGGCGATGATGAGCGAAAAGGTGGCGAACAGCGCCGCCCCCAACAGCACCGCCAGCAGCGTGCCGATCAGCGCCAGCGGGTTCCAGTTCACCTGTACACCCAGTAGCAGCGCCAGCACGTAGATGATGACCCCCTGCGACAGCGCCCGCACCCCTGCCGACAGCGCCTTGCCCGTCACCAGCGCGGCGCGGGGCGTGGGGCTGGCAAGGAACTTGTGGATGATGCCTAGATCGCGCTCCCAGATGACCGTGATTCCGCTAAAAATGGCGATGAACAATACGCTCTGCGCCAGAATGCCAGGTGCCATGAAATCCAGATAGCGCAGATCGCCGGTGGGAATGGCGCGTAACTGGCTCATCACCTGCCCGAATACCAGCAACCACAGCGCCGGTTGCACCACCCGCATGAAAATCTCGGTGGGGTCGTGGCGCAGTTTGCGAACATCCAATTCGGTGATAACCAGCGTTTTGTAGATGAACTGGATGACATCCGCCCGCAGGCCGCTGCGTGCGCCGTCCTGCGGATTAACGGACACGGTTTGCGACCCGTCGTGCTCGTGAGGCGTCACGGTAAGTCCCTCCTGATTCCAATCCGGTTCCGGCGTAGTGAATGAATACATCATCCATCGTGGCGTTCTCGCGCCCGATGGACTGCTTGAGTTCGTCAGGCGTACCTAGCACCGCCACTTGACCGAGGTGCATGATGGCGATCCGACTGCACAGGCTGTCGGCTTCTTCCATCAAATGCGTAGTGAGCAAAATCGTCATCTGATATTCGCGGCACATCTCGCGCACATTCTCCCAAACCGCCCGCCGCGCCGAAGGGTCGAGTCCGACGGTGGGTTCGTCCAGAAACAGCAGGCGTGGACGGTGCAACATGGACTGAGCGATTTCCAGCCGCCGGATCATGCCGCCCGAATAAGTGCGAACAGACTGGTTCGCCACTTCGCCCAGCCCCATGAAATCCAGCGCATCCTGTATTCGTGCTTCTCGCCCGCGTGAAGGAATGTCGTACAGTTTGGCGAAGATCAGCAGGTTTTCGTAGCCGGTCAACGTGCCATCTGCCGAAAGCAACTGCGGCACATAACCGATCGCACGCCGCACCGCCGCCGACTGCCGCGTGATGCTGTAGCCGGCCACCAGAGCCTCGCCGGAAGTGGGCGGCAACAGCGTGGTGAACATCTTGATACTGGTGGATTTACCCGCGCCGTTCGGCCCCAGCAGGCCGAAAATTTCGCCTTCGTTCACGGTGATATTGAGCGTGTCTACTGCGGTGAACGTCCCGAAGCGGCGGGTGAGATCGTGCGTTTCGATGATGGTCATAGGGGTTGAAGCGACTCCGATGCGGCTTCGATAGCGGATTCGTCACCGAACATCACGCGCCAGTATAGCACCCGGACGCCAAACCATTCCAACAAGGGGCGGCGCGGCAGATGTTCAAAACCCTCACCCTTTCTCCCTCCGCGTTCGCGTCAGGGTGAGGGACTAAGAATCATGCAATCTTTTTACACCCCTTCGCCATGAGGGAGTAAGGGGACGGGGGATGAGGGTAATCCGAATGCGGCGCGGCCTATCGGGGTGGAAGCAGCGGGGGCAGCGCGGTATCATTCGGGGATGCGGCCCACGCCGCCCCCAAGTCCGCGCATGATTGTTGAACTCAGAAGGACGACACATGATCCTGACCGTGACCCCCAATACCACGATTGACCTGACCATCATCATCCCGTCGCTCACCCCCAACAAAACCATTCGCGCCGTGCAGTCGGTCTACAGCATGGGCGGCAAACCCACTGACGCCTCGTGGATTCTGGGCGAAATCGGCATCCCCAGTCTGGCGCTAGGCTTCACCTCCGGCGCGACTGGCGACCGCGCACAAACCATGCTGCGTGCGCGGGGCGTCACCACTGATTTCATTCCGGTGGGCGGTGAAACGCGCATCAATGTGGTCATCATGACTCAGGACAACGGCTCTCAGACCACGCTCACCACCTCGACTATGGTGGTCGAAGCCGCGCATGTGACCGCCCTGCGCGAAAAATACGCCGCCTCCCTGCGCGGCGCGGACTGCGTGATCTTAGGCGGCACGCTGCCTAGCGGCATGACTCCCGCTTTCTATGCCGACTGCATCGCGCTGGCGAATGCCCATCATGTGCCGACCATTTTTGACGCCGCCGACGCCAACCTGCGCGCCGGACTCGATGCGCGTCCCACGTTCATCAAGCCCAACCGTGACGAATTGGCGACGCTGCTGGGGCGCGAAATTCAAAGCATGGAAGATGCGTATCTGGCTGGGCGCGAGATTGTGGCGCAGTACGGCACACAGCCCATCATGACCTTCGGGGCAGAGGGTGCGCTGGCGGTGCTGCGGGATCGCGCTTATTTCATCCCGCCACTCAGCGTGCCGGTGGTCAGTCCTGCCGGCGCGGGAGATGCCATGCTGGCGGGGTTAGCGGCCTCGTTTGCGCGGCGTCAACCGATTGAGGAAGGGCTGAAACTGGGAACGGCTGCTGCGGCGGCGGTGTGTATGCTGCCGGGTACTGCCGATTGCCGCCGCGAGGATGTGGAACGCCTGCTGCCACAGGTAGAATTACGCCCGTTCCCGCCAAAGGCGTGATCGTCATCCGGCGGCGGCGTCCCGCGCTGCTTTCAGCGCCGCCCGCAGGCGCAGGCTTTCGCGCACCACATTCACGGGCTGCGTGCCGTGCCAACCGGATGTGAGCATCAGTTCCACGCACAGCGCCCCGTTGTAGTGCGCGTCCTGTGCCGCTTTCACGACGGCGGTCAGTTCCAGTGCGCCGTCCTCGAACGGGGTTTGCAGCGCCCCCGGTTTGGCCTGCCGGATGTGCATGTGACGGGTGCGCGGCAATAGCGTTTTGGCTTGTTCCAGCGGCACGGACTGACAGATCATTTGCGCCCAATCCAGCGTGATTTCCAGCCCCGGCACCGCCTCCAATAACAGTTGCGCGGCCTCCGGCGTTTGCGCCATCGAATCCACATGCGGCTCGATGCTCACGCGCAAACCCGCGTCTATGCCCTGCGCCGTCATCTGACGCAGCGCCGCCGCCGTCCGTTCAAACGCTGCCGCGTCGTCGGCAGGATGCGCCAGCCCCGCCGATAGCGTGATGCCGGGGGATTCCAGCGCCACCGCGAAGGGAACAAGAGCGCGAAACAGTTCCAGTTCACGCTCCCGGCGCGGTTCGTCCGCCAGCGAAATGCGCGGCAGCAGCACATACAGATCGCTCACGCGCAGGTTGAACGTGTCCAGATCGGCGCGGATTTCGGCGGCCATGCGGCGGGGATTTTCGGCAGCGCGGGCGGCGTTGAAGTTCGCGCCGCTGCCAATATCCACGCAGCGAAAGCCCAAGCGGGCGATGGTCGCCAGTGCTTCGGGCAGCGTGACATCGGTAAAGCCCCATGTGTGGCAAGCGAATTCCATATCCATCCCCCCTCCGGCCTTCGCGCTGCCGGATCGCTACACTACTGTAGCGGTGAGCGCGGGAATTTGCCACGATTCGGGCGACCCGCCGCCTATCAGTAAGGTGTTTTCATAGAGAGGCTTTGGTCGTTTAAGAACCGATTAGAACATAGCACGTTAGTCCTAATCGCTTTACAGGTCTGCAAATTCATGCTATAGTTTGGGTCGTTCACGCAGATGAATAGTGTTTCAGGTCGAACAATTTCGACGATTCAACCGGCACAGCGATGGCTGTGTTTTTGCTATTTCTACCTGTCGTGTTTATTTCGTGTCTGTAGAAATGTCTGAAGGAGTGCGGTGCGATGAGCAGCGACACACAATACCTGACCCCGGAAGGGATGAAGAATCTCGAAGCGCGTTTGAAGTTTCTGACGGATACGCGCCGCGCCGAGGTTGCCGAACGGCTACGCACGGCGTTGGAAGAAGGCGGCGATTTGAGCGAAAACGCCGAATATGAGGATGCCAAGAATGAGCAGGCGTTCGTGGAAGGCGAAATCCTGCGCCTCGAAACCATCCTGAGTACCGCGCAAATCATCGAAGCCACCGGTAGTAAAGAAATCGTTGGACTCGGCTCGATGGTGACGGTGGTCGAAAAAGGCAGCAAAGAGAAAGAAATGTACCATCTGGTCGGTTCTGCCGAAGCGAACCCCCGTGACGGAAAAATCTCGGTGGAAAGCCCGGTAGGCAAAGCCTTGATGGGCGCGAAATTAGGCGGTCAGGTGAAGGTGCAAACCCCGGATGGCGAAACGATTTTCGTCGTCAAGTCCATCACCTAACCCACCGTTTACGCTCTTGTGCGAATGCAACAGCGCCCTGTAAAGGGCGCTCTTGATTCTGGTAAGGCACGGCTGGCTCATCCCGCCAGCGTGATAATCATAGACGTGCCGTTGCCTAGTTTGCTCTCGGCGCGGATCGTCCCGCCGTGCGCTTCCACAATCGAGCGAGCGATTGCCAGCCCCAAACCGGACTCGTCCTGCTGCTCCTCGCGGGAAGCATCGGTGCGGTAAAAACGTTCAAACACGTTCGGCAGGTGTTCCGGCGCGATACCGCTGCCCGTATCAGTAACGGTCAGGCACAGCGCCGTTCCGCTGCGGGTCGCCCCTAGCGTCATCTTCCCGCCAGATGGAGTGTAGCGCAGCCCGTTCGTGACCAGATTTGCCAGCACTTGCACCATGCGTTCGCGGTCAATCTGCAAATCGGGCAGGCCGGATTCGATTTCCACGCCTAGCGTCACCTGTTTTTCGGCGGCCAGCGGCTCGAAGGCATGTTGAATCTGTTCCAGCAGGTCACTCGCTGCCACCAGTTGCGTTTGCAAACGCAGTTCGCCCGCGTCCGCCAGCGACAGCACCCGCAAATCCTCGACCAACCGCCGCAGTTGCAGGGCTTCGAGGTGCATGGCCTCGAAACGGGCGGGGGT
>CAIPFY010000103.1 GCA_903864435.1 uncultured Chloroflexota bacterium | reverse complement strand
TGGGCTGAACCCTTTGTCCAGCTTAGGGCGAGTCTGTATGCCGATGAGATGAGCGAGGAAATGAAAAACCGCTTTAACAGCGGTTCTCAAGGGTTGTACCGTATCATAGCCCCAACGGGGTTCGAACCCGTGTCTTCACCTTGAAAGGGTGACATCCTAGGCCGCTAGACGATGGGGCCGGAATGAATGTTAGTCTAGCAGCGGGAGCGCCCTCCGTCAAGGCGAAATTATGCTTCGTTGGAGACTTGGGTCACTCTGTCGAGGAACCGCGCTTCGTCCCCCGGTCGCATCCGTCCCAACCGGGTGCGGATGGCGATCAACGCCTCCACCTGTTCGCGGTTTAACCCACCCTTCGCGCCACCCAACTGCTGCACCAGCGTCAGGATACGCGCCGTGTGTTCGAGGCTTTCCAAACGGCGATACGCTTCACTCAGGTTATTACCCACCGTCAGCGACCCGTGATAGGCCAGCACCATCGCGTCATGTTCGCGCACGGCTGTGCCCACCGCGTCCCGTCCTTCGGTGCTGCCGGGGGTTGTGTAGGGCAGGGTAGGGACGATGCCGAGCAGGATCACCATTTCCGGCACCAGCACTTGCCCCAGATCATAGCCGGCAATGGTCATCGCCACGACATGCGGGGGATGAGCATGAACAACCGCCTGCACATCCGGGCGCACTTTATAGCATTCGAGATGCAGCATGAGTTCTGATGTCGGTCGCAGGTGGGCGTTCGCTTCGGTGGGCGTATCCACCCGCTGACCATTCAGGTTCACGATAATCATCTGTTCCGGCAGCAGTTCGCCCTTAGCGAGTCCGCTGGGCGTGGTCAGGATTCGTTCTTCGCTCAGGCGGGCGCTCAGGTTGCCCGCCGTACCTTCCACGAGGCCAGTCGCGTGCATTTGCTGACCCACCCGACACATCAGTTCACGGATTGCATGTTCGTTCATAGACATTTGCCTAAGATGCCATCGGACGCACACCGCCGAACACAGCGAGTTCAAAGATTTTCAGGTAGGAGTCCACATGAGCGAAGCCAATCTCGCGCAGCCACGCGCACTGCGTTTCAAGTGGGGCGAGGATATTGGCCTCTTTATGCGGGCGTTCGTGATATTCCTGCGCCACTGTTTCCCGCGTTTTTGTGCTGCCTCGCGCCTGATGGTAAGCCAGTTGCGAGTCAATGAACAGGTTGTCAAACTGGTTTTCGACCCATTCCGAAGCGGGGGCGACATGCTCGATATTGACGAACACGCCACCCGGCTTGAGCAGGTGGTAGATTTCCCGGTAGATGGCCTGTTTTCGCGCATCCGTTTGATGGTGGATCGAGAAGCCGGAAACCACCGCGTCCAGCGATCCCACCGATTGCAGCCCCTGCACCCACGCTGAATCGCCATAGTCCTCGGTCAAAAAGACGGTTTGCGGATAGTCTGCCAGCTTGCGCCGCGCCGCCGCGATCATCGGCTCCGAGAAGTCCATCAGCACCGCTTTGGCCTGCGGATAGTGTGCCAGCAATGCCTGTGCCAGTATCCCGTCTCCGCAGCCCAGATCAAGGAATGTTCGCATCTGGGGCTGTGCGGCTTGCACCACGCGCAGCATCACCGCAAGCTGTTCGGCAGCCATCGGAATCGCGCCGCGCATCCCCTCAAGGAATTCCTCGCTCACGCTGCTCAGTTGCCATACCGTATCTTTGCGTGTTCCTGTGGTCATGCCTGTTCCCATCCCAAGCGGGAACCGAAACGGGTTCCGCTTTGTAGAATGCGTGCCATCTCATCATGAAGCTGTGCGATCACCACCGAGCGCACTTTTTGCGCCGGAGTCAGCACCTTATCAATCAGTTCCAGCGCGGCTTCGGTGTCGGATACTTTCCCCGTGAAAAAGACAATCCCTTTGCCATGCAGCCCGTCCGCCAGCCGGATTTCGAGCAGCTTGACTTCCGCGCCTTTTACGCCACAGTCAGCAGCCTGAATCGCCGCCGAAACGGTTGCGGTTTCCACGATACCCAACGCCTCCGAGCCAACGCTGCCCCGTCCGCCAGCCAACGACTTGACCACATCGCCATGTACACCCGGCAGGAAAAGATGGTCGAGCAGCGCATCCGGCGCAGTTTCTTTGCCCGCTTTCAGGGCTTCTTCCACTTCTGCTACTGTGCCGCCGATCAGGATCAGGTAGCGCCCCGGTTGGACTGTTCCTGCATGGATGACTTCCAGCGTGGCGCGTTTCACCATCGCGTCGCCTGCTTGCACGCCAGCGGCAATACTGCTGAACTCCAACAGCGCCAGCGCCGGGTCAATCACCAGTGCGGGCTTGGGGGGAGGGGGAGTGCTGATTTGCGGTTGGTCGCTCATACGATTCGGAAGCTGTCCTTCAGCGTGCAGCGGCGCAGGCGGCTGAAACTGCGGCAGGTCGTCATGCCTTCACCGGTTGGGCTGGCAATCGTCATTGTCGCATAGCCTTCACCGCCGAAGCCAAGTCCCGCCAGATTCGGCGCGTTCTTGACGAAAATCGAGCAGTCCATCGCCCGTGCCATGTGGGTCAGATTATCAATATTCTTGCTGTGCATCACCGCTGTGTGCCGGAAGCCGTGTTCGGATTCTACCGCCAACCGTACCGCGTCTTCGACATTCGGGACAGCCACCACCGGCATGATCGGCATCATCTGTTCCGACCACACCAACTGATGATCGGGTTCGACCACTGCCACAATCTGCCGCACTTCGCTGCCCACATTGATCCCGATTTCTTTGAGCAGCACATTGGCATTTTTGCCCACAAAATCCTTGTTCATCAGGGCGGGCTTGCCGGGGCCGCGATCTTCCTCGAAGATGGATTTCATCAGCCGCCGCACCTGCCACGAGGTCAGCAGGTAGCCGCCGTGCCGCGTCATCGAGTCCACGAGGCCGTTGACCACGCTTTCGACTGCGATGCAGGTCTTTTCGGTGGTGCAAACCAGATTGTTATCGAAGCTGCCGCCAATTACGATGTCGCGCCCTGCCTGTTCAACATCGGCGGTTTCGTCCACCACCACCGGCGGGTTGCCCGGCCCCGCGCACACAGCACGCTTGCCGCTTTTCATGGCCTGCCGCACCACGCCGATGCCGCCCGTGACCACCAGCAACCGCACATCCTTATGCACCATCAACGCCTGCGCCGACTCAATCGTCGGTTCGACTACGCAGGTGAGCAGGTTAGCCGGCCCGCCCGCCCGTTGGATCGCCTGATTCAGCAGTTGAATCGTATAGGCGCTGACCTGTTTGGCGTTCGGGTGGGCGTTGAACACCACTGCGTTGCCGGCACTCACCATGCTGATGCTGTTGTTGATGATCGTCGCAGCCGGATTCGTGGTCGGCGCGATAGAGGCAATTACGCCATACGGCGCGTACTCGGTCAATGTCAGGCCATCGTCGCCCGTCCACGCCGTTGAGTCCAGATATTCCGGCCCCGGCGTTTTGTTGGCGACCAGCAGGTTCTTTTGCAGTTTGTCCTCAAACCGTCCGATTCCGGTTTCTTCGACAGCGAATTGTGCCAGAACTTCGGCATGTTCCCGCGCTGTCGCCCGCATGGCGTTGACCATTTGCTTCCGCAGTCCCAGCGGTAGCCCGTGCAGTTCCTCGAAGGCGGCTTTGGCTGCGCCGACTGCGCTATCCGGGTCGTGGAACATGCCATCGCCCGCCGAGGGCTTGATCGCTATTGCTTTATGCGGAACCGGTTGCGCCGCAGCGGGCGCACTGGTATCCCCTAATTCGCGCACAACCTGATTGATGATCCGGTTGATCTGTGCATCATCCATCGCGTGTCCGTCAGCCATTGTCTTTTATTCCGTTACTGGTGTCGAAACCCATATAATCTTACTCCGCAGTCGCCTATTCGGGTATGCCACTGTGGAGGTAGAAGGTCTAATGATCGGGTACTTATTCTGCTTCGCTCGTAATGCGCGGCAGAATGAGTGTGAACGTCGTGATTTGCGTGGTTAGGTCGCTGTGGGCGCTGAACGTTCCGCCGTGCGCTTGTGCGGCGTAACTGATGAAGGGCAGTCCCATCCCCACACTCGTGCGGCTGCCCCCTTGCCGTTGCGACCAATGGGGCGCACGCTGCATCACCAGTTCTTCGATTTCGGGCAAAAAAGCGCGGCCTGTGTCCGAAACTTGAAATAGGATTTCTGTATCGGTACACGACAATTTGATCCGCAAAAGATCGTCTTTAACGGTGAACTTCATCACATTGTCAATCAGGGCGCTAATCATGCGCTTGACGATTTCGGAATCGAGCAGGAGCATGATCGGTTCATCCGGTATCTGGATGTCCATGTTCAGCTTTTTCACATCCAGCGTGTAATGCTCACTATCCAGCACATCACGGATGAGCGCCCCCATATCCACCAGATCACGCTCCAACTCGTATTCTTGCACCTCGAAACGTGCCAGATCGAGCGTGTCGCTCACCATGTTGTACTGACGACGGGCGGCAGAGAGCGCCGCACGCAGCATGTGAACCAGCGTTTTGTGTTCGGGGTTATCTTCGTAAAGCGAAACCAGCATTTCTAGCGTGCTGATGATGGTCGCTACCGGACTTTTCAGGTCATGCCCCAGCAACCAAACAGTGCCTAACAGGTCATCGTGGGTGCTGCCGAGCAGTTTCCCGGTGATGTGCGGAAGATCATCGGTCATAGTGTGCCACAGCGCCGCGCGCTGCTCCTTATTATCATGTGCTGTCCTGAAGGGCTTCATAGACCATTACCGCTTCTTCACGGCCTTTTACGGTCTGTCGTCCGATGGCTGTGGTCTGTATCTGCCCGCTTAATTGCTGGTACGTTGCATCGCTCAGGAGGATTTGTCCTCCCCGGCTCTGATCTTGTAAGCGTGCCGCCAGATTAACCGTGTCGCCCACCGCCGTGTACTCCATAATTTGCTGAGTACCCACATTCCCGACCACCGCAGAACCGGTGTGAATGCCAAAGTTCACCTTCATGCGGTATTGAGGCTCGAACCGTTCATAAAACAGGGGCAACTCGCGCTGGATATGCAGGGCGGTACGCACGGCACGCAGCGCATGATCCACTTGGTTCAGCGGCGTATTATACAACGCCATCACTGCATCCCCGATGAATTTATCTACCGTGCCGCCGTGTTCCAGAATGATGCTCACCACCAGCGCATGATACTGATTCAGGATGCCGAGCAGTTTTTCCGGTTCGGTATGCTCCGAAATGCTGGTGAACCCTTCCAGATCGCTGAACAGGACGGTCACTTCTTGAAGTTGTCCGCCCAACTTGACGTGGCTGGGGTCTTGCAAGAGCTTTTCGACTACGGATGGCGACACAAACCGCTCGAAGGTTTGCCGTACCATCTCTTTGGTTTTACGCAGGTCGTCGGTTTGCTGTTTCGTGCGCAGTCGGGCATCAATACGGGCTGCCAGTTCACGCGGGCTAAACGGCTTGGCGAGGTAATCATCTGCGCCCAACCCCAACCCGGTCACGCGGCTTTCAACATCGGTCTGTGCCGTGAGCATCATCACCGGAATATGCGCCAGCTTTTCGTCTGCCTTAATGATCGCGCAGACTTCAAAGCCACTCATACCGGGCATATTGACATCAAGGATAATCAAATCAGGGAGGCTGCTCTGCGCTTTCGCCAGTGCGCTTGGGCCATCCACAGCCAGCACCGGTTCATAGCCAATGCTTTCAAGAATATCTCGAACCAGCTGCCGGCTATTTGGATTGTCTTCGGCGACAAGCACTTTCAAATTGGTTTCCTTGCGGCCAGCCAATGCGTAAGTTTGCCGGCGAGTTCCATCAAGTTGAGTGGCTTGGTCACATAATCGTCGCAACCTGCTGCCAGTGCGCGTTCCCGATCCCCCTTCATTGCATGCGCCGTCAGCGCAATAATCGGGATTACGGAATACTTCTCGTCGGCCTTTAGCAGTCTGGTGGCTGACCAGCCATCCATGATGGGTAGCGATAAATCCATCAAGATCAAGTCTGGATGCAGTTCGCGTGCCATCTGCACGCCCTGCGCCCCGTCGCTTGCGAAGAACACCTCATAGTCCAGCACTTGCAGAAAATCAGCGATCAGTGTCAGATTGTCATGATTGTCTTCGACTAATAAAATGCGTCCGTTGCTCATTGGCAACCACTTGCTCCCGCCCCACTTTGCGTCAAATATTCGTTAGAGTATATCACTAATAAAAGTATTCGGTGCGGATTGAAACCAAAACAAAACCCGCCAGATGGCGGGCTTCATGAACGGTGGCTTAGGAGAGTGTCAGCGGGGCGTTTTTGCTGTAGTGGACTTGCCCGCCAGTTTGCCATGTGTCCACAATCGCCATAATAATCGCGTCAATAGGTCTGTTATCGGTGGCACTTGTTTGCCTTGCCGTGCTGCCGGCGGCGACCAACACCCGTTCCCCGCTGCTGGTTCCTAGCGGATCAACCACTACAAGGTAGCTTTCCCCCGGTTGGTTTTCGATGCTCACTTTGCGTACCAACCGCAGCGGAAGTCCGTCCATTGAAGCGGTTTTGCGTGTTGCGACCACCGAACCGACGACTTCACCGATGAACATAGCGATTATTCCTTGCGTCCACTGCTCGGCTCGCGCCCGACCACACTTTCGATGGAGGCCAGCGCCGCGCTGTAGCCGGCCATGATGTCCTGTTCTTCACCACCCAGATACACACGCCCGAAGCTGCCAAAGGCCTGCACTTCAAGGATGTTGATATGGGCGGTTTTTTCGGCTTCGTTGGCCGCCAGCGCCGCATAACCTGCCGGTTCCACTTCCAGCACGTACATCGTTTGTCCGGCAAGGATCATGTGACCATGCCGCAGCCGGTTAATCAGCTGGGTCTGATGCGCGTCAATGTTGCGGATAATCTGGCTGGAGACGATACGGGGCTTCAGGCGCTGTTCTTCCTGTACGCCCAGTGCTTCCAGAATGGCGGCTCCGGCGGCACGGGTTTCGGCTTGGCTGCTGGAATGCACTTCCAACAGGCCATACAGCCGTTCCACGATCTGCATACCGGGGCGAACACCGGTTGCTTTCAGCGCCACATCGGTGATGCGGTTAATTTCGATGCCGGGTGAAATTTCGATCCACAGCGAGGCATCCCCCGGTAGCGGCAGGAATCCCCGCGCTACTGTGCCGAGGAAGGCTGCATGCTGTGGCTGAAGACTGTCCAGAAATACATAACTGCGAAGATCAACGGTCACGGTTTCGCTCTCCGAATGGTGGGTTTGTCTGGCAACTCAAGGTTTAAATTGGCCTTCTGGCGCCCCGGGTCGTCGCCCAGAAGCGTCTCCAACCGCGTCACGGCCTCGCGGTCAAATTCCTGATACTGGCAGATATCGCAGATCCAAACCAGCATATTGGGTACGCTCACCAGCGTTCCTTTGTGAAGGCGCGTGTACGTATCACGGGAGGGTTGGCAGAACCCGATCTGGCAGTATGGACATGGATAAGCGGAGGGGTCAGTCACAAGACCTCCTTATGCAGTTGGTACACTCAGGGAACATCAGTGAGTGTGGTTCGATTATATGTCAGATTAGCCCAAAGCGCAGGAGGCCACCAGCGCAAAATGGCCTGCCCGACCAGTTGCGAATGTTGTACCGGCCCGAATGCACGCGAGTCTCGGCTGTGGTTGCGGTTGTCGCCCATCATGAAATACTCATCTACACCCAGTATCCACGCTTCATCCGGGCAGGCTTCCGGCGCACAGGGTTCGCTCAAGTAGGGTTCTTCCAAACGCAGGTCGCCAATATACACCTGCTGGTGGCGCAGGCTGATGGTTTCGCCCGGTAGCCCGATCAACCGTTTGATGAGGGGCGCTGTGGCATCCGCTTCTGTTGCCGGCGGTACGAATACCACAATATCGCCCCGCTGTGGATTGCCGAACAAGTAATTCAGCCGGCTGATGAGCAACCGCTGATCTTCCACCAGCGCCGGTTGCATACTGACCGACTGTACCACCGATCGCGGAACGGTCATTTCGAGCAACACGTAGGACGCGACAAAGAATAGCGCCAGATTCAGCAGTTCGCGCCCCCGTTCGCGCCGCTTTAGGTTGGGGCGGGGGACATGCGCCGGACGCTTCATGTCGCTACGGCGTGACGAACGGTTGGTCAGGGTAGTTGATGTGCGAGACTAACGCCCAGTCTACCGGCGGCCAGTAGCGAATCAGGGCTTCGCCGATGATCCGTTCGCGCTTCACGCCGCCGAACACCCGCGAGTCACGGCTGTGATTGCGGTTATCCCCCATGAAGAAATATTCATCCGGGCCAAGCGTCCAGCTATTGTCGCCGCACATCCGCAGTTCGCACGGCTCGTTGATGTACGGTTCGTTGAGCTGTTGCCCGTTCACATACACCATCATATCTTTGATTTCGATGGTGTCTCCCGGTAGGCCGATCACCCGCTTGATATACGGCGGCTCGTCGGACGAGACATTCGGCGCATTGAACACCGCCACTTCGCCGCGCTGCGGGTTCGTTAGCAGGTAATTCACGCGGCTGACCACCAGCACCTGTCCGGTGTGAAAAGTAGGCTGCATACTGGGGCCTTCCACGATGAAGCGCACGCTGGCAAGGTTCACCAGCGCCCAGATTGCAACGATCAAAACAATCGTTTCCCAGATTTCACGACCAAACCCACTTTGCGATAAATGCGGGCGGGCAAAGGTCAGGGTGGGCTGTACTGCGACAGCGGATTCGCTGGGAGTGGTCGAAAGTGGCGGTACGTTGTCCAACGTGTGTTTCACCTCTTGATGTGGCGAGAGGGCATGATTATAGAACACACGTCACGGGCTGACAATCCACATGCCCAATGGTTTCGCCATCCCCTGAACGATGCTATAATCCCTCATTATTCTCTGTACCACGAAGAATCACAATGAAAGACTTCATCACTCTGTCCGATTGGTCTACCCAATCTCTGCAAGAACTGCTCGATTTGGCCGTCCGGCTGAAAGCGGAATACAAAGCTGGCGGGAATGCGCCCATTTTACAGCACAAAACGCTGGCGATGATCTTCCAGAAGCCCTCGCTGCGTACCCGTGTTTCGTTTGAAATGGGCATGAAGCACCTCGGCGGCAGCGCCATGATGCTCGGCCCGGATGAAATTGGTCTGGGCAAGCGCGAAAGCATCGCGGATGTCGCCCGCGTCCTGTCCGGTTACGTGCAGGGGATTATGGCGCGGGTCTTCGCGCATGCTCACGTCGAAGAACTGGCACGCTGGGCGAATGTGCCGGTCATCAACGGCCTGAGCGACTCGCAACATCCCTGTCAGGCGATGGGCGATATGCTGACTATCTACGAGCATTACGGCGCTCTGAAGGGTCTTAAAATTGCGTATATCGGTGACGGGAATAATGTCGCCGCTTCGCTCTTGCTGGCCGCTGCCCACTTGGGTGCGCATTTCACCATCGCCACGCCATCCGGCTACGGCTTGTCCGAAGAATCGCTCAGTCAGGCCGAACCCTTTGCGGCGATCAGCGGTTGCCGCATCCAGACCTACACCGACCCCCGTTCGGCGGTTGACGGTGCCGATGTGATCTATACCGACACATGGGTGAGCATGGGGCAGGAAGCCGAAACCGAGGCGCGTCTGAAAGTGATGTGGCCTTATCAGGTGAATGCCGATTTGCTGCGCCACGCTGCGACCGGAGCCATTGTGATGCACTGTCTGCCCGCGCACCGGGGGCAGGAAATTACCGACGATGTGGCTGATGGGTCACAGTCGGCCATTTTCCCGCAGGCCGAAAACCGGATGCATATTCAGAAAGCCATTCTGGCGAAGTTAATGTCGTAATCAATCGAGTGGGTGGAGTAATTTATGGCGGGTAATCAGGAAGCCTATGCGCGGGCGATGGAAGCCGGCCACAACGCCGCTTGGGATAAAGAGTGGCAGCAGGCCATTGCCGCTTACGGGCAAGCCGTTCAGGAATTCCCGAATGATGCGATCGCGCACATTCATCTGGGCTTGGCACTCCTTGAAGTGGGGCGCTTGGATGATGCGCTGAAGGTCTATTCGCGGGCGCATCAGTTAGCCCCTGACGACCCCATCCCTCTTGAAAAAAGCGCCGATGTACTCGAAAAGATCGGGCGGCTGAAAGAGGCCGGTCAGCAGTATATCAATGTGGCTGAGGTGTACCTCGCCCAGCGTGACCTTGCCAAAGCGATTGCTAATTGGGAGCAGGCCACCCGCCTCACCCCCGGTCTGGTGAACATCCATGCCAAGATTGCACAGGCCTACGAGCGTTTGGGCGAAAAGCCTAAAGCCATTCGGGGCTATCTGGAACTCGCTGTCAATTTTCAGCGCATGGGCGAAAAAGACAAGGCGGTAAAGGCTGTCCAGCGTGCTTTGCGGCTCGACCAGCGGTTTACGCCGACGCTGAATGCGCTGCGGGCGCTGGAAAGCGGCTCGGAAATTATCCTGCCTCGTCTGGAGGACAAGACGCCTGCCAAATCCGGCTCGTCTGCGCGTGCGTCTCAGCGCAACCAACCTGTCGTTGTCGAAGCCGATCCACTGGGGCCGATGGGCGAGGCTATGACCGATGCGCTCGGCCTTCTGGCAACTTACGTGATCGAAGGCGGCATGTTGGATGCTTCTGGCGGCGATGCGCTGCAAGCGATGGAACTTCAACGGCAGCAGTCCAATGCCAATGCGATTGCCGCTTATCTACGTGCTGAAGCGCGGTTAAATCATCCCGCCTTAAAGATGAATCTGGGCGGCTTGCTGGTGCTGGAAAAGCGCCCTGATGAGGCGACCAAGCATCTTGGCGAGGCGTCTTTGAATGCGCAGTTGTCGGCGGGCGCGTATCATGCGCTGGGCAAAGCCTATTTCGATATGGGCAAACAGAAGCAGGCCACCCGTTATCTGCTTCAAAGCCTTCAGCAGGTGGATACTTCGCTGGCAACAGCGAACGATGATCTGAACGAACTCGGCGCCATCTATGACCAGCTTTCCAGCGCACTTGAAGACCGCTCTAACGAAGATGTGTCGGCCATCAACGGGCGTTTTCTGGAAATGCTCAGTGGCAAAGAATGGAAGCAGCGCATCCGCGAAACCCGCCGCCAGATGGAAGACATCCTGCGCGATCAGGGGCAGCAGGGGATGGTGGATTTGCTGGTGGCGAATCGCAGCGACGAGCTGACCGATGCCGTGTCGCGCATTGACCGTTATATGCGGCAGGGCTTGTTCACGCTGGCGATGGATGAATCGCACCGGGCGGTCGAGTATTCACCGTTCTATCTGCCGATACACGTTCGCATGGCTGAAATTATGATGCGTGAAGGGCGTGTGCGGCAGGCCATCAACAAATACAACATGATCGCCAAGACCTATCTTGTGCGTGAGGAGAACGATCGCGCCGCCTCGATCTTGAGCGAAGTGCTGGAAATGGCGCCGCTGGATATTTCCGTGCGCGAGAGTTTGATCGAACTGCTGGAGAACGAGCTGCGTTGGGAAGAAGCCCTCGATCAATATATTGATCTGGCTGATACCCATCACCAGTTGGGCAACTTCGACATGTCGCGGGATGTGTTCGTGGCGGCGGAACGCTTGGCGAACCGCGAGGGCGTGTCGAAGGATAAGATCGTTCGCATCAAGCATCGCGTGGCTGATATTGACCAGATGCGGTTGGATATGCGCCGCGCTCAAAAGACCTACGAGGAAATCATTCACATCGCTGAGGATGATGAACGCGCCCATCGTATGCTGGTGGATATTCACTACCGCCAGAACAACGCTGTGGAAGCCATCAAAAAGTTGGATACGTTGTTGGGCATCTACGCTCGCAACAAGCAGGCCAACCGCATCACTCAGCTTTTAGAGGAACTGGTCACGCTGTATCCCAACGATACCGGCTTACGTTCCCGTCTGGCTGCCATTTACCGCCAGTTGAAGCGCAAAGACGACGCCATCAAGCAGCTTGACGCGCTAGGCGAACTGCAATTGCAGGCCGGGTTGCATCAAGAGGCCATCAGCACCATTCGCCAGATTATCTCGCTGGGGCCGGATGGTATCGAGGAATACAAGCATTTGCTATCACAACTGGGTGGTTAAACCCTATGGAACTGTTGTGGGCGCTGGAAAATCTCAACCTGCGGTCGCTGCTGGATATTTTTCTGGTGGGACTGGTGTTTTTCGGGGCGAGTTTTTTCATTCGCGGCACACAGGCGATGGCGCTGCTGCGCGGGATGCTGCTGGTTTTTGTCACCCTGCTGGTTTTGTCCAGCGTACTCAATTTGCTGGCGCTGCGCTGGTTGCTGGAAAATATCGTGGTGGTTCTCGGCATCGCCATTCCGGTCATCTTTCAGCCCGAACTGCGCCGCGCCTTTGAGCAGTTGGGGCGGGTGGGGATGTTCAGCACACGGCAAGCGCCGGATACCGTTCGTGGGCGTGTCATCAACGAAGTGTGTCAGGCCGTCGAGAAACTGTCGGAACGGCGGCATGGTGCCCTGATCGTTTTGCAGCGCCATAGCAGCCTTGAAGAATACATCCGCACGGGCATTCACTTGGATAGTGATGTCAGCGCCCAGTTGTTCCTCACGATTTTCTGGCCTAAAACAGAGCTTCACGATGGAGCTGCCATTGTAGATGTGGATGGTCGTGTGGCTTCTGCCGCTTCGGTGCTTCCCTTAACCGCCAGCCGCAACCTGCCAGACCCCAAATTGGGGACGCGGCACCGCGCCGCATTGGGGATCAGCGAAGTGGGGGACGCTATTTGCGTGGTTGTTTCGGAGGAGACGGGAAAAATCGCCATTACCAACGGTGGCCGCATGATCCCCAAGCTGGACTCCAAGCGCCTGCGTACTGTTTTGAACGCATTTTATGGCGAGGAAAACAAAGCCTCGGAATCTCCGCTGCATCAGTTGCTTGACCGGGGACAGCGTTTGATGACGATGTTGCGCGGCAGCCGAAAGCAAGCCTGATGCAGTCGAACCCCTCTAACCGCCAGCGTGTCCTGTTCAGCAATCTCCTCTGGTTTCTGGGGTCATTGGCGCTGGCTTTTCTGGTGTGGATTGTGGCGACTTTCCAATCCAACCCCATCACGCAGGAGCGTTTTCCCGATTTGATTGAAGTTCGCCTGACGCCGGATGCAGGCATGTTGATTACCGCCCCGTCCATACCCAGCCGGACGGCGATGGTGGTGGTTCGTGCGCCGCGTTCGGTGCAGGAGCTATTGCGCATGGACGAGATTGAACTCTGGGCTGACCTCACCGGGCTGACACCCGGCGAACACACGGTTGATATTCAAGCGCGTCTCAGCCGTCAGCCCGGTACGATTGTGGATATTTCTCCTAGCCGCATTCGCCTGACTCTCGAAGAATCGGCCCAGAAACAGGTGCCGCTGCGGGCTGTCATTAGTAGCGAAGCGCCTGCCGGTTACTCCCGTGATGAGCCGGTTTTTGATGTCAGCTTGAATCAGGTTTTGGTCAGCGGCCCCGCCAGCCGTGTGAATGAAGTGATTGCGGCGCAGGCCGTTCTCGATCTGCGTCAGCAGCGCAACCCGTATGAGGCGGACATTCGCTTGAGCGCGATAGATGCCGAAGATGCCAGCGTTTCAGATGTCACCATTGATCCATTGGTTGTGCATGTGCTGGTCAACATTCGCCGCCGCGACGACGTGCGCGAAGTGAGCGTGCGCCCCAATATTCAGGGGGAACCGCCCGCTGGTTACGTCTTGAATGCGCTCAGTTACGAACCGCAGGCCGTACTGGTCAGCGGCACGCCGGCCACTCTTGCAGCGCTGCCAGAGACGTTGACGACCGCGCCGATTGACTTGAGCGAGCAGACCGAAACCTTTAACGTGATTGTGCCGGTGGAGATTCCTGACCCTAGCTTGATCGCCCTTTCGCAGGAAAATATCAACGTGCGAATCGAGATCAGCCCGGTCACTACCAGCCGTCAGTTCGATAATATTCCGGTCGAGATGATGGGCGCACCACCGGATACCGAGGTGCATTTGGCTCCCAGCGTGGTATCGGTTCTGATTACCGGCCCGCAGGCGCAAATGGATGTGTTGACTGAAACCGATATTCGCGTGCTATTGGATTTGAACGGCCTAACTTCCGGCAACTATACGCTGACTCCAACCGTTTCGTTGGGTCAAACGCCGTTGCCCGCCGCGACGATTTCTGTGCTACCCGCCGAAATTGATGTCGAAATCGCGCCGATCACCCCGCTGAGTACCCCTAATCTTAGACCACCGTAGTCACGACCTGTCTATTTCTGCTACAATGGCATCAGGGGCATGTTCGGACGGACATGCCTCTTTCGATGAATGATCTTCCGCTGATCTTGATGATCTACTGGAAGTGAAAGGCAGTGGGAGTATGGCACGAAAGCCTCTGGTGGCACTGGTGGGCCGCCCGAATGTGGGCAAAAGCACCTTGTTTAATCGTATGGTGGGGCAGCGTTTAGCCGTCACCGATGAGATTCCCGGCACGACGCGGGATCGTTTACAGGCCGAGGCCGAATGGATCGGCATGGAATATCGTGTAGTGGATACCGGCGGGATTGAGGTCTATCAACCCAGAGGTTCGCGTGATACGGCTCCGCTGGCGGAAGGCAGCGCCGATTTTGTGCCGCTGATTAAGGCGCAGGCGTTGCAAGCCGTCGAGGATGCCGATGTCATCATCATGCTGGTGGATGCTGTACATGGCATTACCGCTGCGGATGAAGAAATCGCTAAAATCTTGCGGCGCAACGAAGGCAAGCCGATCTTTGTGGCGGCGAACAAGGCCGACAACCCCGGTCGCAAAGAGGACGCAGTTGAGTTTTACTCGCTCGGACTCGGTGAAGTGTTTCCGATTAGCGCGATTCACGGGCTAGGCGTGGGCGATTTGCTGGATGCCATTGTCGGGTCACTCAGAGATTTGATTGAGGACGATGGGGCTGACGAAGATGATTTGCTACGAATCGCCATAGTCGGACGCCCGAACGTTGGCAAGAGCAGCCTGCTCAATCTGCTGACGGGCGAGGAGCGCGTGATTGTCAGCCCGATTGCCGGAACAACCCGCGACGCGATTGATACCGATTTGATATGGCACGGTCAGCAGGTCAAATTGATTGATACTGCCGGCATTCGCAAACGCGGCAAAATCGAACCGGGTGTCGAAAAGTTCAGCGTCTTGCGAACCATGCGCGCCATCGAACGCGCCGATGTGGTGCTGCTCTTGATTGATGCCGAAGATGGCATTACCGAACAGGATCAACACATCGCCGGTTATGTGATGGAAGCCTTCAAAAGCATCATTCTGGTGGTCAACAAGTGGGATATAATCGAAAAAGACGAGCATACCATTGATCGCTGGAAGGAAACGCTACTCGCTAAGTTCGACTTCCTGCCAGACCCGCCGATGTTGTTCATCAGCGCCCTCAGCGGTCAGCGCGTGCATCAGGTACTTGAGACGGCTCACCGCGTCTGGCAAGCGCGTTTCCAGCGCATCAGCACGGCAGAACTGAACCGCATGTTGCGGGATGCCGTGCAGAAGCATCCGCCGCCAACCAGTGGCACCAAGCGCCTGAAGCTGATGTATCTCAGTCAGGTTGCGGTCAATCCGCCGGTTTTCCTGTTTCACGTCAATGACACCCGGTTGGTGCATTTCACTTACCGCCGCTATCTGGAAAACCAGTTGCGTGCCGCCTACGTCTTTGAAGGCACGCCGGTTCGCATGAGCTTTCGCCCGCGTGATGGCATGTTGGATGAAAAATAAACGGGTTCGCCCGTGTGTGAGTATCGCCCCTTTCCAGCAGGAGAGGGGCGGTTGGATGCGGACAATCCACCTTATTCCGGTGTCAGCCCCACCAGTTCATAGGCAAACGCGGCCTTTTTGCGCCCGCGTATTTTGACCTCGCCTAGCGCCTGCGCCTGCACCAGATCGCCCAACCGTTCCACAACAACGCCTTCCACCCAGATTTTCCCCGGCTGTGCCAGCTCTTGCAGGCGTTTGGCGGTATTGACCACATCCCCGATGGCGGTGTAGTTCATCGCCCGGTCTGTGCCGATGTAGCCCACCACTGCTTCACCGACATTCACGCCGATGCTGTAATACAGGTTGTCTCCGCGCCGCATCCGCATTTCCTCGCCAGCACGCATCAGTGCCAGCGCCGCGTCGGTGGCGCGGTGTACATGATCGGCCTGTTCTTTGGGCGCGTTGAAAATCGCCATCAAGCCGTCGCCAAAGAATTTATCCAACGTGCCATCCCATGCCAGAATGATTTCTGCCGCCAGACTCAAATAGTCGTTCAGCATTTCCACCACTTTTTCAGGCGGCGCGTTCTCGCTCCATGTGGTGTACCCGCGAATATCCGCGAATAGCACGCTGATTTCTTGGCGGGTTCCGCCCAGCTTCAGGTCTTCCGGGTGCGATAACACGCGATCTACCACCGAAGGTGGGACGAGCCGTTCAAACGACCCGCGTATCTGTTCATTTTCGCGTTCTTTCGCCAGCCGCAGCGCATCATAGTTGCGGGCATTTTCAATAGCGATGCTGGCGTAGTCCGTGAGCGTACTAAGTAGGGCGCTATCGTGGCGCGTGAAAATGTGGGACTTGGGGGTGATGTTGCCCACGCCCAACACCCCGATAACCTGCCCGCGCAGTACCATCGGCGCATAGGCCGCTGTGTAGCCGCTGACGCCGGTTTGTGCCAGCTGGTCAGGGTTCAGCGTGACGGCCTGCCCCTGCTTGAGTACCTGCGCCGCAATCGGGTCGCTGACCTCGTGGCCTGCCGGACGCGATTGACCGGCGTTCAGCCGTTTTTGTGCTTTGCAGCGAAAGTTGGAATTTTCCAGCAGGTAGATATAGCCTTCCTCGGCCTGCGTGATCTGGGTGGCCGCGTCCACAATGCGCGGCAGCAGATCGCTCATATTCGCCAGTTCGGTCACGCTCTTTCCTACGATATACAGCACGTTCATTTCTTGCAGGCGGCGCTGCATATCGCGGTTGGCGATCAACAGGCGTTCGGTGAGCGCCTCTTTTTCTTTGCGCAGACGCACTTCGGTCAGGCTGCGCTCAATCGCCTCCAGCATTTCCTCCGGTGAGTAGGGCTTTTTCACATAGTCACGCACGCCCAGCCGGTAGACTTCGATGGCGACATCTTCCGATCCGTGAAACGTCATCAGAATCACAGGAATATCGGCACCTACTCTGGCAAGGTTTTTGAGTACGTCAATGCCGTTCATGCGCGGCATTTGCAAATCCAGCAGGATCAAATCCGGGTGCAGTTCCAGCGCCAGATCAAGACCCTCTTTGCCATCTCGTGCTTCAATTGGCTGGAAGCCATTGGGTTCCAGCACATACTGAATCAAAAACTCGCGGTTTTCTTTGCCATCATCGCAGATGAGGATGCGTTCGCCCGTCAATCTGTGTGCCTCGCTTGAGCCGATACTGATAATTCAACATTACACAGTATAATCGCAACCTGATCTTTCGGCATCATGATTTGCCCAATTCTCTCACTTTTTTCACAATGTCTGCATTTCATCCCAGTTATCACCCATCTGCGCGTTTGCTCGCAGCGGCGCGTCCATCGGGTAAGCACCTTCCATCACCTGCACCACCAGATCGCGTGTGGGCTGGATTTCCGCTTCCGGCACTTCCAGCACCAATTCGTCATGCACCTGCAAAATCATGCGCCCGTGCAGCCCTTCGCGGGTTAGCGCCCCGTACAGGTCAATCATCGCCCGTTTCATGATGTCAGCAGCCGTTCCCTGAATCGGCATATTGATGGCGACCCGTTCATCGGCTTGAATCAAGTTCTGGTTCACGCCCC